>SLIZ01000009.1 GCA_007135395.1 Wenzhouxiangellaceae bacterium | reverse complement strand
CTGAGGCTTTGGCCACCGGGGGCAATGCACTGAATTGGTTGCTGATCGCCTGGCTTGCCGGCAGTACACTCATGCTGGGTCACCTGGCAGCAAGGATCCTCGCCGCGCGGAATCTTGTTGCCGGCAGCCGGCCCCTGCGCGGGAAGATAACCATGCCACCCGGCACCGGTCGGTTTTCTTCCGAACGCATTTGCGTTTCACGGAATACCGAAACCCCGCTGGTCGCCGGCCTTCTCCGCCCGTTCATCCTGTTGCCGCCGAAGATCGTGGAATCTCTCCCGGCCTCGACCATGCAACTGGTCATCGCCCATGAGCTTCGGCATGCAAAACGGCATGACAACCTTGCGAACCTGTGCGCCGGCCTGCTGCTGTCACTGTTCTGGTTCAATCCCCTGGCCTGGGCCGCCTACCGGGCCTTTCGCTCCGACCAGGAGCTCAGTTGCGATGCATCGGTTCTTGCCGGCCTCCGCTCCGCTGACCGGGCCCGTTACGGCCATGCCCTGCTGAACCTTTCCGGCCCCCGCAACCTGGCAGCATTTGCCACCCCGTGGGGCCAGACTCAAACCATCCAGAGGAGAATAGTTATGCTTGGAAAGCATCGTCAAAGTTCCTTTCGCCGTGCCGCTGGCACACTTCTCGTAGTCCTTGCCACCGGGCTTGCCGTCACCGTTTCCGCCGGAACTGCCGGAAGCAACGTTTCTGCAACCAGTTATTCCAATTCCGGACCGGAGTCCATGGTGGAAGTCCTTGCGGTCGCCGTTTCAGGCGGAGCCGCCGGAAGCAATTCCCGATCCGGGCGAGCACTCACTGACCCCGAGCCCATTGTGAGAATCCAGCCGGCTTATCCCGGGCCGGCTGCCGAGGAAGAAATAGAGGGTCATGTAAAAGTCGAATTCACCATCACCGAGGATGGTGCCACCGAGGACATCGTCTTTCTCGAGGTCGAGCCGGAAGGCGTGTTTGAGCAGTCGGCCATCGACGCCGTTTCGCAATGGCACTTCCGGCCGGCAACCGAAGATGGCACCCCGGTTCCCGTGCGCGTTATCCAGACCCTTGAATACGAAACCGATCCGGTCGTGTCAATCCAGGTACCGGAAGCCTCCGGATACTGATATTTCCCGACCCGGCCACCGGGTTGACCCGACCAGTCCATGGGTGACCTGCTGCAGGTCGCCCATTTTCCGTTTGTCTACTGCAACCTGCGGCCCTGAACAAAACGGGTTTCCATCGGAAAGAGGATACCCCTGCCGTCGCGGATGGGGGCCAGGCCATCTTCGAGTTCAGACAGGAGAGACTGCAGGCTTTGATCATCGAGCTGACCCAGGGGTTCGGCCAGGGGGGAACTGGCCGCCTCTTGATCGCATGCCCTGCCCTTTTCTTGCTGCCTTAACCCGAAACCCCCAGCCTGCACCCAGTAGCATGCAGCCCACCAGGTAACCGGCAGCCACCGCAATCACGTTCAACCCCATGCCTTCCACATCCAGGCTGGCATGAACAGCCCACAGGGTGCCCGTGACCAGCAAGGGGGTGAGACCAAGGACCAGTCGATCCACCGGACCCAGGCGCGCAGCCGGGCGGGAAAACCAGTAAAGCCACAGAAGAAACACAAGCACCGGCGTCAGGATGATGAAATCAACCCACATCATCTATCTATTCAGTCCGGATACTTTGAAGGACTGGCCCAATCTGAAGCCCAGCCAGGCACAAACCAGCCATACCGACAGGGACATAACGATGTTGATTGCAGCCAAAGAAATCAGCCCGCTTCCGGCCAGGGCCAGGGTCTCGAGGCTGAATATGGAAAAGGTGGTGAAACCACCGCAAAAACCGGCCATGACGAAGTGCCGCATGGGCGCGGTGGCCAGGAGGCCCTGACCGAAAACAAAGCCGGCGGCGTAACAACCGATCAGCAACGATCCGCCCCCATTGGCCGCCAGGGTACCCCAGGGCAATCCAACGGCCAGATTGAACCCCTCGGACAGGATGACCCGAAACACGCTTCCCAGGCCCGCCCCGAGTCCAACAAGCAAATGGATTCCGGCAACCCGCCTCATTGGAACGCCCCGCCGGCAAGAAGGCCGGCTCCGGCGGCGAAGAGACAGCCTGCCAGGGAAGCCGAAACATACTTCGCCACGGCCCCCATGCGGCCTTCACGGGCCAGCTCAAGGGCCTGGAGGCTGAAGGCTGAAACGGTGGTGTAGCTGCCCAGGAAGCCAACCAGGCCCAGGAACCAGAGCCAGCCAGGCTCGTCTTCAGGCCCAGGCAACCCGACCAGGTATCCGGCCAGCAGTCCGGCGGCCAGTGCGCCGCTCAAGTTTACCGCCAGGGTTCCCCAGGGAAAATCCGGACCCAGCCGGGTGTCAATCCAGCGGGCCAGGGCAAACCGGGCAATTCCACCGAGCATGCCACCGAAAAACACCGCAAGCCCCGTGCCCAGGGAAATCACGATTCCGGAACGATCCGGAATTCGAGTCCGGCCAGGCCAACGATCCGGGCACCGACCCGGTCCCCCGGGACGAGCGGCCCGACCCCGGCCGGAGTCCCGGTCATGAGCAGGTCACCGGGTTTCAACGCCACTTCTTCCGATAGCCGGCACAGCAGCCGGACCGGGGAGAGAATCATCTGCCCGAGATCGCCCTGTTGCCGGACCCGGCCATTGACTTCCAGCTCGATCGGCCCCCTGGTCGGCAAACCCGCATCCCCCACAGCCTTCAGCATGCCTATCGGGGCGGAAGCGTCGAAGCCCTTGGCCAGATCCCAGGGCCGGCCCGCGGCCCGGGCGACGGCCTGAACGTCCCGGCGGGTCAGGTCCACGCCGACTCCTGCGGCCAGAATGCACGCCCGGGCAGCCATCTCGTCCAGGTTGCGACCGCCCCGGCCCAGGGCCACGACCAGTTCGACTTCATGGTGCAACTCGCCGGTTGCCGGCGGATAGGCGACGGTGTCTTCCAGCGACAGGCTGGTAACGGGCTTGGAAAAGAAAAACGGTGCTTCCGCGGTCGGATCGCCCCCCATTTCCCGGGCATGGTCGGCGTAGTTTCGGCCCACACACCAGACCCGGCCGGCGGGGAAGGCCCGGCCATCGTCCATGGGCAGCCAGCATGGCTCGGGCGGCGGAAAGGCCGGCTGCCTCATCCCAGTCGACGGATGCCCACGGCCTGGCGCAGTCTTTCAATGAACGGTCCGGCAATCCCCCGGGCCCGCTCGGCTCCGGCCTCCAGTTCCCGCTGGATTTCCGCCGGGTTGGCCATGAGTGCCTCGTATCGCTGACGGGGTTCTGCCAGTTCGGCATTGATGAGTTCGAACAGTTGCTGCTTGACCTCGCCCCAGGCAATGCCGTCGGCGAAAGCCTTGCGCATGTCCGCGCGCTGTTGCCGGGTGGCGAAGGCGGCGTAGACGGAATAGACCGGCGCGCTGTCGGGATCCTTGGGCTCCCCCGGCTCCTGGGAATTGGTCTTGATGCGCATGATGGCCTTGCGCAGTTTTTTCTCCGGCAGCCACAGGCCGATGGTGTTGTCGTAGCTTTTCGACATCTTGCGCCCGTCGGTGCCCGGCAAGGTCGCTACATGTTCGTCGATCACCGCTTCGGGCAGAACGAAGTGCTCTCCGTAGCGATGATTGAAGCGCGCGGCAATATCCCGGGCCATTTCCAGGTGCTGGACCTGGTCGCGGCCCACGGGTACCTTGTGAGCGTTGAACATGAGAATATCGGCGGCCATGAGGACCGGGTAGCAGAAAAGGCCCATGGAAATGCCCAGGTCAGCATCCTCGCCGGCCGCCTCGTTTTCGGCCACGGCGGCCTTGTAGGCATGAGCCCGGTTCATCAGGCCCTTGGCGCAGGCGCAGGTCAGAAGCCAGGTCAACTCCGGGATTTCCGGCAGATCCGACTGGCGATAGAACAGGGAACGCTCCGTATCCAGTCCCAGGGCGAGCCAGGTGGCGGCGATCTCCAGGGTCGAACGGTTGACCCGTTCGGGCTCGTGGCACTTGACCAGGGCATGATAGTCGGCGAGAAAGTAAAATGTCTCCATTGAATCCAGACGGCTGGACTCGATGGCCGGCTTGATCGCCCCCACGTAGTTGCCCAGGTGGGGCGTGCCCGAAGTGGTAATGCCGGTAAGAACCCGCTGTTTTTCCATGAATCGAAAGACCCGCCTGAAAAGCGGGTTATTGTACGGAATTCCTGCTCAATGGACAGAATCCAGGCAACTTATATCGCTACCCGGCCCGACCGGGACCCGGAAACCCTTGGCCGGGCCATCGCTCTTGAACAAAGCGTGGAGGTCATCGAAGAACTTGTCACTCCGGAAATCCGGGAGTCACTGGTGGGCCGCGTGGAGTCCGTCGAGGCCCGGGGTGATGAGAAATACCGCATCACCGTCAGCTACGCCCCGGAAGTCGCCGCCGGTCAGGTCGGGCAGCTCTTCCACCTGCTG
Source organism: Wenzhouxiangellaceae bacterium (assembly GCA_007135395.1). Taxonomy (GTDB): domain Bacteria; phylum Pseudomonadota; class Gammaproteobacteria; order Xanthomonadales; family Wenzhouxiangellaceae; genus SLIZ01. Next base: position 33,714 of record SLIZ01000009.1, on the reverse strand, counting down.
TTCGGAAATATCTCCTTTTACCCGCGGCTGAAACTGGTCGACGTGACCCTGCCCCCGGCGGTCACCGGGCAACTTCATGGCCCCCGTTACGGAATCGACGGAATCCGCCTCGCCACCGGCATCGGCCAGCGCCCCCTTCTGTGCACCGCGCTGAAGCCCCGGGGCAGCTCCGTCGAACACCTGGCCCGGCTGGCTGGCGAGTTTGCCCGCGGTGGTGGCGACCTGCTCAAGGATGACCAGAACCTGGTCCACGAGGATTTCGAATCCTTCAAACACCGGGTCGATGCCTGTGCAACCGCGGTCGAGCGGGCCAATGACCAGACCGGCCGGCGCTGCCTCTACCTGCCCCACGTGGCTGGCTCCGGTTCCCGGCTGCTGCGCCAGCTCGAGTTCGTCCACCGGCGCAACCTGCCCGGTGTGCTGCTTTGCCCGCTGGTGATGGGCCTGGAAACCGCCGGCCGTATGGCTGCCGATTTCGATCTGATGTACATGGCCCACCCGGCCATGGCCGGTGCCCTGACCGAACCGGAGGACCACGGCATAGCCAGTGGCGTTCTGCTGGGTACCCTGGCCCGTGTGTCCGGGGCCGATATAAGCATTTTCCCGGGCAAGGGCGGGCGAATTTCCGCTGCGCTTTCCGAGTGCCGGGACGTGGTGGATCTGCTTACCTGCCCGTTCAACGGCCTGCACGCCACCATGCCCTGCCCGGCCGGCGGAAAGACCCTGGACATGCTCGAAGATATGGGCCGCGAATACGGTCCGGATTGCGCCATTCTCATTGGCGGTGATCTGCTCAAGTCCGGGGACCGACTGGCCGAGGTGACCGGGCAATCCATCGGCAAGCTCGCCGGGTTGTACGGTGAGCAACAGCATGCACCGGCAGAGTGGCGGATGAGCTCCTGTGAACTGCCGGGCATGCAGATCAGCGCCTTGAAGCACTACCTGAAAAAGAATCCGGACTTTGAATGGGACGGCCGGGAAAGCCAGCTCTACAAGGACGATGACACCCTGCCCTTCAAGGGAGTACGCCGAGTGGAGTTAATGGGCAACAACGGCGAACAGATGAACTTCGACCTGCGCTACTTCGAACTGGCCCCCGGCGGTTACACCAGCCTGGAAAAGCATCTCCATACCCACGTCATTATCGGTGCCCGAGGCACCGGCACCCTGGTTCTGGACGACACCCACAAGCCCCTCGGAGAGCACGACCTGGCCTACATCGAACCCCTCGCCGTCCACCAGCTCAAAAACGAGTCCGACGAGCCTTTCGGTTTCTACTGCCTGGTCGACCGCGACCGGGACCGACCAATGGGTCCCTGAACCCGTCGCTACATTTTTCCGTGTCGGATGATTGAGTAAAGCAACCACAGTCCCATCACGCCGGCCAGGCAGTAGCCGATCAGGCCAATGATCGGAATCTCGTTCCAGTGGGGTGGAATACCGGCGTGGATGATCAGGGAGGAGCCGACGATCAACGCGGCAAGCACGATGGCAAACGAAATACGGTTGCTGACCTGATCCAGAGTGCGGATCAGGGGCTGTAATCCATGGTGTTCCAGGCCGAAGCGGGCCTTGCGATTGCCAAGGGCCCGCATGAAGTTGTGCAGTTCGGCGGGCAGGTACCGGAACAGCGTGAACAGACCGGCCCCGGTTTCCGACAGGGCCTCGGCCAACCGGCCAGGGCTCGCCCGGGCAAGGCGGATACGCCGGACATGGGGTTCGGTCTCGGAGATCAGGTCGAAATCCGGATTCAGTGATCGCACAAGGCTTTCCATGGTGGAAACGGCCTTGATGAGAATGAACAGGTCCATCGGAATCCGCAGACCATGTCGAGCGGTCTGGTGGATCAGATCGTTGAGCAGCATGCCGACCCGCATTTTCTTGAGTGGCCGGTAGAAGTGCTGGGTCATGAAGTTCGAAACATCGGACTCCAGGGCCAGTTGATCCGGACGCTCCTCGGGATCAGTCAGGGCTATCAGGGCCTTTGCCGTAAAGCGCTCGTCCCGGGAGGCGATGCCGTAGAGCAGATCGGCAAAGTTCTCGCGCAACGAATTCGTCATGGTTCCCATCATGCCGAAGTCGATAAACGAGATCCGGCCGTCTTCGAGCACGAACAGGTTGCCCGCATGAGGGTCGGCATGGAAAAAACCGTGTCTGAAAATCTGTTTGAGCATCAGGTCGGCTGAATTGTGGGCGATTTCCACCGGGTCATGTCCGGCGGCTTCCAGCTCCTGGCGCAGGGAAGGCTTGATCCCGGAGACCTTGTCCATGGTCAGGACCCGGGAAGTGGAATGAGAGTCGACGGTTTCGGGAATGAACAGGCTGGCTTCATCGCCCAGGTGATGCCGGAATCGGTCGATATGGGCCATTTCGATACCGAAGTCCAGTTCCCGCATCAAGCGGATGCTGATTTGCTCCACCATCTCGCTGGGCTTGTGGATCTCCCAGCTGCCCATGTGGGTTTCGGCCATTTCGGCAAGGTTCTGGATGATCTCAAGATCAACCCTCATCTGCCGGCGCAGGTTGGGGCGCTGAACCTTGATGACGACTTCCTGCCCCTCCGGCAGCACGCCCTCGTGAATCTGGGCAATGGAGGCTGCCGCAAGCGGCTTTTCGTAGAAAATGGAAAAAGCCTCTTCCAGGCTGCGACCCAGTTCGGCCTCGACAATTTTCCGGACTTCTTCAAAGGGCAGTGCCGGAACCTCGTCTTCGAGCTTGTGCAACTCTTCCACATACTCCAGGGGCAACAGGTCGGGCCGGGTGGCCAGGATCTGGCCGAACTTGATGAAGGAACTGCCCAGTTCCTCCAGCGCAAGACGAAACCGGACCGGGCGGGATTGCTCGCTGAGCTCCCGGGTGGCCCCGCGCTTCTTGAATACCGGATCGAGAAAGCGATTGAGGTTGAGCGAGTAGATAATTTCGCCGAAACCGTGCCGGGAAAAGACGCCGACGATTTCCCGATAGCGCTTGAGGTTCTGGATTCGTCGCCCGACAAAGGGGGCCGATTCAAGGTTCATGGATCTTCCTGCTTTGGATCAACGCCGGTTTCCGGGCTGTCGGTGTCCGAACCGGCGGGATTGACCAGGGTAACCGGGAAGGGGCCGGTGGCTTCACCGGCATACAGGGAACGGTGCGGGAAGGGAATCTCGATGCCCGCATCGTCGAATGCGTTCTTGATGTCTTCGGTAATGGAATTGCGCAGGGCAACAAAATTCTGCCGCCGCGCCCACACGGAAAACTGGATGTCCAGGGATGAATCGCCAAAACCGGTGAATATGAAAAGGGGTGCGGGGTCGTCCAGGCAAAACAGATTGCCTTCGGCGACCGAAAAAAGAACCCTCCGGACCTCGCCAATATCCTCCTTGTATGCAACACCGACCATCAAATCCAGGCGCCGGATGGGAAAGCGAGTAAGAGTTGTGACCTCACCCTTGATCAGGGTTTCATTGGGGATTCGTACAAACAGGTTGTCGAAGGTTCTTAGCTTGACCGACAGGGCATCGATGGACAGGACTTCGCCGGTAGTCTGTCCGACCCGGATGATATCTCCGACCTCGAAGGGCTTCTCACCAATAAGGAACAACCCACTGATCAGGTTGGATGCCGAAGTCTGGGAAGCAAAACCGAGAGCCACGGTCAGTACTCCGGCAGCCCCCATGAGTATGGCCAGACTGAAGCCCAGCTCATTCAGGGCCGATGCCACGAAGAGCCCGAGAATTCCGTAGAAGACAAGCCGCCGGGAAAAGAAAATCTGGTGGGTCGACAGGCGATTTTCTGCAAAGCGCTTGAACACTCGCCCGGAAACGGTGGCTATGGCCAGCCCGGCAATTACCATGAGCACTGCCCGGATCAAGGCCAGCACCGTATCTTGTGCGAAAAGCTCGTAGAATTCCTGGGGCGTCATGGGCCTTTAGTCCCCGAACAACAGGCTGAACGCCCGTACCAGGCCGCTGCGGGAATGCTCCAGGCGGGGGCCGCATATCATCTCGGCGGCGCCGCCGTAATGGGGGACTTCCCTGGCAATCGTCAGATTGGCCATGTCCGAATTGCTGCCCCGGACCAGGGAAACCGCCTGGGTCCAGAGGCCTCCGTCTTCGGCGCCATACAGGGACAGCAAAGGGACGGGCAGGCTGATCTTCTCAAGGGGCAAGGGAGACGCTGCATCGTTGCGAATCGCAAGCGGGGTAATGGCCCGGTATGCGCGCCGGGGCACGTCATCAAGACAATGCCGGGCATGAGTTCGATCGGAATAGCAGATCTCCCCTTCCCGGGTCGAGGGGCCGAACCAGGTGTCCGAAAGTCGGATTGTCGACATTTCCCGAAGCAACACGGAAGGGTCCCCCACTTCCAGACGCAGCCCCACCGGGGTTGATATATACATGGTGGCCTCATGGCCGCTGGGGAGAAACACCGGCTGGCGCGGCCGAATGACCACCGGACGGTCGGCAAGGACGGGACTGAACCGGAGTCTTGTCCCCTTTCCCTCGCACAGATAACGTTCGAATTCCTCGGACTGGAGACCACCACGCCGAATCTCCAAAGGTGCTTCAGGTGTCGCCTCGGCCTCGTCAAACCAGGCATGCGAAACGCACCATTCGTCGGGGGCATGGTAAACCTCCAGCTCAAGCGTCCCGATCCGACCGGCCAGGGTACTACCCTCCTCGATCTCCCTGGGTGTCCACCAGCTTTTGTCCGGCTCCTTCCTTATTGCGCGCTTTCTTCCCAAGATCCGGCTTCGCTTCGTCCAAGTCGGGTTCATTCTGCCACATCAGCCCAACGCATCCCGGCTGGATTTTCCAGTGAAGACAGCCGTTCAGGCCGCCGCCGGCCAGTCCAATCCGTCCGCCAGATGATCAAAGTAATCCCGGGTCAGTCGAACCTGTAAATCCGCGGTATCGGCACGATTGACCACGGCCCGGAATGCGGCATTCTCCCTGCGGTCCCGGGCATACCAGCCCAGGTGCTTGCGGGCAATCCGAACCCCCCGGTCTTCTCCGTAGAACTCGTACAAAGCCGCAAGGTGGGACAAAAGGATATCCCGGATTCCGGCCAGATCCGGTGGCTCGGGCTGCATCCCGGTTTCAAGATACCCGGCAATCTCCCGGAATATCCAGGGACGCCCCTGGGCCGCCCGCCCGATCAGCAGGCCGTCGGCGCCGGTATAGTCGAGGACCTTTCGAGCCGCCTGGGGACTGTCCACATCGCCATTGGCCAGCACCGGGATCGCGACCTGCTGCTTGACCTCTGCGATGGTGTCGTACTCGGCCTGACCCTGGTACTTCTGGTCCCGGGTACGGCCGTGGATGGCAAGTGCCTGGATTCCCGCCTGCTCGGCGATTGTGGCAATGACCCGGGCGTTTTTCTGATCGGCTGCCCAGCCGGTTCGAATTTTCAGGGTGACCGGCACTTCCACGGCGGCCACCACGGCATCCAGGATCCGGCCAACAAGCGCTTCATCACGCATCAGGGCCGAACCTGCCCAGGCCTTGCAGACTTTCTTTGCCGGGCAGCCCATGTTGATATCGATGATCCGGGCACCATGGTCCACATTGAAACGTGCCGCATCGGCCATGCGCCGGGGTTGGGTACCGGCAATCTGGACGATCACCGGATCCGGCTCGCCCTCGTGGTCCATGCGAAACCGGGACTTTGACGTGTGCCAGAGTTTCGGGTCCGAGGTGGTCATTTCCGATACCGCCATGCCCGCCCCCAGCCGCTTGCAAAGCAGCCGGAAGGGCTTGTCGGTAACCCCGGCCATCGGCGCAAGGCCGACAGGAGGATCAATCACGAAATTTCCGATCTTCATGTCTTCATGCTGCCTGTAGTATGGTTTTCATCGATCCAAAATCCCTTGCAAGGAGTTGATTGTCGATGAAAACCCCAACTTTCCTGATTCTCCTGGTGACCTTGGGTTTCGGCATGACCACCGTGGCTGCCGATAATCCGGCAATTTCGGGCGAACCGCTCATCGCCGCGGCCCAGAATGAAGAGGCCGAGGGCATGACCCGGGACGATGAGAGCCCGATGGACGAGTTCGACCCGGAGGAGGCTTCCTGGGAAGCCTGGCTCGGCCCGATAGTCATCGGCCTGTTCGGTTTCTTCCTGGTCCTGTTGATCATGCGCTTTACCCTGCGCAGGAAACGCGACCGGGACCAGCGCTGAGCCCGCTGCCAGGCACAATCGCCGGAGTGCATATCGGCCAGCCTTGAGCCGGAGTTCACTCCGAAGCGTTATCGGCGGCCAGGGCCTGGATGGAGGCCGGCAACTCGAACAGTGCTTCGTCGGGTTCGCCGAGATCAATGCTTTCGATAATCAGTACCTGCTCCTGCCCCATGGAACGGATCAGGGTCCGGGTGGGAACCTGTATGCCATCGAATTCCTGGTAATCCTGGAACAGACTGACCGAGCTCATCTCGCCCATCGGGGAAGGCTGGGTCATTTCGATTGCCAGCATCAGGCCTGAATCGGTTGCATAACAGTCGAATGATTCACGCCCGGATTTCCATTCGACCCGAACCCGGTAGCATTCCTGACCATCCATCTCGGTTCGCTCGACAGTCTCCATGCTGTCAACGTGGGAATCTTCCCGCAACATGGCACCGGTCTCATTCTGCTCGGCCTGGGCCTGAAGTTCCTCCCCTTCCAGCAGCCTGGGCCCGGTAAACGGATCCACCGACCAGGCCAGCTCGGAAGAGTAGCCGGACCGGATCTCTCCAAACCCTTCCAGCTCGATGATGCTTACCCGATCATTCGTCGGCCGACTGGCGACGACAATCGATCCGACAAGCCCGGAGGCCGGCATCTCGAAACGCCCCTTCATGGTCGAATTCTCCTGCTTCTCTACTGCCTCCCGCCCCCCCATGGCCTCGAAGTGGCGATCCAGCAGTTCACGGGCTTCGGGCAGATCCTCGTCCCCGTTTTCTGCCGAGGCAAGAGCCGCACCAGAGAGCAGAAGGGCGGAAACCATCACCGAAGCAGTGACGATATTTGACTTTAAATTCAGGCTATACATTGTTGAAAACCTTTCGCTTAGTTGGGCGAGCCAGCTACTGTTCACTTTCTTGAATCCACTCGATTGCAGCCTCGAGTGGCCCGTCTTGACCGGCACGAAGGGTCGAAGCCGTCAGAGCAATCGGCTCATCCGGCTGCACGCCAGCCCCTTCGACCCGGTTTCCGTCCGGGTCCACGTAATCGGCAAAAGCATACATCAGCCGGTCGCCGCTGGGCAGTGTTTCCAGCATGGCCGGCAGCGCCATCCCGGGCGTGGGGGAGCCGAAAACCCGCCCCCTGCCCGTGGCCTGGATGCCGGCAGCGAACATTTCCGAGGTACTGGCGGTCAGGCCGTCCACGATGACCGCCAGGGGGCCGGAGAACGGCTTGACCCGTGTCCCGTCCATTTCAACCCGCCTGGGAAGGGCCCGGAACTCCAGCTTGCCTTCAGGGCTGATCATGGTTCCAAGCAGGGTTGGCTCATCCACGAAGTAGGCGGCCACGGGCATTATCATGCCGGCCACGCCGCCCGGGTTTCCCCGAAGGTCCACAACAATTCCGGCGCATTCACCAAAACCCGGCATCACATCGGCAACCCGTGCGGTCAGTGCCGGCACCCAGGTGGAAAAACGCAGATAGCCAACACACGAACCGTTCCGGTTGAGCGTGTCGGACTGGAAATTGAAATTCAGCGGAGGCAGGTTCCCCAGGCGCACCGGTGTGCTGTCCACCGAATCGGCGGTCAGCTCCAAGTCCCGGGTTGATCCGTCCTGCTCTTCCAGCACGACGGCTATGGTGCTGCCGGCCGACGGGCGGCCCAGCCAATCGTTCAACCCGGCCTCGAGAAAACTTTCCGACCAGCGCCTGGACAGGCCCGGCTCCATTCCCTCGACCCGCTCGATTCGTTCATCCAGCTCCACCTCATCGACGGAGCGGATGACCTGCCCCGGTTCAAGCCCGGCCCGGGCGGCGGGCGAGTCAGGGTCGACCCGCACGATCCGGACCCGGCCTTCCACCACGCGCACCGTCATGCCCGTTGCACCGGGCCCACGCCCGCCCTTTCGGGGTGGGTCGGCCCGGTCCAGGCCATGCTCCATGACCGATGCTTCCACGATGGCATAGTGGGAACTGCCTACCCGACCGAGAAGTTCTGTCAGAAGCTTGCGCAATGCCTGATTGTCAGCAGCTTCGGCGGCCCCTGGCCGAAGCTCCTCCCGGGCCTCGCCCCAGCGCTGCTCGATTTCACCGTAGTCGAAATGGGTGTCCCGAACCTTCTCCCAGACCTGGTCAAAAGTCTCCAGCGCCTTGTCGGAGCTCCAGTCGTCGGCGAGCGCGGGGCAGCTTGCCCCCATGGTCGCAAGCACGACCAGAGTGCCAGCGAAATTCCGCCCCCACAGCCTCCCGCCAGGAATAAAATGATCCAACGAAAACAGGATTTTGCCAAACGATATTGAAGTGATCAGTTGAGAATCTCCACCCGGTCACGGCCCTGATTCTTGGCCTGGTAAAGTGCCTTGTCGGCACGCTTGAGGAGGCTTAGAAATTCGGCGTCGGAATCCTCCAGGATTGCCACGCCGATGCTGACGGTGAGAAAGAAGCACTCCGATTGTACTGAGACCGGCGTTTCCGCCACACGTTTCCTCAGCCGCTCCGCGAGAGCCCGTGCCCCCTCGCTTCCAACGCCGACCAGGACGATGGCAAACTCCTCCCCCCCCATGCGGCCCATGATATCGGAGCTGCGAAGCTCCTCGGCGCAGGCAAGGGTGAATTCCTTGAGCGCTTCATCGCCGACCGGATGGCCATAAGTGTCGTTGACCCATTTGAACCGGTCAATATCCATGATGAGAAGGGACACGGCCCTGCCGGTCTGCCGGGCCAGTTTGAACGCTTCCTCGGCGCGCTCCAGGAATGCCCGTCGACTTCGAACCCCGGTGAGGGTGTCGGTGTCGGCCAGATACTGCAGTTCCTGCTCGGCATACATGCTGCGAATCCCGCCGCCAATGGTCCCGGCAGCGATTCGCAGGGCGTCGATCTCGGCCTGGCCCCATCGCCGTTGACGGCTACAGTCATCGAACCCGATCTGTCCCCAGAACTTCCCTTCAAGCATGATGGGGACCACCACGATGGAAAGAATGCCCTGGGACTCAAGCAGCCTGCGCTCGGCCTGGCCCATTTCCCGGACCAGCCCATGCACAACTTTTCCTCCGGCGAGTACCGGATACCAGTTGGGGATGACATCCTCGTAACTCATCGACTGCATGTCCGGATTGTCGATCTGGGGCTCAATTCCTTCACCCACCCATTCGAATCGCTGGCTTGCCAGCAACTTGCCGGTTTCCTCGTCCACATGGTTTTCGAATACGTAAACCCGGTCGACTTCAACGGCCTGACCCAGGGCTGCCAGGGCCTGACCCATGGAATCGACCCGGTCACCGGGTTCAAGCAAGTTTCTGGCGGCACTGGAAAGTCCTGAAAGGATCGCCTCCCGGGCCTTTCGGTCGTTCTCGATCCGATTTCTCCGGGTGATATCCCGGGAACTTCCCTGGACCGAATCGATCTGCCCATTCTCATCGCTGGTCCAATTGAAAACGGTCTCGACAATGACCGGGGCGCCCTTGACATCCAGCAACCGCATCTCGACCAGGCCCGGGCCGGCCGGTTGCGTTGTGCCGGAAGCCACCGCTCGCGCAAGGCGGTCATGATCTGTCGGTGCAATCCGGTCGTAAAGGCAGGTTCCCTTCAGCTCCTCCGGCGAAAGACCCAGAAGGCGCCGGACGGAAGGGCTGGCATAGGTGACACGAAGATCCGGCCAGGTTGCCGTCCAGATCACGTCGGTAGCGTTTTCAGCCAGCAACCGATACCGGCTTTCCGATTCGGCCAATGCCTGCCGTGCCTGCTCCCGGGCTTCGGCCAGATGGCTCAGCCGGCCGTTGAGCCGCTTGAGCGGGATCAGCATCAAGACCAGCAAGGCCACGACCCCTGCCATTATCCAGAAAAGGATTGTCAGATCCAATCCGCCACTGTCGGCGACAAGCAGACTGGTGGAATTTCCGAGGGCCTGCGAGGACCAGATGAATCCGGCCACAATCAGGATGGAGCGACGAAGGGGCAGGAAAAACCGGCCGCAAAAAGATTCGACACGGGATGCTGCCGGTGGCCAGCACTTTGGCGGATGGTTCTTGTTGACCATCATAGTTCTCCCTCCAGTCCCGTCCACCCCGGTCAATGCTACACCATCGGGATCAACCGCCGGGGGAATGGACATTGCCTTCATCGTAGACCCGGCTGGAGCGGTAGGAGGCATAAAAGAACCGGATCAGCACGGTTGCCGCCGCGGCCACGGGCAGGGCCAGGAGAATCCCGGTGAATCCGAACAGGTGCCCCCCGGCCATTACTGCAAAAATCACCAGTACCGGGTGAAGGCCGATCCGGTCACCCACCATTCGCGGCGTGAGCAAGAAACTTTCGAGCAACTGGCCAACCACGAACACAAGGGCGACCGAAAGCAGGAACCACCATTCCGTACTCTGGATCACGGCCGTTATGCCAGCCAGGAGTATGCCGATAATGGCTCCCAGGTAGGGCACGAAACTGAGCAGTCCCGCGGTCATGCCGATGGCAAAGGCGTTGTTCAAACCGACCAGCCAAAGCCCCAGGCTGTAGATCAGACCCAGGCTGATCATGACAAGCAGTTGCCCGCGGAGAAAGCCGCCCAGGGCCTCGTCACAATCCCTGGCAAGGCGTGACACGGTTGGTTCGATGCTGCGCGGCAGCATTTCCCGCAAGTGGGCCAGCAGCAGATTCCAGTCCCGCAACAGGTAGAAGCTCACCAGCGGGACCAGCAGCATGCCGGTAATCCAGACCAGAAAACGGCCACCGGACTGGGTGATGGCGGCAAACGCATCACCGGCAAAGCCGGCAATGGAATGGAAATACTCCTGGATCAGTTCCCGGGCACTGGCTGCATCGAAGGTCTCCAGGCTCACCTGCAGATCCAGGTGCTGCTCCACCCAGGGCAGCACCCGGGCCTGGATCGTCTCGATGTATTCCGGCAGTCGACCGAACAATTCCGCCGCCTCCCGGACCAGGATGGGAATGCCTACAAGGGCAAGCACGCCGAGCCCGACGAGGACCAGCAGGAAGACCAGGACGACACCCACGTCCCTGCGTACCCGCCAGCCCTCCAGCCGGGTCACAACGGGATTACCCATGTAGGCGATCAGAAAACTGATGAAAAAAGGTGTCAAAACCGGCCCTAGCAACCAGACCAGCCAGCCTGCAACGATCAGCGAGCCCAGTATCCAGGCAACCTGGGCACGGGTCAGGTCCGGAAACCGCAGCGGTTGTTCAGCGTCCATGGGGCACCCGACCTGTCACCCGACCAGTCTCCAGCGGGTCCGGCCGCCGGCACGAAACGGGACACCGACCTGGCCACCGAAATCCACCGTTTCCGGAATTTCGGCTTCGGTACGTTCCAGTTCGATCGTTCCGGAATTCCGGGGCATGCCATAGAAGTCCGGGCCGTGAAAGGCGGCAAAGGCTTCCAGTCGATCCAGGGCGCCGGCTTCGTCAAAGACCTCCGCGTAAAGCTCCAGGGCATTGCGCGCGGTATAAATGCCGGCACAGCCACAATCGGATTCCTTGGCACCCCGGGGATGGGGTGCGCTGTCGGTTCCGAGGAAAAAACGCGCATTGCCCGAGGTTACTGCACCAACGAGTGCCTGGCGATGCTGCTCCCGCTTGAGCAGGGGCAGGCAGTAATGATGGGGCCTCAACCCACCCTGGAAGATGGCATTGCGGTTGAGCAGCAGATGATGGGCGGTCACGGTGGCGGCAAGTTTGTCGGGGCCGTCCTGGACATACTCCACCGCCGCACGGGTGGTGATGTGTTCGAGCACCATGGGCAGCCCGGGGAATTCTTGCACCAGCATGTCCAGTTCCCGTTCGATGAATACCGCTTCCCGATCGAATACATCGACCTCCGGGTCGGTGACCTCCCCGTGCATCAATAGCGGAAGGCCATGCTGCTGCATCTGTTCGAGTACCGGGAAAACCCTTCGGATATCCCCTACCCCGCTGGCCGCATTGGTCGTGGCACCGGCCGGGTAATACTTGACCGCATGGATATGGCCGCTGTCTGCCGCTGCCCGGATCTCCTCGGGGGTGGTCTGCTCCGTCAGGTAAAGGGTCATCAGGGGCTGGAATTCCGACCCTTCCGGCAATGCCATCAGAATCCGCTTTCGATATTCAAGTGCCTGGACCACCGTTGCGACCGGCGGTTTCAGGTTGGGCATGATGATCGCCCGGGCAAATTGCCGGGCCGAATCGGGCACTACCGACTCCAGCATTTGTCCGTCTCTTACGTGCAAATGCCAGTCGTCGGGCCGCGTCAGTTGTATACGAAAATCAGTCATGAACCAGTTTCAGTTGGTTTCGCCAATACCCGGGGGCGAGTTTAACCGAACACGACGTCCTCAGTGCCCGTTTCCCCTTCGCAGTGCACAGTTACTTTTTGCACTCAAGTGGGCAGAATGGTCGGGATATTCCAACCACCGGAGACATGACCATGAACCAGACAGCCATCGTGACTGGCGGCACCCGCGGCATTGGTGCTGCCATTTCAACCGATCTCATCGAGCGCGGCTTTCAGGTTGCAGCCGTCTTTGGCGGCAATACGGAAGCTGCCGAGCGCTTTTCCAAGTCCACCGGCGCAAGCACCTATCAATGGGATGTATCCGATTTCCAGGCCTGCCACGACGGGGTGGCGCAGGTGGAATCGGACCTGGGTCCGGTCAGCGTGCTGGTCAACAATGCCGGGATTACCCGGGACGGGACCCTGCACAAGATGACCCCGGAGCAGTGGCAGGCCGTGATCCAGACCAACCTTAGCTCGTGCTTCAACATGTGCCGGGCAGTGATCGAGGGCATGCGGGAACGCAAGTACGGACGAATCGTCAATATCGGTTCCATCAACGGCCAGGCCGGCCAGTACGGCCAGGTCAACTACGCGGCCGCCAAGTCCGGGATTCACGGATTTACCAAGGCCCTGGCCCAGGAAGGCGCCGCGGCCGGAATCACGGTCAACGCCATTGCCCCGGGCTATATCGACACGGACATGGTTGCAGCAGTGCCCGACCGGGTACTGGAAAAAATCATCGCCGGTATTCCCGTGGGGCGGCTGGGCAAGGCCAGCGAAATTGCCCGGGGTGTTTCCTTTCTGGTCGACCGGGAGGCCGGCTTCGTTACCGGCTCGACACTTTCGATCAACGGCGGGCAGCATATGTATTGATCGTCGTTTTGTCGTTTTGTCGCTTCGTCGTTTGGTTAACGGCGGGTGGCGCTTGCGCTTGTATCAGGAGGGGCTTCGAGCTGGTTGTCGGCTGAAGCCGAAGGCTGGGTGAGGGTGACAAGGCGGGCGGTGTCCCGGTGGTCGATCCGGACTTTCCAGTCGGCTGCCGGCAGCCATCCCCTGCCCCTTTCCGGCCACTCCACTAGCAACAGGAACGGCTCGTCGAGGAGGTCCTCCAGGCCGAGGTAGGCCAGTTCCTCCGGGTGTCCGAGGCGATAGAGGTCCAGGTGGTGGACCGTCAGGCCGGCAAGTTCATAGGTTTCGACAAGCCCGTAGCTTGGAGACTTGACCCGCCCGTCGAAACCCAGCCCCTTGAGAACGCCCCGGACCAGGGTAGTCTTGCCCGCACCCAGCGGGCCATCAAGGTAGACAATTCCGCCGGAACCCCAGGGGCGGGCAAGCTGCCCGCCCAGGTCCAGCATGGCCTGTTCATCGGCGATGAAAGTCGGGCTTTTCACGGGCCTGATTTCATGGGCCGGCCATGACCTCCGGCAGCATCTCGATCAGGTCGGTGGCCAGGATCTGTCGCCGGTTGACGGCAGCCTGGTCGCCGGCCAGTCCATGGATCAAAACCCCCAGGCATGCTGCCGGGTAGACATCCAGACCCTGGCCCATCAGGGCAGCGATGATGCCCGTCAACCCGTCTCCCATGCCTGCCGTTGCCATGGCCGGATTACCAAAGGGGCAGACCTGGACCTTCCCGGACGGAGCGGCCACCAGGCTGCCGTGACCCTTGAGAACACAGACGGCATTGAATCTTTCAGCCAGGGTCCGGGCGGCTTCGAAGCGGTCAGACTGGACCCCGGAAACGTCCGTATCCAGCAATCGGGCGGCTTCGCCGGGATGGGGTGTGATTACCCAGTTGTCCCGCACCAGCCGGGACTCGGCCAGCAGGCCCAGTCCATCGGCATCGAGAACCAGACCGGGGGATTGCATGACCAGCCCATCGAATATCTGCCGCGACCATTCCCCACGCCCCAGCCCCGGACCCAGGGCAATGACATCGCAGGAGTCGGCCAGTTCGGTGAGCTCTGCCGGGTCTTCAACGCTGTGCCACATGGCCTCCGGCAAGGCGGCAACAAGGGCCTTGGCATGGGACTTCCGGGTTGCCACGTAAACCAGACCCGCCCCGGCCCGGAGACCAGCCCGGGCAGCAAGCAGCACCGCTCCGGCCATTCCCTCATTGCCTCCGGCGAGGAGCAAACGGCCGCAACTGCCCTTGTGGGTCGAGGCCGGCCGGGACGGCAATTCCCCGATATCCGGGCGACCCATCAGGCGGGCATCCGGGACCAGGTCCCGGTGGGCTTCCCGGGGTACCTGGAGTTCTTCAAAAATTCGCTGGCCGACGAAATCGCCAGCCCTTCCCGTATAAAGCCCCCGCTTGTTTCCGATGAAACTCACCGTGGCATCGGCCCGGACACAGGCTCCCATGGGCATGCCGGTATCCGCATTAAGGCCGGATGGTATATCCACGGCCAGGATTGGCTGGCCGGAGCCGTTCATCCGCTCGATCAGCCGGGCATGATCATCCCGGACCGGGCGATCCAGCCCGGTTCCCAGAAGTGCATCGACGATCACATCACCGATGCGTCTTGCATCCGGACCCGAGACCTTTCCCCCGGCGGCCAGGAAGTCCGATGCGGCCAGGCCGGCGTCTCCGGCGAGATCGGCCGGGTCTTTGAGCGCGATCACCTGCACGTTCAACCCCGCATCCCGTGCGAGGGCGGCGATCACGTAACCATCGCCGGCATTGTTGCCGCCACCGCAGCACACGGTCAGCGAGCGAGCCTGGGGCCACAACGCACGCAAGGCACTCCAGGCAGCCGACCCGGCCCGCTGCATCAACTCTCGACCGGGAATCCGGTGAACCTCGATGGCCCGACGATCAAGCTCGCGTACCTGTTCGGCCCGATATAATCGGCATTGGATCTCCATGGTCGCCATTATATGGCCAACACTCCCGACCTCCCCACTCTCGTCAGGGAAATCCGTGCCGAAGGCCGGCGCCTGGGTTTCCAGCAGATCGGCATTGCCGATACGGACCTCGGCGACCACGAGCAAAGGCTTAACGCCTGGTTGAGCGAGGGCCGGCAGGGGGACATGGAGTGGATGGCCCGCCACGGCACCAAACGCACCCGGCCCGGGGAACTGGTGCCCGGAACCTGCCGGGTTATCATCGCCCGCATGGACTACCTGCCGGAATCAGCCACTCCGGCCCTGGAGCTGGCCGAGCAGCCCGAGAAGGCCTGCATTTCCCGGTATGCCCTGGGCCGGGACTACCACAAGGTCCTGCGCAAGCGGCTCAAGGAACTGGCCGGGTTCATCGAGTCCAGAGCCGGTCCCGGGGGTTACCGGGTGTTTACCGATTCGGCCCCGGTAATGGAAAAGCCCCTGGCCGAAAAGGCGGGCCTGGGCTGGATCGGCAAGCACACCAACCTGCTCAACCGCCATGCCGGGAGCTGGTTTTTCCTCGGCGAGATCTACACCGACCTGGAGCTGCCCACAGACGAGCCGGTCCGGGATCATTGTGGTTCCTGCCGCCGGTGCATCGATGTGTGCCCCACCCGGGCCATTACCGCCCCGTACCAGCTTGATGCCCGGCGCTGCATTTCCTACCTGACCATCGAGCACAAGGGCGCCATTCCCGAGGAGTTCCGCGCCCCCATGGGCAACCGGGTCTACGGATGCGACGACTGTCAGGCTGTCTGTCCGTGGAATCGTTATGCCGACTTCACCGGGGAGACCGACTTCACCCCCCGGGAAGACCTGGATGGCGGCGAGCTGGCTGATCTGTTTCTCTGGGACGAGAAAACCTTCCTGGAAAAGACCGAAGGCACGGCCATTCGACGCATCGGACACGAGCGGTGGCTGAGAAACCTGGCGGTGGGCCTGGGCAACGCGCCATCGACCCGAAAGGTTATCGAGGCTCTGGAGGCCCGCAGAGACCATGAATCCCCCCTGGTCCGGGAGCACGTGGAGTGGGCTCTGGGCCGGCACAATAACGCTTGAGGGGGTGCCCCCGGAAACCGGCGACTGATATAATGTCTGGTTTCCCGCGCCACCCTTAACCTGGAGAATGTCATGGGCGTGATTTCCAAACTCAAACCACTTCGCAAGTCCGGCGGAACCATCCGCACCCGCGGGCTTTCCGACGAAATCCTTGAACGCTTCGCGGCTTCCGACTCCAGGCTTGAAGAGGCGATCGATACCGCCCGGGGTGTTTTCGAATGCTGGCAGAAAGCCTACCCGGAACTGGCCCTGGCCAGTGAAGAGGACCAGCGCCAGGCGCTCCAGGCCAGCTACGTGAATTTCTACGCTGATGACGCGGTCAATCCCTATGTGGCACTGGCTGCCCGCGGCCCGTGGATCGTAACCACCAAGGGTGCGGTACTGCACGATTCCGGTGGCTACGGGATGCTCGGCTTCGGCCATTCTCCCCCGGAGGTCCTCCAGGCCATGAGCCAGCCCCAGGTGATGGCCAATATCATGACCCCGAATTTCAGTCACCTGCGATTTGCCCAGGCACTGCGCCAGGAAGTGGGCCATCGCAGGGAAAACGGTTGCCCCTTCGACCGTTTCATCTGCATGAACTCCGGATCCGAGGCGGTCACCGTGGCCGGCCGGATTGCCGACATCAATGCCAAGAACATGACCGACCCGGGCGGCCCGGCCGAGGGCAAGACCATCATGCGGCTGTCCCTCGCCGGCGGCTTTCACGGTCGAACCGACCAGCCTGCCCGTTATTCCGATTCATCCCGCAAGACCTATGCCCGGCATCTTGCCTCCTTTCGCAGCGATGAATCCCTGGTCACCGTCACGCCCAATGATTGCGACGAACTGCGGGAAATATTCCAGTGGGCCGATTCCAACAACGTGTTTTTCGAGGCCATGTTCATGGAACCGGTCATGGGCGAAGGCAACCCGGGGGCATCCCTGGAACCGGACTTCTACGCCCTGGCCCGGACACTGACCCGGGACCACGGAACCCTGCTGCTGATGGACAGCATCCAGGCCGGATTTCGGGCCCAGGGTGCCTTGTCCATCGTGGACTATTCCGGTTTTGAATCCCTGGAAGGACCGGACATGGAAACCTGGTCCAAGGCACTCAATGCCGGACAGTATCCACTGTCGGTGCTGGGCCTGAACCAGCGGGCAGCGCGGCTGTACAAGAAGGGCGTGTACGGCAATACCATGACCGCCAATCCCCGGGCACTGGACGTGGGTACCGCGGTGCTGGGTATGGTGGACGAAGATGTCCGCCGCAACATCGTTGAACGGGGTGAGGAATTTCTCGACAAGCTCGGCCGGCTGCAAGCGGAAATGGACGGCCGTATCACCCGGGTCCAGGGCACCGGGCTGCTTTTTTCCTGCGAGCTCGACGGGAACCGCTACAAGGCTTACGGGGCCAATTCCACGGAAGAGTACATGCGCGAAAACGGAATCAACGTGATCCACGGCGGCGAGAACTCATTGCGCTTTACCCCGCCGTTCAACATCACCAGCCAGGAAGTGGACCTGATCGTCGAGGCCACCCGGGATGCCCTGCTCAAGGGGCCGGTCAAGAAGGAATCGGAAGCCGCCTGATATCCCGTTTGTATTGAGAAAAGCCTCCGGGGCCGAAGATTTCACCCCCGGGGCCATCTCAGGGTATCGGGGTGGTGGCCAGTACCAACAGCCAGCAAAGCCCCAGGAAAAGCCAGGCGGCCAGCCCCGCCAGGTTTCCCGTAACTGCAAGTGCGTAGCGCAGGCCGCTGATCCAGCGGGCCTGCCATTGAGTGGAGCGATTCGTTGCCTGCATGGGTGTCTCCTGCTTGAATGACGAAAATCATTCAAGCACAAGGCCTTCTCAAAACCTGAGAAGCCCCGAATTCTCTATCGGACCGCCCCAAAGCCGACCGGTAAACCCGGTCACGAGCCGTCGGAATCCTCGCTCAACTGGCTTTCCATCTCCTCAGGGGAGGCATGGCGCATGTCCTTGCCTTCGACCAGGTAGATGGTGTATTCGCCGATGTTCTTTGCGTGGTCTCCGATTCGCTCCAGGGACCGGGCGATCCAGATGGCATCGAGTACCCGCCGGATGTTTCTGGGGTCCTCGACCATGTAGCTGTAGTACTGGCGCAGAATGGACTCGTATTCCTGGTCGACCTTCTTGTCTTCACGGACCAGGTACACTGCTGTTTCCGGCACCAGCCGGGCAAAGCCGTCCAGGGCGTTCTGAAGCATGGTCCGAACATGGGATCCGAGCCCGATAAGCTCCCGGTAATGACTCGATGGCCGGTCGGCCTCGGTCAGGCGAATGACCAGACGGCCAATATGCTCGGCTTCGTCGCCGACCCGCTCGAGATCGGTGATGGTCTTGATGATTGAAATCACCAGGCGAAGGTCACTGGCTGCCGGCTGGCGACGGGCAATGATCAGATTGGCATGCTCGTCGATGTCCTTTTCCAGCTCGTTGACCTGCTGATCAGCTTCCACCACCGCTGCTGCAAGCTCGCTGTCATAGTCCTCCAGGGCCTTCAGTGCGTTGCCAACCATCTCCTCGACCATACCCCCCATGGTCATGACCTTGTTACGCAGCTCTTCCAGTTCCTTGTTGAACTGCCCGGAAATATGCCGATCAAGATAAAGCTTGTCCATTGCCCTGCTCCTCTGTCTTGCAGATCAGCCGTAGCGGCCGGTAATGTAATCCTCGGTGGCCTTCTGGCTCGGATTGGTAAACACCTTGACCGTATCACCGAATTCAATCATTTCGCCCATGTACATGTAGGCCGTGTAGTCCGAAACCCGGGCAGCCTGCTGCATGTTGTGAGTCACGATCATGATGGTGTACTCCTCCTTGAGTTCGTAGATCAGTTCCTCGATCTTCGCCGTCGAGATCGGATCCAGGGCGCTGGCCGGTTCGTCGAGCAGCAGCACTTCCGGCTCGATGGCAATGGCACGGGCTATCACAAGGCGCTGTTGCTGGCCGCCGGACAATCCGAGGGCATTATCCCCCAGCCGGTCCTTGACCTCATCCCACAAGGCAGCCCGGCGAAGTGCCTGCTCAACCACCTGATCAAGCTTGCGGCGGCTCTTGACGCCTTGCAGGCGAAGCCCGTAGGCGATGTTCTCATAGATGGACTTGGGAAACGGATTCGGCTTCTGGAACACCATACCCACCCGGCGCCGAAGCTCGGGAACATCCACCGAAGCATCGTAAATTTCCCGGCCTTCGAGTTCGATCGCGCCTTCAATCCGGCAGATGTCGATCAGGTCGTTCATCCGGTTGAAACACCTGAGCAGCGTCGACTTGCCGCAACCACTTGGGCCAATGAAGGCCGTGACCCGCTTGGAGGGGATCTGGAGGTTGACATTCTTCAGTGCCTGATCCTTTCCATAGAACAGGTTCAGATCCTTGACCTGGATCGTGATGTCCTCACGGCTGAGGCTGAGGGTTGATTTGCGCCCCTCGAACATTCCCGCACCCATTCCATGAGTAAGTGACTGCTGCTGCTCGTTCATACGTTTTCTCCAGCCCGGCGGCACGTCCCGAGGGATGCATGCCGGGACAATGTTTCATTTCGGATTACAAAATCGATCAGTTCCATCAAATCACTCCCCCGCGCTCTTGTATTTTTCCCTGAGCCTGTTGCGAATGGCAATCGCTGTCAGGTTGAGCACAAGAATCAGCATCACCAGCACAAGGGCTGTAGCGTAGACCAGAGGACGGGCTGCTTCCACGTTCGGGCTCTGGAAGCCCACGTCATAGATATGAAAACCCAGGTGCATGATGCGCTGATCCAGGTGGATAAATGGTGGCTCTGTACTCACCGGAAGATTGGGCGCCAGCTTTACCACACCGACCAGCATCAGCGGGGCCACTTCACCGGCTGCCCGGGCAACGGCCAGGATCAGGCCGGTCATCATGGCCGGAGTGCTCAACGGAACAATGACTTTCCACAGGGTTTCGGATTTGGTGGCACCGAGTGCCAGGGAACCTTCCCGCAGGCTCCTGGGAATCCGGGTCAGCCCTTCCTCGGTGGACACGATGACCACCGGCAGGGTCAGCAAGGCAAGGGTCAGCGAGGCCCAGATAAGTGCCGGTGAGCCGAAGGTTGGCGCAGGCAGGGCTTCGGGATAGAACAACTGGTCGATATTGCCCCCCAGAAAATAGACAAAGAAACCAAGCCCGAAAACACCGAACACGATGGAAGGGACCCCGGCCAGGTTATTGACCGAGATTCGCACGATTCGGGTAATGGGGCCTTGCTTGGCATACTCGCGCAGGTAGATGGCTGCCAGAACCCCGAAGGGCGTGACCACCACCGACATGATCAGCACCATGATCACTGTGCCGAAGATTGCAGGGAAGATACCGCCTTCGGTGTTGGCTTCCCGGGGATAGCCGCTCATGAAGTCCCAGAATCGATGGCCATACTCCACGATCTTGTCACCGGTCGACATCTGGTTGGCAGCCGATGCACGCACCACATCGGCCAGAACGATCTCGACTTCCCGACCACCGGAGGTTTCGGCAACCAGGCTGTCGCGCCGGGCCGATCGTCGCAATTCCTCCAGTTCCTGGCGCAACACCTCGTACTCGGCGTTGTACCCGGCTACCCGGGCCTCGATTTCATCGAATTGCGTCTGCCTTTCCGCCCCATCCAGGGCATCGATCATTTCGATCCGACGCCGTTCCAGCCTGGCCTGCTCGATACTCCGATTGAGCGCGCCGATATCATAGCGTTCCAGGTGGATAGCCTGGCGAGCCAGATCATTGCTCCGGTCCAGCCTTTCCTGGAGGACCTCAAAGGCCTGGTCGCCTTCGGCGACCGTTTCCCCCGCTTCCTTGACCCGCAACAGGTAGCCGAAGAAATCTCCCCATTCCCGTCGCTCGAGCTGAACGGCGGTTTCCGGATAGCGGAACTCCTGCAGGTTATCGGCGATATACCACTGGAAATCACTGCCGGTGATATCCCGGTTGCCCAGCTTGAACAGATAGCGGGTCACCAGTTCCTGTTCGAGGGGCACCTCGTAACCCGCCTCGCGTACTGACTGGGCAGTGACCGTCTCGGATTGCCGGATGGTTCCGAGCACCCGCTCCACCTGGGCACCCTGGGTGTTGTAGGTCTCCACAATGGGAGGCTGCCAGAAGTGCCCCAACCCCCTTGCAGCGATGAGTAACAGCAACCCCAGTACCATGACGACGCTGATGCTGACGGCACCACCGATCAGCCAGATCCACGGATCCCCGCCCTTGAACCAGGTTCGTATATTTCCTGTTGCCTTATCCTTGCTCATTTTTGCACTCACAGCGAGCTGTACTTGGCGCGCAACCGCTGGCGCACCACTTCAGCCAGCGTGTTCAGGATGAATGTGAAGCCGAAAAGCACCAGCGCAGCCAGGAAAAGCAGCCGGTAATGACTGCCCCCCACGGCGGCCTCCGGCATTTCCACGGCGATGTTGGCCGACAGGGTCCGCATACCCTCGAAGATATTGAAGTTGACCACCGGTGAGTTTCCGGTTGCCATAAGCACGATCATGGTTTCCCCCACGGCCCTGCCAAAGCCGATCATTACCGCCGAGAAGATTCCCGGGCTGGCGGTCAGCAACACGACACCGATAACCGTCTGCCAGGGCGTGGCGCCCAGGGCAAGAGATCCCTGGGTCAAGTGCTTCGGCACGTTGAAGACCGCGTCCTCTGCGATGGAGAAGATCGTCGGAATGACTGCAAAACCCATGGCCACCCCCACAACAAGGGCGTTGCGCTGGTCGTAGGTAATACCTACATCGGTCAGCCACTGGCGCATGTTGCCGTCGAAAAATGCTACCTCGATCAAGGGCGAAGACCATACTGCAAACCATCCCACGACCAGCACTACCGGTATCAGGATGGCAGCCTCCCACCCGGGCGGAATGTGATGCTTTATCCATGCCGGGCGAAAACGCCATAACCAGGCCATGGCCAGCATGGCAAGGGGCATCATGATCAATACCGTAAACACCGATGGCAGGTGATTTTCCAGGAACGGTGCCATCCACAAACCCGCAAGGAACCCGAGGATTACGGTTGGCAAAGCCTCCATGACCTCAATGGTGGGCTTGACCATGCCCCGCATTTTCGGGCTCATGAAGTAGGCGGTGTAAATGGCGCCGAATATGGCAAGTGGCATCGCGAACAGCATGGCGTAGAAAGCCGCCTTCAGGGTGCCCACGGTCAGCGGAACCAGGGAAAACTTGGGTTCGAACTCGTCAGTTGCCGAGGACGACTGCCACACGTAGTCCGGCTGGGAACGGCCCTCGTACCAGACCTTGTTCCAAAGGGCTTTCATCGAGACCTCGGGATGGCGGTTCCACAGTTCTGCATGGTGCATCTGCCCGGTCCCGTCGGTATATAGAATCCCGTTGTTTCTCGGACTGACGGTCAGATTGGCGATCGGATTTTCGCTGACGTTTTCGATCTTCAGGGTGCGCGCCGAAGTGCCATAGTGAATTCCCACGTTTCCGCCAGCATCACCTGCAACAAAACCCTTTCGGGAATACTCGGGAAAGATGGTGGTGATCGAATCCGGATGACGCTCGAACTCCCGGATTCTTGTGATTCGCCCGATATTGTCATCGCCACGAACCAGAAAATACTGACTCACACTGCCCTCGGAGCCGCCCACGATTACCGACACCGACCCGAGGAGAAACTCCATGGCGGTCACGCTGACCATATCTCCCTCGATGACCCGCTTGCTGTCCCGGATCACCGCCTGGTCGGGCTGACTGATGTCGTAGTAGTGCAGGAATCCCTGGGCGTCACCCACCAGCAGGTTGCGCATGGTGGTGTCCACCAGAATCCGGGTAGGCACTGACGGCGGGGCTGGCAGCTCATGAACCGTGCGTGTCAGCTCGGTTTCCCCGGTCATCATGGACCGCCGGGCCTCGTAGCGGGCCATGAGCATTCTGCCATCGGCGGTATACCCGGCAACGGTCGTTCCACGGGCACTTTCCTGCACGGCCAGCACCTCGATGGGCTGCCCTTCATCGTCCAGGACCACCGGATCCTCGCCAAGAGGCTTTTCCAGCTTCGGGGTTACCAGCCGAACGTCATCGGGATAGGTCAGTGCGTATTCGTGCCGGGCTACGGCAACCGTGCCATCCGACAGCCCATAGGCCACCAGCCGGGTTCGTGGCTCGGCAAAGGCAAAACTACGAACCGTTGCTGTTTCCGGAATCCCGACCTGTTCTTCCAGCTGTGCCTCCCCGGACCGGGGATCAAAGAAGTTCACCTGGCCGTCGGCACTGAATCGAACAGCCGATTCCTGGTAGCGCTCGGTGGCAATGTAGCGGGTCTCCACCGCCGGCCCGGGATTACTGTAGGACGTAGGCGACTCCAGGTTGGCGCCCCGCAGGATGGGTAGCACCTCGGCAAACAGGAATATGAAGATCAGGGCCAGGGAAATGACCACTCCATAGCCGGCAATGCTGACCAGCAGGCGCGTGAGAACGTCCTTGCCCATCCGGACCTTGCGCAATCGACGGCGAGCTTCCCGTCCGGGAAGAACGGCCCCGGAATTCACCCTGGAAGACTTGGCGCCGGGTGTGTCGGTGGACTCCATGGATCAGGTGCTCCTTCAAGGCCGGTCAGACCAGCGAACGCGGATAGTCTAGGCGGCATGTATTACAGACTCGTTACAGACAGGAAAGGCATATCCCGCAAGGCCGCAGGCGTAAAAAAGGCCCGCCGGAGCGGGCCTCTGTTACAGGTTTGTTACACCGGTCTCGGGAGAGCCCCCGGCCGGGTCAATCCCTGCCTACAGACCGAGTTCAGACCGGAAGCGTTCGGCCGCCGAAGCCGGCAGCGGAATGTACCCGTCCCGAACTACAACCTCTTGTCCCTGCTGGGAAAGAACCAGGCGCATGAACTCCCGCTCGAGCGGATCCAGCTCCCGGTTCGGGTGCTTGTTCACGGCCACGTACAAGAACCTTGCCAGCGGATAGCTTCCATCAGCGGCCGTCTCGGCATTGGGCTCTACATACTCCCCGCCGTGATCGGCGGCCAGGGGGATGGCCCGCACACCGGAAGTCTGATAGCCAATACCGGAGTAGCCAATACCGTTGATGGACTCGCTCACTCCCTGGACCACGGAAGCCGAACCGGGCTGTTCGTTGATGGCATTCCGGAAGTCTCCGTCACAAAGGGCGTGCTGGCGAAAGTAGCCATAGGTTCCGGATACGGCATTGCGGCTGTACAGGGTAAAGTCCCGGTTTGCCCAGGATCCATCCAGGCCGACCTGGCCCCAGCGGGTGATGTCTTCACCATGGCCACAGCGCCGGGTTTCGGTAAAGATCGCATCCACCTGCTCGATCGACAGGCCTTCGATGGGGTTATCCCGATTGACGAATACGGCGATGGTGTCGATTCCCACTCCCACAACGGTCATGGGGAAGCCGTGGCGCTCCTCGAAGGCCGCCTGTTCGCTGTCCCGTGGCATGCGGCTCATGGGTCCGAAATTGGCCGTGCCCTCGGCCATGGCCGGCGGCGCCGTGGAGGTGCCGGCGCCCTGGATCTGGACGTTGACGTTCGGGTAGATTCGCTGGAACTCCTCGGCCCACAGGGTCATGAGGTTGTTGAGGGTGTCGGACCCGATGGAAGACAGGTTGCCGGAAATCCCGGAAACCGGCTCGTACTCGGGCAGGTCCGGATCGACTTCCACGGTCTGGGCCATCGCGCCGGTGGTCATGCCTGCAGCCAGAAGGCCGGTTACTAGCAGTTTCTTGATCATCTTGCTCTTGCTCCTCGGATTGAGTTTTCATTCACGACCCGGCCAGCGTGTACGCCGGCCGGATTTTCCTTTTCAAGACTAGCTTTTGAATATGAAACTGTGATTACGTTGACCCCGGATCAAAACGCCACCTGGGCACGCACCAGAAAGATATTCGGATCATCGGACACTCCACCGCGCTCGCTGTCGACCATGATGTAGTTGGCCATCAAGCGAATGCGGGAATTGGCATACCAGTTCACGCCCAGGGTCACGTTCGACTCCTTTCCACCGGCCAGGTCCCCGTCGTCCAGGCTGGCATGGCTGTAACGGGCCGCGACTTCCCAGGCACCGCTGGACCGCTCCGGTGAAATACCGCGGAAGACACCCCCCCGGTAGCCCCGGGATTCTCCGGTAAGCACATAGCTTGCATTGATGTAATAACCGTCGAGACTGTAATCCGGGTTACCCCCATTGCGGTTCACATCCGAGCGCATCCATTCACCCTGGATCGAGAACGGACCAGTTTGCCAGCCGGCCTCAAGACCGACCTGGTTGATCCGGTCAACATCGCTGATGGTGCCCGTGTCGATCAGGCGAATGCCCGTGGGCCGGGATTCGGGCCGGTTGCGGAATCGAACCTGGTTGTCGGCCTTGTTCTCCGGCTCTTCGGTGGTGACCGCGATTCCCAGGTGCAGGAGATTTCCGTCCCGGTTGACCGGTGTGAAGGTCATGCGACCGCCCAGCCCGATGCCTTCGTCCCCACTGTTACTGGAACCGGCGGTTGATCGTACACTTGAACCGATGCCCTGGCCGAAACCCATTACGGAGTAAGTGAAACTCTCACCGGAACCGGCAAAACCGACCCCGGTGCGCCGGGACTGGGCGTACATGCCAACAGGAAGAGCCCGCTCGATAAAGGTGATGTTGTTCGACGAAGTCAGCTCTTCCAGGCTGAACGGGACCTTGAACTGACCGATGGTCAGATTGCCCGCATCCCATCCTGTATACCGCAGGTAGATATCCCGGGCTGCAACGTCGTTTTCGGCAAAGTCGTACTCGATCTGGTAGGCCCAGTCGTCCTCAATGGTACCGCTAAGACCCAGGCGGGAGCGCCGGTTACGGAAGGTATCATCCAGATCCGTGGCATCGGAGTCGTGGAAGGCGTAATCCAGATGGAACCGGCCCCGGGGATTGATCTCGAAGGCGGTGGCATCGACAGCCACCATGGCCAGCGCCGCGGCAATTGCGTAAGCCAGAGGCTTTTTCTTGTTCATCCGTTCATGACTCCTGCATTGTAAATTGGTTGGATTACCATGAGCCCATCTCATGGATCAGGCTGCAGAGTACGAGCAGGAGATTTCACAAACATGACACCTGTGTGTCCATACCGTGACACGATTTGCACTGAAACAAAGATCCCCGAGCTTTGTCCGGCAAGCGTCGAGACGACAATGGCGAGGGATGTGGAGTTGCCGATCAGTTGACCGGATTCGACCCGGGAATCAACCGGTCCTGCGGCATTTCCACACGATCGTCTGGAAACACGCACCGGAAAATACTGCCCTGACCCAAAACGCTTTCAATCTCGAGACGGCCTCCATGACGCTGGAGCACGTGCTTGACGATTGCCAGTCCCAGCCCGGTTCCCCCGGTGTGTCGATTCCTGGCCGGGTCAGCGCGATAGAATCGCTGTGTCAGGAAGGGAATATGCCTGGCCTCGATCCCTTCCCCGTCATCTTCAACCTCCAGTACCCGCCTTCCCTTGTCATCACACCGCCATGTGATCGATATCCGACCCCCTTCCTGTGTATGTCGCAGGGCGTTGAATACCAGGTTGGACAAGGCGCTGTAAAGCTCCCTTTCCACACCAAGTAGCCGCTCCGGGGCTTGGGAAAGAACCTCGATCTCCCTTGGCCCTTGTGACAGCATCCTGGCTTCTTCCACCACCCGACCAGCCAGCCTGTCCACCTCCAGACTCTGCTCCCGAGGCGCCTCCTGCTCCTCGGTCTCCAGTCGGGAAAGTTCGAGCAGGTCATTGATCAGCGAGGTCATGCGCCGGGCCTGGCGCTGCATTTCCGTCAGCGGGCCGGTCCATTCCCGGGCCACAACCGGGTCGTCCTGCAGGGATTCCACGTAGCCGGCCAGCACCGTCAGGGGTGAGCGCAGTTCGTGGGAGGCATTGGCGACAAAATCCCGACGCATGGCTTCCAGGCGTTTTACCCGGGTGATATCGCGAATCAGCAGCAGTCGCTGGTTTTCACCATAAGGCACCACCAGCAGGGACAGATACCGGTCGGGACTGGCCGGCGAGGTAATCTCACACGGTCGGGAAAAATCCCCGGCGCGGACATGATCTGAAAATCGCGGGCTGCGAATCAGGTTCATGATGATCTGGCCCCGGTCCTGGTTGCCATTGAGCCGGAGCAATTGCTCGGCAGCGGCATTGAACCAGACGATTCTCCATTCCGGGTCCAGCACGACCGAGCCGTCGGGCATGGCCGAAGTGGATTCGCGGAACTCCCGGATGACTCGTGACAGGCGCTTCTTGCGCTTGTAATAGCGTTTTTGCAACCTGTAGTAGTGTTCGAAGACATCGCTCCAGATTCCGGAGCCTTCCGGCGGGATTCGGCGACGCCCGTTTCGCAACCAGCGTTCAAGGCGCCACAAGTGCCAGAGATGGCGGGCAAGGTAAAGACTTGCGGCCAATAACAGAAACCAGGCCAATCCCCCAAGAGCCAGCCCGGCCACCACGGCGCCGGAAAACAGAAGTATCAGCCCGAGGATTTCAGCCGGCCAGGAGGATTTCATCCGGGTTTATTCGGCAATTGAAAAACGGTAGCCGGCCCCGCGTACGGTCTGGACGAAGCGGTCATGGCCGGTGCGGGCCAGCGCCTTTCGCAACCTGAGTACATGGACATCCACGGTGCGCTCTTCCACGAATACATTGCCGCCCCAGACATGATCGAGCAACTGTCCCCGT
This sequence comes from Wenzhouxiangellaceae bacterium, assembly GCA_007135395.1. Classification (GTDB taxonomy): domain Bacteria; phylum Pseudomonadota; class Gammaproteobacteria; order Xanthomonadales; family Wenzhouxiangellaceae; genus SLIZ01. Next base: position 5,660 of record SLIZ01000009.1, on the reverse strand, counting down.
GAATATACCCGATCCGGGTGGGTCATGAAAAAACGGAGCATCCGGAACTCTGTGGGGCCAAGCTCCACGAGCTTATCGTTGGCAGTGACCCGATGACTGGCCAGGTTCATGACCAGGCCATTGGCCGATACCTCGTCGGAGTCCCCTTCCGGTGCCGTTCGACGCAGCACCGCCTTGATTCTGGCAACCAGCTCACGGGCCGAAAATGGCTTGGTCATGTAGTCATCCACGCCACTATCCAGCGCTCCGACCCGGTCGTCTTCCTGGCTGCGGGCCGTGAGCATGATGATTGGCACTCTGCCGGCCATTTCCTCTCGCCGCAGGGACCTGGCAAATTCCAGGCCGCTGAGGTCCGGCAGCATCCAGTCGAGCACGATCAGGTCCGGCAGGCGGTCGGCAATGCGCTCCCGGGCCTGCTGGCTGCTCTCTGCCTGAACCACTTCAAAGCCTGCCCGATGCAGGCCGAACGCGATCATCTCGCGAATGGCCTGTTCATCCTCGACGACAAGAATGCATTTCTTGGTCATGCACCACCATTTTCCTGCCCTGGATCTCGGCGCTATTCAAACAGCCGTACATGACAATCCCGTGACATTTGGCAAGCGCTGGTACGAAAGGGGCTGCGGGGGTTTCGATTCATGCATTCACCCGGAATATTGCAGTGCGGTTGCCCGGGCCTGCTCAGCCACCCGCTGAACCAGAAAGTCCGGTGACTCGACCACCACGTCCGGACCATAGCGCAGGATGTCCATTATCAACTCCCGCGCAGCTCCAAAGGGAACGGTCAACCGGCAAGCCCCATCAGTCAGCCATACAACCTTCTGTTCGGCATGCCAGACCTCCTCGGCCGCCCAGCGTGCAGCTTCCGCATTGAACACCAGGACCGCGGTGTGCCGGGCCGGGCCTGAAAAGATCCCATAGGCCTGGCCGAAATGGCCGTCAATCTCCTCGCTTTCAACTTCCCTTGCAGCCTGGTCAAGAATTTCCTGGTCGACCACTCGCTCCAGGGCAAAGGAACGCAATCCATCGACCTTGTGACACCAGGCGTCCAGGTACCACCGGTCCCGGTAGGCGGTCAACCGCTGGGGAGATACCACCCGATGGCTTTTTTCGTCCCGGACCCGGCCGTGATAGGTCATCTTCAGGCGCTGGCGCTGCATTAATGCCTTGAGCACATCCTCGAACATCCGGGCCGGTACCGGGCGCCCGGCATCGTGGCGTATATGGATACGCTCCGGTTGACCGCCAAGGCCCAGGCCCCGGGTATCAAGAAGGCTTGTGATCCGCTGCTGCAGCCCCTCCAGTTCGTCTTCGAGCAAACCCGGCTGGACATCGGAAAGCACCTGGCGGGCGGTCAGCAGGGCCTGGAGTTCTTCCGGGCTGATCCACAGGCCCGGCAGTTCAAAGCCTCCGGCCAGGCTGCGATCGTAGTAGTAGCCCCGGTTGTCCGGATCCTGCTCGACAGGTGCGCCGAAGCGATCCCGGAGATCCTGGATTAGTCGGTAAAGAGTGGCCTGGGAACAGCCAAGCTCGTCGAGCAGTTCCTGCCGGGAAGCCGGGGTACGCCGCTGCTTGAGAATATCGTGGAGGTGGTACAGGCGCTCGAGCTTGCTCATGGCGGCCCCTGGGAAGCCCGGAAAGAGTCCGGGCTATTCCGGCACATCTCCGGCACACCGGTTGCAGACTCCATAGATTTCAACCACCTGCCGCCGGGGCTGGAAATCATGGGCCCGAGCGTCCTGGTCCAGGGCCTCGAAAAGCTCCGAATCGGGCAGTTCCGTGACCCTTTCGCATTCCTCGCAGATCAGGAACTGGCTGTGGTGGCGATGCTCCGGGTGGTAGCAACTGACAAAGGCATTGATGGTTTCCAGCCGGTGTATGAAGTGGTGCTCGAGCAGAAATTCCAGCGCCCGATAGACCGTCGGTGGCGCCGCACCGGGGTTGGTGGCCTTGAGCTGGTCGAGCAGGTCATAGGCCTTGACCGGCCCCCTGGCCGAGGCGATGAGTTCCAGGACCCGGCGACGGACCGGGGTCAGGCGCAGCCCCTTGCTGCGACACCGTTCCTCCACGGTTTGAATCATCTGTTGTTGATTCATGGGCCTATTGTAGCCTGCTTCACGATCCCGACTGGGCAAGCGCTTCGCGCTCGGCGATGAAGGCCAGCGCTTGTTCCAGGCGTGCCAGGGTCTTTTCCCTGCCCATCAGCCAAAGCGTTCGATCAATGGAAGGGGAATTGGCCTGGCCCATCAGGGCCACCCGCAAGGGCCCGCCCACCTTGCCCATGCCCACCTGGCAGGCTTCCATGCACTCGGCCACGGCTCCTTCCAGGGCCTCCGGCTGCCACTGGCTGAGCTGTTCCAGCCGGCGGGCAAGATCGACAAGCACCGGACCTGCTACCGGGCGGAGATGCTTCTTCGCGGCCTTTTCGTCGTAGCCTTCAAGGTCGGCATAAAAGGGCCGGCTCTGGCGGACCAGTTCCACCAGGTTCTCGACCCGATCGCCCTGGACGGCCCGCAAGTCATCCAGGGAAGGACCGGCCTGCACATCCAGCCCCTGGGCCTTGAAATGCCACTCGATCTCCGGCTCCAGGGCGTCCATGGGCAGGTTTCTCAGGTAGTGCTGGTTGAGCCAGTTGAGCTTTTCGATATTGAAAGCACTGGGCTTTCGATTGACCTCTTCCAGGGAAAACAGCCGGATCATTTCCTCGCGAGAGAATACCTCCTGATCGCCATGGGACCATCCAAGCCGGACCAGGTAGTTGACCAGGGCCTGGGGCAGATACCCCTGCTCGCGCCAGGCCATTACGCTGATCGCTCCGTGGCGCTTGGACAACCGGGCCCCGTCAGGACCCAGGATCATCGGCACATGCGCAAATTCCGGCGGTGCCGTATCCAGCGCCCGGTAGATATTGATCTGTCGGGGGGTGTTGTTGATATGGTCGTCCCCCCGGATGACAAGGGAGATTTCCATGTCCAGGTCGTCGACCACCACGGCAAAATTGTAGGTCGGGGTCTGGTCGGTGCGCAGGATGACCAGGTCGTCCATCTCACTGTTTTCGACCCGGATACGGCCGCGGACCCGGTCGTCGAATTCCACGAAGCCTGAATCGGGATTGCGAAACCGGATGACCGGCTCGATGCCCTCGGGAGCCTGCTGCAGATCCCGGCAATGGCCATCGTAGCGGGGCTTGATACCCTGGGCCATCTGGTCCTCCCGGAGCTTTTCGATACGCTCCCGGGAGCAATAACAGGGATAGGCCAGCCCCTTTTCGATGAGCTGGTCGGCGATCTCCCGGTAACGCTGCTGCCGGTCGCTCTGGTAAACCGGGCCTTCGTCCCAGTCCAGTCCCAGCCAGGTCATTCCGTCGATAATGGCCTGGACGGATTCCCCGGTGGACCGCTCCCGGTCGGTGTCCTCGATCCGGAGCACGAATGCACCCTCCCTCGCCCGCGCCTCAAGCCAGCAGAACAGGGCCGTACGAGCCCCGCCCACATGCAGGAATCCGGTGGGGCTGGGCGCAAATCGGGTGCGAACGGAGGCGTTCATGGAACTACCTGCTGGGCCAAACCCGTAATTTTACCAGAGAACTGCTCACTGCCGTTTGAGTCGAATTGCGGTATAACAGCCCTGACTCCCCCATGGCCCAAGGCGACCTGGAACTTTGCAGAACGGCGATTCCCAGACAGCAAGACCCCTGAAATCCGTGCTGTCGGGCTGGTGGAAACACTGGCGCGGAAGGCTGGGCCTTGGCCTGTTGGCGCTGGTGATCGGTACTTCCGGGACCCATTCGCTGACCCACCTGGAACAGATCCAGGCCCGGGGCAAGCTGCTGATGCTGACCATCAACGGTGCAACCACTTATTACTGGGGCCCGGAAGGTGAAACCGGGTTCGAATTCGAGCTGGCCCGGAAATTTGCCCGCAATCTTGGAGTTACCCTGGAAGTCGTACTCAAGCCCAACCTGGTCGACCTTTTCCCCGCCCTTGAAAACGGACAGGGGGATTTCATTGCCGCCAACCTGACCAGCAGCGCCGAACGCCAGGCCGAGCTTCGATTCGGGCCGCGCTACGACGAGGTCAAGCCGGTTGTGGTCTACCGCCGGGGCAATCCACGGCCTGCTCAACTGGACGACCTGGTTGACGGCGAGTTGGCCATCATTGCCGGATCCACTTACGAAGACATCCTGCTCGAAGCCCGTAACAATGGCCTGGAGCTGGAGTATCGGCCCTTCGACAATTCCAGCATCGAGGATGTTTTCGAGAAGATCTCCTCGGGAGAAGTCGACTACACGATCATCGACTCCAATATCCTGGCCCTCAACCAGCGTTTTTTTCCCGCCGTGCGCCGGGCCTTTGAGGTTGACCAGGCCCAGTCCCTGGCCTGGGCTGGCCGAAATCGGGATGACGACACCCTGGTCCAGGCCATGCGTACGTTTTTCACCCATATCGAAATGGACGACCGCCTGGCCATGCTCAAGGCGCGTCACTACGACCACGTGGAACTCTACGAGGCGGTGGGCACGTTTCATTTCATGCAATTGATGAGCACCCGGCTGCCGGATCTGCGCCCGTGGTTCGAGGATGCCGCCGAGCTGTACGACCTGGACTGGCGCCTGCTGGCCGCCGTCGGCTACCAGGAATCCCACTGGGATCCGGATGCGGTTTCCTCCACGGGGGTGCGCGGAGTGATGATGCTTACCCGGCGAACCGCCGAGCAACTGGGTGTGGACAACCGGCGGGACCCGGAAGAAAGCATCGACGGGGGCGCCCGGTATATCCGGGCCATGATCGACCGTGTACCCGAGCGGGTGGAGGACCCGGACCGCCTGTGGCTGGCCCTGGCCGCCTACAACATGGGCTACGGTCACCTGGAGGATGCCCGGCGCCTGACCCAGGCCAGGGGCGGCGACCCGGACCGCTGGATCGATGTCCGGGAAAGCCTGCCCCTGCTGACCCAGGAACAGCATTTCCGCAACACCCGGTTTGGCTACGCACCCGGCTACCAGGCACTCCACTTCGTCGAGAGCATCCGGACCTTCTACGAAATCCTGGTATGGATGGAAGGAAGGGAGCATCCCCTGATTGTCCACGCTTCACAAGCCGATTGATCCCAGTGCTTTCAGTGATCCGGCCCCTCTCAAACACGATGGCATAACCGCGCTTTGAAAACGGATTTTGTTTTTGCCAGGGTCCAACCGCACCCTTGGCAAACCGAAAGGTGTTGGCAATATGGCGATGATGGAACGGATTGTATGGATCGCGCTGCTGGCTGCGGCGATTGGCGGGCTGGCTGTCTTTTGGCTGTTGTATGCCGATCTGGATCGATCGCTCACCTACCGTATCTGGGGCAAGTCAACGGTTGCCCTGCAAACCCTTGAAAGAATGGACACGGCGCAGCATGACGACGCCCGATTGCTGGTGGAAACCCAGGCAAAGGCCGGACTGACCAGAATCTACCTTAACGAAGAAAAGTTCGAGAAATACCTCACCGATGACTTCCATGAAATGGCCCGGGCGAAGCTGCCGGAATTTATGGAAAGGTTTACTAACGAGATCACTAATCAGCAGACATTCAGCGCTTCAGAGCCGGCCTCCAGCAAGGCGCGCGAGCGCAGACATAGCGGGACTATTTCAAGCGAGCGGAACGCAGCTGGTGGCCGG
>SLIZ01000246.1 GCA_007135395.1 Wenzhouxiangellaceae bacterium | reverse complement strand
TCGCCCAGGTAAAGCTGTTCTTCCCTGCCGGCGTTCTCGCTGACCACGGCCAGGCCAACCAGTCCGTCGCCGGTTTCCAGCGACTCCAGGGTCTCACCCACGACCTTCCGGTCCGGCCCGGCGGTGATCGGGCTTCCCGGCTCCGCCCGGGTGCCTGAAAGCGCCTTGAAGCCGGTCAGCTGCCGTTTGACCCGGCCCAGGTAATGGGCCCGGGCAATGACTTCCTGGCCGGGGTAGCAGCCCTTGCGGTAGCTGAGCCCCCCGAGGGCTTCCAGCCCGAGCATCTGGGGCAGATGCCGCCCACAGGCGGAGCCTGAAAGCCAGGGCAGGCCGGCCTGCAGGTCGGCCAGCTTCCACTGGTGAATCTGGTCCGAATCGGCGATGGCCTTGTTCTCGCTGGACTCCATGCTTCGTCGGGGATCCGGGGCCAGGTTGCCCTTCGGTCCGGATGGTTCCCAAAGTCCGGTTACCGTCGCCGGAGACTCCAGGTTCACATCGCGACCGATACTGTACATTTTCAGCCCGGAGGCCAGCTTTTCGATTTCCGTGGCCGGGGCAACAAGCTCAACAGCCCCGGAGTCGGACTTTCGAAACAGCACGAAGGCCAGCGCCCGTCCTTTCGGGTCGCACCAGGCGGCTGGCAGCCAGGAGCCCGGTTCGGCTCCGGCTACATCTGCGGTCAGCTGGGCCTGGGCGAACTCCCCGGCCTGGGAGCCGGACAGGGCGATAACGCCCAGGTGATCAAGTTTGATGCGAGACATAGGCTGTAAAGGATGAACCAGACCGGCTACAATTCCAAGGGCATGGGTAATCGAAAACAACAATCGCCTCGGCCGGACGAGGACAAGGCCGGGTCTTCGGCTCCGGTTTCCGACAGTGGCAAAGGGGCAGAGCCGGAGCCTGCAAAACGGCCTCGGGAGCAATCCGGGGAAATCGGCGGACGCGGGGGACTGGACCCGGTTCGATATGGTGATTGGGAAAAGAACGGCCGCTGTATCGATTTCTAGACCCCGGCAGGATTGGGATTACCCGAGTCCACATAACCCAGGAATTTCATTGAATCTCAGGAGACGGGCCATGCCCTCGCATCAACGTCCATTGTCGCCTCACCTGCAAATCTATCGTTGGCAGCTGACGTCTGTCCTGTCCATCCTGCACAGGATTTCCGGAATTCTGCTGGCCCTGGGCACCGTTGTGGTCGTGGTCTGGCTGGCCGCCCTGGCCGCTGGGCCGGAGTCCTACGGCCGGGTCATGGGAATACTGAGCCATCCGCTCAGTCTGGCCGCTCTTGCCGGCTGGACCCTGGCCCTGTTCTATCATCTGCTGAACGGTATCCGGCATTTGTTCTGGGATGCCGGCTGGCTGCTTGATCTCAAGGGTGCCTATGCTTCGGGCTGGGCGGTGGTCATCTTCGCCTTTCTTCTTACCGCAATCGTATGGGGGGTGAGCCTGTGAAGCTTCGCAATCCTCTGGCCATAGCGCACAACCACGGTTCGGCCGGCGACGGAGCAGGGCACTGGTGGGCCCAGCGTTACACGGCCATTTTGCTGATACCGCTGACTTTGTGGATGATCTGGGCACTGCTGACGGTCATCGGCGCCACCCATGCCGAGGTGGCCGCCTGGCTGGGGCGTCCATGGAATGCCGTTATGGGGCTGATTTTTGTCCTGGCCATGATCTATCACGGCATCCTCGGTTTGCAGGTGGTCATCGAGGACTACGTGCACCACCGGATGACGGAAGTCTGCCTCCAGGTCATCGTCAAGACCGCCGGGATCGTTGGAGCCCTGATGGCCTCCCTGTCCCTCATCCGGCTGGCCGTGGTTGGCTGAATCAATCAAGCGCCTGCGCCAGGCAGGCTCCTGAACTATCCAAGGAAAGAGTTTTCATGTCCAAGGCTTACGAAATCACGACTCACCATAACGATGTGCTGGTGGTCGGTGCCGGCGGTGCCGGACTGCGCGCAACCATGGGGCTGGCGGCTACCGGCCTGAATACGGCGTGCCTTACCAAGGTCTTCCCTACCCGTTCCCACACCGTGGCTGCCCAGGGTGGCATGAGCGCGGCGCTGGGCAACATGGGCGAAGACGACTGGCGCTGGCACATGTACGACACCATCAAGGGCTCCGACTGGCTGGGTGACCAGGATGCCATTGAATACATGTGCCGGGAGGCCATCCCGTCGGTCATCGAACTGGAGCATTTCGGGGTTCCTTTCTCGCGGACCGAGGACGGCAAGATCTACCAGCGGCCCTTTGGTGGCATGACCACCCATTACGGCGAGGGAACCGCCCAGCGAACTGCAGCAGCCGCCGACCGGACCGGCCATGCCATTCTTCATACTCTGTACCAGCAGTCGCTCAAGCACGATGCCCGTTTCTTCATCGAGTACTTCGCCCTGGACCTGGTCATGGATGACGATGGAGTCTGCCGGGGCGTGCTGGCCTGGGATCTTTCCGAAGGGGGTCTGCACCTGTTCCGGGCCCATGCGGTCATCCTGGCCACCGGCGGCTACGGCAAGTCCTACTTCTCAGCGACCTCGGCCCACACCTGTACAGGGGACGGCAACGGGATGGTGTTGCGGGCCGGGCTTCCCCTCCAGGACATGGAGTTCGTCCAGTTCCATCCCACCGGTGTCTACGGGGCCGGTTGCCTGATTACCGAGGGGGTGCGCGGGGAAGGGGGATACCTGACCAATTCCGAAGGCGAGCGCTTCATGGAGCGTTACGCGCCCAACGCCAAGGACCTGGCATCGAGAGATGTGGTCTCCCGGTCGATGACCATCGAGATCCGGGAAGGTCGCGGGGTCGGTGACAAGAAGGACCATATTCATCTCAACCTTCAGCACCTGGGTCCGGAGGTGATCAACGAACGCCTGCCCGGAATCGCCGAAACCGCCCGGATCTTTTCCGGGGTGGACGTGGCTCGGGAACCCATCCCGGTGCTGCCAACGGTTCACTACAACATGGGCGGGATTCCCACGAACTATCATGGCGAGGTTGTAACCCTGAAGGACGGTGATCCGGATTCGGTGGTCCCCGGACTTTTTGCCATCGGCGAGGCAGCCTGCGTTTCGGTCCACGGGGCCAACCGGCTGGGCTCCAATTCCCTGCTCGATCTCATCGTCTTCGGCCGGGCCGTTGCCAAACGCTGTGGAAAGATCGTCAAGCCGGGCCAGAATCATCCGACCCTGCCCGAGGGCCGTATCGACGGGCTCGTGGACAGGTTCGACAAGTTGCGCAATGCCCGGGGACAAACCCCCACGGCCCGAATCCGGGACAACATGCAGGAAACCATGCAATCCAATGCGGCGGTGTTTCGAACCGGCGAGACCCTGGCGGAAGGTTGCAGCAAACTCGATGAAGTACTGGCCAGTTTCAGTGATGTCGGGTTGGGCGATCACTCCATGATCTGGAATTCCGATCTGGTCGAAACACTGGAGCTTCAAAACCTGCTGGGCAATGCAGTAACCACCATCCATGCCGCGGCCAATCGCACCGAAAGCCGTGGTGCCCACGCCCGGGAGGACTACCCGGACCGGGACGATGAAAACTGGATGAAGCATACCCTGACCTGGCTGGACGACTCCGGTACCGGGGTCAGGATCGATTACCGACCGGTACACCTGAATACCCTTACCGACGATGTGGAAGCCGTGCCGCCGAAGGCGCGCACCTACTAGTCCGAAATCGATTAGAGAAACGAGACACCACCATGGCTGAATTCAGACTTCCGAAGAACTCGCGGATTGGCAAGGGAAAGCATTTCAAGGCCCCGTCGGATGCAACCAATGTGCGCAGGTTCCGCATCTATCGCTGGGATCCGGATACCGCGGACAATCCGCGCATGGATACCTACGAGGTTGACCTGGACAAGTGTGGGCCGATGGTTCTTGATGCGATCATCAAGATCAAGAACGAGATCGATCCCACGCTGACCTTCCGGCGCTCCTGCCGGGAGGGCATTTGCGGCTCCTGTGCCATGAACATCGATGGAACCAATACCCTGGCCTGCACCCGGGGCATTGACGAGGTAAAGGGGGATGTGGCGATCTACCCGCTGCCCCACCTGCCCGTGGTCAAGGACCTGGTCCCCGACCTCACCCATTTCTATGCCCAGTACGCTTCGATCAAGCCCTGGATCCGGACCCAGAGCGCCACCCCGCCGGACCGGGAGCGATTTCAGTCCCGTGAAGACCGGGCCCAACTGGACGGATTGTATGAATGCATCCTGTGCGCCTGCTGTTCGACGGCCTGCCCGAGCTACTGGTGGAACGGGGACCGTTACCTGGGCCCGGCCATTCTTCTCCAGGCCTACCGCTGGATAGCCGATTCCCGGGACGAGTCCACCGGTGAGCGTCTCGACGATCTTGAAGACCCTTTCCGGCTCTACCGGTGTCATACCATCATGAACTGCACCGCCACCTGTCCCAAGGGCCTCAACCCGGCCAAGGCGATCGCCGAGATCAAGAAGGCCATGCTGGCCCGGCGCAGTCTGTAGGATAGAGGGGGCCACAATGGTCATGGACGCCGATGAAAAGCGGCTTCGCTGGCGTCTTCGTCGTGGCATGCGGGAACTGGACCTGATGCTGAACCGGTTTTACGATTTACGGGGCAAGCATCTGGATTCGCAAGAGCGCCAGGTGCTGGTGCAATTGCTCGAATGCGAGGATGACCGGCTGTGGGACTGGCTCAATGGCCGGAGCCGGTCGGAAGACCCGGAACTTCAGGAGATGGTTGATGCAATCCGCGGGAACCCTTTCAATTGAACTGAAATCTTCCCTGCTGGGGCAGGGGCTGGTAACCGTTCTGGCCGGTCTGGCCATCGTTGCCCTGTTTTACCTCCAGATCAATTTCTGGCTGTTTGTCGGGATCATGCTGGCCATCGGGGTGGTCTGGGCCTGGGAGATTCACCGGATGAATCGTCGGCGCTGGAAGCGGCTGCTGGTCTCTTCCGGTGGCCAGGTGGTCCTTGTCGATCGCAAGAACCACCGGCACCCGGGCAAGATTTCCGCCCGGCCGTTTGTCAGTCCCGCACTGACCTGCCTGCTGATCCGGTTCAATACCGGGCGACGAACCAGCCTGTGCCTTTTTGCCGACAGCGCCGAGACAGACGATCTGCGCCGGCTGGCTGCCGCCCTGCGGCACGGAAACTGAGCCGGATCCCTTGAAGAAGTTCTTCCGCTGGGTCTTCCGGTGGCTTTTTCGACTCGGGCTGGCCTGGGTACTTCTCACAGCCTTGCTGGTGATCCCCCTTCGCTGGGTGGAACCACCCACCAGTGCCTTCATGCAGATCCACCGGTGGGTAGAGCAGGGATCGATTTCCCACCAGTGGGTTCCAAGGCAGGCCATCAGCGATGAGCTGGCCCTGGCCGTGATCGCGGCAGAAGATCAGAACTTTCCAAAACACCGCGGGTTTGACGCAGCCGAGATCCGCAAGGCCATCGATACCCACCGGCAGGGTGGTCGCCTTCGAGGTGCCAGCACGATTACCCAGCAGCTGGCCCGGAATCTTTATCTCTGGCCCCGGCGAAGCTGGGTCAGAAAGGCCCTGGAAATGTGGTTTGCCGGCTGGCTCGAGGTCAGCCTGTCCAAGCAGCGGATTCTCGAGCTTTACCTGAACGTGATCGAGCTGGGCGAGGGCGTTTACGGGGCCGAGGCGGGCGCCCGGCATCATTTCGATCGCCCGGCATCGGAACTGACTCCGCAGCAGGCAGCCCTGCTGGCCGGGGTCCTGCCCGCGCCACGATCCCTTGATGCCTCCGAGCCCGACCACTACCTGCAGCAGCGCCAGACCTGGATCCTGGGGCAGATGCGCAACCTTGGCCATGGCTGGCTGCCGGAATGAAAGGAGGTGAATCGAAATGACCCCCCGTGAGGTTTTCCTGAGCTGCGATGTTGACGATCAGGAGTACTGGTTTCGCGAGGGCTGCTACATCGCCGAGTTGTCCAATGGAGCCGATGACGAGGCCGTTTCCATCGCCAGGGCCCGGGTGCTGAAAAACGGGGTGACTCGCTGGCACCGGCTGGCCGGGACCACGGAACGCTATGTGATCATCAAGGGCCACGGTCGGGCAGAAGTCGGCGATCAGGCCCGGACGGTGGCCGCCGGGGACGTGGTCATCATTCCCCCCGATGTTCCCCAGCGAATTGTCAATGAAGGTCGGGAGGACCTGGTCTTTCTGGCCATCTGCACCCCCCGGTTCAGGCCGGAGAACTACCAGGACCTGGAAGCCGACGAGGCACAGCAGGACTGAAGCCCCAATCGTCAGTCGACCCAGGCTCAGGGCATCAGGGGTCCGCCAATCCGGGCGGCCAGGAACAGGGCGACCATCACGATGATGATGATCACCAGGGTTCTTCTTCGCGGTCGCATCATTGCTCGTCCATCCACTCGGAGTGATCGAGCTCATGGTCAGGGAGGTTTTCGCCACCCTCGACCAGAAAGTGATCCATCCATCGCATCAGCCGCATGACATAGTCCCGCTGGTTGGTTGCGTTGTTGGTGGCATGGGCTTCATCGGGATAGGTCACCAGCCGCACCGGGGCCTGACCGTTGAGCTTGAGGAAGCGATGCAGGATCATGCCCTGGGAAACGTGAACCCGGGGGTCCTGTTCACCGTGGAGGATAAGGGTGGGCGTGCGGGACTGGTCAGCGTAGTAGATAGGACTGCTTTCGGTGTACATCTCCCAGTTCTCCCAGGGCCACTCCTTGAGGTGGACCAGGTACAACTCCCGGGTAATATCGGAAGTCCCGAACTTGGAGATGTTTTCCCCGGCACCGACGGCGATCACGCTGGCGTCATAGTATTCGCTGTGGCGAGTGGCTGCCCAGGCCGAGGCGTAACCACCGTAAGAGCGTCCGGTAATGCCGATCTGCCCTTCCCGGGCAACGCCGATGTCGATCAGGTGATTGCGGGCGTCCAGGATATCGTCGAATTCGGCACCGGCCGGATCGTTCTGTCCCAGCCTGGAAAACTCCACGCCCCGGGCCGTGCTGCCCCGGTAGTTGGGGTAGAACATGGCATAGCCGCGGGCGGCGGCCACCTGGGCCGGGCGGGCGTAGTTGGATTCCCAGCCGTGGGAATCGTGGGCCTCGGGGCCGCCGTGGATGGTCAGGATCGTGGGTGCCGGTTCTCCCTTTCCATCCAGCGGGTGGACCAGGATCCCCTCGATTTCCAGCCCGTCCCGGGCCTCGTAGCGGATGACTTCCTGTTCGGCCAGGCGCACGTCGTCCAGCCAGGAATTGGTACGGGTCCATCGATGCTTGCCCGCGTCATCGAAGACGAATACCTCCGGCGGGTGGTCCGGGGCATCGGCAATGAGCGCCAGCCGACCGTTGTCCGGTGCCCGGGAAAAGCTTCGCAGTATCGGGGGACTATCCGGCGAGATGTGCACCTGGTCATTTTCACCATCCCGTTCGATCTCCCCCAGCATCGAATACACCCCCTTGTGAGCCAGATACAGGATTGTCTGGTTGTCCTTCCAGTCCAGGGATTGCACATGGCCATCGAAATCCGGCAGTACATCCTGGAAATTCCCGCTATCCGGATTGCCAACCATCAGACGTCCGTCCTGCGGGTCATGGATATCCACGGCACCGACAAAGGCGATACGAGAGCTGTCGGGAGACCATACGGGGCGGCCTTTCTTGCCCTCGTGGTCAAAGCGGGTGGTGATCCGGCCCTGCTCGATATCGGCAATGACCAGTTGCCGGGCCATCAGGTGGTCGTCGATCAGCGGGGTAGGGGCGAGCATCAATGCCATGGACTGCCCGTCCGGGGACCAGGCGATATCCGATGCGGATTCGTCCAGTTCAAAGGCAATTTCGGCTTCACCGGGCCCCGAACGGGTGTCCACCGGGGCAATCCAGACCTGGACAGGCTCCAGACCTTCCTCGTGAACCCTGGCGGTAAAGCCCTGTTCTGTCAGTTTTTTCTGCTCTTCATCTTCCGGATTTCCTGAGAGAAAACCGATCTTTTCGCTATCCGGTGACCAGGTGTAAAAACCGATGTCGGCATCATGATCGGTCAGTCTCATGGCCTCGCCGCCCCTGGCCGGAATTCCGAAAATGGCCTGGTATCCAGTGTTCCGGGAGGTGGCCAGGAAGGTAATCATGGCCCCGTCCGGGCTCCAGGCGATGTCCGACAAATCGTCCCGCTCGGTGACAAACCCCCGGCTGTCGCCGGGGCCGCCGACCACATGGAGCTCTCCCCGTGCCGGCCCGTTTTCGTCCTGGTAAGGGTCCCGGGGAACGGCAAGCACGTATGCAACTGTTTGCCCGTCGGGGGAGATTGCCACTTCGGTGACCCGCTCGATCTTGCCCAGTTGTTCCAGGGTCAATCCCTCGGCGGAGACTGCACCTGCAGTCATGACATAAAGGGCGATGCCCGCCAGGGCAGTGGCAAAGGGTGAAAGGTATTTCATGTTGGAGCCCGGGGTGAGTTCAGGCCGGGCAGGATAACCAACCGGGCAGCAGTCTGCCACTTGCCCGCAGCACCGAAATTCCTGCGCGGGGGGCAATGGTGACCGTGAGGAAGCTTCAGCCAGTTCCGGGGCTACGGGGCCTTCTGAGCAGGTCCTGGATGACCTGGCCCTCGTCGGTTTCGGCGAGAATCCTCAGCGCCCGGGTCCCGGCAAACTGCACCTCGCCGCCCATGCGGCGTCCGCCGTCGGGACTGAACTCGAAGCGGTAATGGCGCAGCAGATTCCATCCCAGGGGGGTTCTGGCCGGGCGCAGCCGGCGAAGGGCCACGGTCTGGTCCAGCAGTTGCCAGCCGTTGGCCTTGCAGAACCGCCCGGCAACCTGGCAGGCCCTGTCCCGGGCGTTGACTGCGGCCAGCCACCACAGCGCGGCGATCCCGACCAGTAGCAGGGCGGGTATGGCTGTGCTCAACGGGAATTGCTCAGCAGCACATATACCGCGCCGCTGCCCCCGTCGTTGGGCCGGGCCCCGGTAAAAGCGAGCACCCGGGCATCACGCTGGAGGATCCGGCCGGTCAACTGCCTGAGCTTCGGGCCATCCGGGCCGGAACGAAGCCCCTTGCCGTGAATGATCTTGATGCAGTTGATGTTGCGTTCCCGGGCCTCGTCGAGAAAATCCCGGATGGCCTTTCCCGCCGCTTCGCTGTTCATGTGATGCAGATCCAATTCATCGCGAACGGTATAGTGGCCCCGCCGAAGCCGCATCAGAACCCGCTTTTGCAGGCCCGGTCTGAGCCAGTTGAGCTCCTCGCCGGTTTCGAAGTTGACAAGATCAAGCCGACCGGCGGCAAGCTCGCTCATCACCATCTGCTCGTCCTCGCGGGATTTCACCGGCTCGACGGGCTTTGGGGGCTGGCGGGATTCCACCCGCCGGCTGTGAATTCGGCGAACCGGCCCCACGGCGTCGCGAAAAAGGTCGCGCTCGTTGTCCGGCACACCGCATTCCTGGGCAGGCTTTTGATTGCGGCTCATGGGTGAGACCTCCTCGATTGTTGCATTTCCGGCCCGCAGGAGGTCGGAATCCTGAGGCTGACATGGAGCCGGAACCGGTTAGTTTCCAGCCGAGACCGGATGATTGTTCGGCTGTCTTGGATTGCGTATTCCAGTATCATTGAGCGCTGCCCAGCTCCAGCGTCCTTCAACATACCATGCACGTACTCGTAAGCAATGACGACGGCCTAGAGGCGCCGGGAATCCGGCTGCTGGCAAGGCATCTGGGCGAGTTTGCCCGTATAACTGTCGTGGCCCCGGACCGGGACCGATCCGGGGCCAGCAATTCGCTGACCCTGGACCAGCCCATCCGGGTCCAGAAGCGCGACAAGGCGGTTTACCGGGTGTACGGCACGCCCACCGATTGTGTTCACGTGGCCATTACCGGATTGCTTGAAGATGAACCGGACATGGTGGTTTCGGGCATCAATTCCGGCGCCAACCTGGGTGACGACGTGCTGTACTCCGGGACCGTAGCCGCAGCCATGGAAGGGCGCTTTCTCGGGCTTCCGGCGATGGCAGTTTCCCTGGTTTTCGGGGATTCCTCTCCACATCACTTCGAGTCCGCCGGGCGGGCGGCCTGCATGCTGATGCAGCGTCTGCAATCGGAACCCTTGCCGGCCGACACCATCCTCAATGTAAACGTTCCGGACAGGCCCTGGGAGGAGATCAAGGGCTTTGAAACCACCCGACTGGGTCATCGTCACAAGGCCGAGCCTTCCATTCCCCTGGACGACCCGCGCGGGCGCCAGTTCTACTGGATCGGTCCGGCAGGCAGGGAGCAGGATTCCGGTCCCGGGACGGATTTCGATGCGGTTCGGCGCGGGTATATTTCCGTGACACCGATCAACGTGGATCTGACCCGCTACCAGGCCCTGGAGCAGGTCAGCGGCTGGGTGGAAGGGCTGGATCTCGAAAAACCGTCCGGGAAAGGAAAATAGGGGAGTTCCACACCTTGCCAAGCGGAATCGGAATGACGTCGGAGGGAACCCGCAAACGGCTGGTCGAACGCCTGCGTGCCAAGGGAATCGGCGACGAGGTGGTGCTTTCGGCCATCGCCGGGACGCCGCGCCACCTGTTTGTAGACGAAGCCCTTTCTTCCCGCGCCTACGAGGATTCGGCCTTGCCCATAGGCCGGGGCCAGACCATCTCCCAGCCCTATGTGGTCGCCATGATGACCCAGGCCCTGCTCAATGGCCGGAGGCTCGAAAAGGTACTGGAGGTCGGCACCGGCTCGGGCTACCAGGCGGCGGTGCTTTCTCCCCTGGTGGACAAGGTATTCACCGTCGAGCGCATAGGTGAACTGGTCCGCATTGCCCGCAAGCGCTTTCATCGCCTGGGGCTGAAGAACGTCTATACCCGCCATTCCGACGGAACCCTTGGCTGGCCCTCCCAGGCCCCCTTCGACGGCATCCTGGTGACGGCCGGTGGCAGGATTCCCGACGCCCTGACCGAGCAACTGGCCGTCGGGGCGCGCCTGGTTGCCCCGGTATCTGCCGGCCGAGTCCAGGAATTGACCTGCATTACCCGGACCGAAAGCGGGTTCGAGGAAGAAAACCTGGGTGCGGTCACATTCGTGCCATTGCTGGAAGGGCTGGAATGAGAATCTTCGGGCCCCTTTACGACCGGGTCCTGGTTGCATCCCGGCACCGTCATGCCCCCCGATACCTGGCAGGGTTGAGTTTTTCCGAGGCGATTATCTTTCCGGTTCCACCGGATGTCATGCTCGCCCCCATGGTGCTGGCCGAGCGGCACAAGGCCTGGTTCCTGGCCACGCTGACAACCCTGGCTTCCGTTGCCGGGGGACTGGTCGGTTACATGGTCGGAATTTTCGCCATCGAGCTGGTCTTTCCCTGGATCGTCCAGGCCGGCTACGAGTCGGCCTACCACCAGGCGGTGGATTACTTTCAGCGTTTCGGTGTGTGGTTCGTGATTGTTGCCGGGTTCTCCCCGATTCCATTCAAGGTCATCACGATTGCCGCCGGGTCCCTGGGAATGCCGGCACTCGGCTTTATACTGGGAAGCGTCATCGGCCGGGGTGGCCGTTTTTTCCTGGTCGCCGCCATTATCTACTTTGGCGGGGAGCGGGCGGCCGAGAATCTCCGCCGCTACGTGGAAACTATCGGGTGGACAATGATCGTTCTGACTGCCGTGGGGTTGGTGATCTGGTGGTTTTACTACTGAGGAAAATGGTTGGCCCGGCCTGTCTTTTGCCGGCTGGCGCTCTTGTCGCTGCCATGGTGATGGCCCTTGTCGTGGGCGGTTGCGCGGCGCCTGCGCCGGCACCGGTGGAAGACAGAAGCGAGCCCCGGGAAAGGGAGATCACCCGGAGTCGCAGTGGTCTGCACGTGGTCACCGGTGGCGATACGCTGTACTCGATTGCTTTTCGCTATGGGGTGGATTGGCGGGAACTGGCCGAGTGGAACGATATCGGGTCCCCCTACACCATCTTTCCGGGGCAGACGCTTCGGTTGAGCGATACCGGCCCGGCCCGCCGTGAACGGGAGGTAGCTGCAGCCCCGGAACAACCTCCGGTCAGGCAGGATGCCCCGTCCCCGGCAACCGTTCCGGAGTCGGCAGAAACCGGGCCGGAACCCGAAGCGGACCCCGAAGCGGACCCGGATCCGGAACCAGAGACCAGGCCTGAACCGGTCCCCGAAATCATTGATGCACCCCGGCGCAGCGTTGCCGGCATTCAGTGGCGATGGCCCACAGAGGGAGGGCTGGCCCGCCGTTTTGACCCGGGCAGCGAGCGCAAGGGCATCGAGATTTCTGGAGAGGAAGGTCAGCCGGTCATTGCGGCTGCCGACGGACAGGTGGTCTACAGCGGGACCGGCCTTCTGGGCTACGGCGAACTGATCATCATCAAGCATTCCGATGCCCTGCTTTCAGCCTATGGTCATAACCGGCAGCGGCTTGTGGGAGAAGGAGAGCAGGTAACCGGTGGTCAGCGGATTGCCGAGCTCGGACGCAACGAGCGGGACGAGAAGATCCTGCATTTCGAAATTCGCCGCAATGGCGACCCGGAAGACCCCCTGAGATACTTGCCACCGCTATAGAAATGCCACTCCCCCCAGGCGGTAATGTACGATTAAAGGCTGTTTCGCAAAAAAACCGGAATCCACGATGACTATTCCCCGTATCCCCCTGGGTATCCTGCTGGTCTTGCTGGCCACCGTTTTCTGGCTTGCCGCCTGCGAGCCCGCACCCACTCCGGAAGATCCCCCGGCCCCGGAAGAGCCTGAGACCGAAGTGACTCCGGAGGCCGAGCCGGAGGAAGACCCGGGTCCGGACCAGGATGAGGCGTTCGAGGAATTCTCCGAACGACTGGTGGAAGCCTGGATGGAACGCAATCCGGAGTGGGCAATTCGTGCCGGCCGGTATGAAAATGCCCATGAAGTGACCATCCCGGACGAGGCCCGGCGGCAGGAAACCCTCGAATTCAACCAGGAGACCCTGGAAGAGCTGGACGGATTCGATCCGGACCGACTCTCACCGCTGTTGCGTGCCGATTACGAGCTCATCCGCAACCGGCTGGAATCGGATATCTGGTACCAGGAAGAGTTTCGGGGCTGGCAGTGGAACCCGTCCCAGTACAACGTGGCCGGGCCCATCGGAGTGCTACTTACTACCGAGTACGCACCTCTGGACGAGCGCATGACTACCATCCTTCAGCGGCTCAAGCGGATCCCCGACTACTACCGGGCAGCCCGAGAGAATATCCGGGAACCAACCCGGGAGCACATTGAACTGGCCATCCAGCAGAATCGGGGAGCGCTTTCGGTCATCAACGGAGACCTTTCCGGGCAGCTTGAACATTCCGGGCTTTCCGAGGCCGCCCAGGAGGAATTTTCCGATGAACTCGACAATGCCAGTGAGGCCATCGAGGAATGGATCGGGTGGCTGCAAAATCTCGAGGATGAACTGGAAGGCGAGAACGGATTTCGTGAATACCGAATCGGCGAAGAGCTTTACGAGCGCAAGTTCGCCCTGGACATCCAGTCCGAATTTTCTGCCCGGGAGCTGTATGAACGGGCCCTGGAGGAAAAGCAGCGTCTGCACGCGGACATGGACGAACAGGCCAGGGAACTGTGGCCGGAGTATTTTGAAGACGAGGAGATGCCCGATGAGCCCCTGGAGCGCATCGCCCGTCTGATTGATCATCTGTCAGACCGGCACGTGGACCCGGAAGACTTTGTCGACGAGATTCGCCGGCAGATTCCGAAGCTGGAAGCCTTCGTGGATGAACACGAACTGGTCGACCAGGATCCCAGTCGTCCCCTGGTGGTGCGCGAGACCCCGGAATACATGCGCGGGACTGGTGCCCGGGCATCGATCAACGCGCCGGGCCCTTTCAATCCCGAGGCGGAGACCTACTACAACGTCACGCCCCTGGATGATCTGGACGACGACCAGGTTGAAAGCTTTCTGCGCGAATACAACCACTGGGTACTCCAGGTTCTCAACATCCATGAGGCCATCCCGGGCCACTACACCCAGTTGCTTCATGCCAACAAGTCACCCAGCGTCATCAAGAGCCTGCTGGGCAACGGGGCCATGATCGAGGGCTGGGCCGTTTATGCCGAGCGCATGATGCTCGAGGAAGGCTGGGGGGATCACGAGCCGGAAATGTGGCTGATGTACGGCAAGTGGGCACTGCGTGTAGTTACCAACGCCATCCTGGACTACGCGGTTCAGGTCAAGGGCATGGAAGAGGACGAAGCCCTGGATATGCTCAGGAACAAGGCCTTCCAGGAGTCCACCGAAGCCCATGGGAAATGGCGCCGGCTGACCCTGTCCCAGGTCCAGTTGACCTCCTATTTCACCGGCTTTGCCGAGATCTACGATTTCCGCGAGCAGGAGAAACAAAGGCTGGGTGAGGATTTCGACCTGAAAACCTT
>SLIZ01000217.1 GCA_007135395.1 Wenzhouxiangellaceae bacterium | reverse complement strand
TACCGGACATGGCAAGCTTGAGTGTAGCCACATCATCATGCCCGAGGCCTGACCGCTTCTCGCCAAACAGTATTCCCTGGTGCATGACTGCTTCGGTTCGCCCAATCCCCATCTTCTGGGAAACCTGGGCACCCGCGACCTTTGGAAAGTCATGACCAGGGGGCAGGTCGGCAACATTATTACTGTAGGTTGTTCCATCAACGATTGAGTCGATGGTGAACGGGTTGTTGTTACTCGTCCGAAACCAGTTCAGGTTGGTATCGTCACCCCGGTAATCCTCTTCGGTGGCGATGATCTGATCACCG
Organism: Wenzhouxiangellaceae bacterium; assembly: GCA_007135395.1. Classification (GTDB taxonomy): domain Bacteria; phylum Pseudomonadota; class Gammaproteobacteria; order Xanthomonadales; family Wenzhouxiangellaceae; genus SLIZ01. The sequence goes on along the minus strand of SLIZ01000217.1, from coordinate 3,586 downwards.
CCGGCATCCAGAGTGTAACCATTGTCCGGGCCGCTGCCGGGAAGCGCTTTGGCAAAACGACGTTTGTTGCCGCTCAGGCCGGACTCGGAAGCCAGGTTGGGATGGGCAAGTCCAATGCAATGACCGATCTCATGCAATACAACCGATTCGGCATCAATACGATTGGATGGCACCCCTGATTCGGGTGCCAGCTTGGTATTTTCCGTTTGCGGATCAAGCTGGTTCCACCGATAGAGACTGTTCCGGATGGCAATAGCCAGCTCACTTCTGCTTTCGCTGTCGGGATGGACGCACACGGACACTTCCAGCTCGTTTTCGGAGCCGGTATAACCGGTCGGGTGGGTAATCGTATCCGGTTGGCCCAGGTTCTCGGCAAACACGAATGTTCCGCTCTTGACGGGCGAAGCAAACGCAACCAGCATTGGCACGGCCACAAAGGCCAGAATACCCGGTAGACGATTTCGAATTCTTGAATATTCTTGCGGCATGGCAGTCTTGGCTACAATCCGGATCTTGACCATATCTATCCTGAAGCCAGACAAGACTTTTCGGTATCGGCGCAAACCGGAAAAAGTCGTAGGACATCCAGCCACGCCTTGTCGGTGTTTGTCCTACATTTGTCTCAGGAATTTTTACAGCCCGAATTTCGACTGGTCAGTCTTCGGGTTGATCGGGAAGCGGCCTTGCTGGTTTACGGTATCCGGTCGATTTACCGGGTGCCTGCATGCTTGTTGATCCAGTCCATCACACGCCGGTCTACTGAAGAAACCAGGGCAAGCGACTGACTGTCCGGATATGCCCGATTCCAGTAATCCGGGGAATCGATCTGCAGGTCTACCGGTGCACGACTGTATGGATGTGTTCTTATATGTACTTGATCGGCATCATGGACTTCGCGCATTTCCTGGTTGCGAAGGGACTGAATCGCTGCAGGTGCAGCCTGAAACATGGCCTGATTGTCGGCGGTGATGTCCATGATCTCCTCCAGACCCGGAAAATCGTACTCTCCCGGTGACAGGGTGTAAGCCCCTCCCTGCCTGGCGTAGGCAGGAACCCGAATCTCTACGCGCCCATCGGTCCACCACTTTAGAACGTAACGGTTATCATCGCCGGCTGCCATTGGCTGGACACGCTCGTAGCTGAAAAATACTTCATCAGCATTCGCCGCTACCGGGCTCATTACAAGCACGATCAAAGGCAGTGAAAAGATTTTGAGCATGTGACGCATGTGCAGGAGTCCGTGTTCAGTCCAGTGTCCTGATCCAGACTTGCAGACAGTTTTCAGCATGGAATCAGCCCTTCCTATTTTAGTTCTCAAGGGCAGGCCTCTAAAAGGAAAACTTGCGGCTACACCATCACACAATGGAGGGATAACAAGGGAAGACATCCCATATCAGGAAATCCGTTTGGCAAGTTGCCCGGATTTGCCAGCCTTATTGCTTCCATCGCGATTGATTGACACACGCCAGCCCGACTTTCATGGCGTTTGCCAATGGAAGTCGTCAATCAGCAGATATTCGGCCCGATTGAAGCGCACCTGTGGGGAGGCATCGATCAGAATGCCCGGCCGGCCCTCGACACGGACTGGAAACCCGGCCCGAAAAGGCCGAAAACCAGGCTCCCGCCAGTAAAAAATTCCTGGAAATGGACGAACGCCAACGGCCAGACCAATCGACGGGTGTGGGTAGCTTGTGGCCAGGAATCTTGTAACCCATTGATAAATATGGGCGTAGAGGCTATCTGATCTAATTCAGGCGTGATTCCAGCCTCGCTGGCAGCCCTAACATGTGCGCTTTATCACAGTTTAGGGTTGCAGTGTGATGCCAATCTCTTTATGATCCCGAAAAACGCCCGCACTTTGGGGCCCGCCTGTCCACGCACCGCAACTCAAGAGGGGCGAGGCAATTTGAACGCCGTCGAAAAAGGGAGATTCATCGTGAACGTTTTCCCCGGAACTGTCCTGGCCACGGAAACTGCCAGTGTCACAATTTCATCCTCCACCCGGAGTCCCTTGCAACAAGCAAAAGCACCCCGCCCTATGCAGCATATGGCGGCAAAAGTGTTTGCCGGGGTCTTCGGCCTTGTGCTGGCAATCCTTGGGATGCCCGTCCTGGCTGACAATGGTACCGGGGTGGTTGGTGACGTCTGTTTGGGTCAGTTCGTCAATCCCTCAAACTGTACCGCAAACGATGTACTGATTGAAGAATTCGAAGTCGTCGAGGTGATCGAATCCTGTTCCCAGGGCACGCTTGGGGAAGCGGAGGTCGTTTTCAATGCCATCGTCGTTTCCAATTCTCCCGACCGGTTTGGCATCGGGATATTCGTCAACCTGGAAGGTGAAAGCGCAATTACCGGCAGTCACTGCCTTCACGATTTCTTTTCGCCAGTCAATGAAAGCACAAACCCTGCAGACTGGCCCACTGTACCCCTTGATAATGGCAATCTTGCGTATGTCGCCCCGTTTCCGAACATCAACGAGGACCAGTGTGGCGACATTCCCGGTCAGAGCCGGATCCTGAAGCCCCTTCAACAGGTCCGAATCCAGTGCAATGACATCACCGGCGACGGCTTTGTCGACATTTCGGCCTGTGCAAGTTGGGAAAACAATTCAAACCAGCAGTGCGGTGGGCTGGATGATGCCGTTCCCGGCACCCCGTCCAAGTGTGGTTGCGTAGAAGTCGAAAGCGGGCTTGCATTACCCGCCAGCCTTACCATCCGCAAGGAAACGACAAGCGAGGATGGAAGCTTCGAATTTGAAACCACCAGCGACCCGGCCTTTGATGCGAACTTTGCCCTGCCCGAGACCTTCAGCATAACGACTTCCGGTGGAGAGGGTTCAGAAGACTTTGGCGGGCTGGTCGAACCAGGCACCTACACCATCGACGAAGTCGTTCCCGGGGGCTGGAACCTGAACTCGGCGAGTTGTACAAACAACGATGACCCGCAGTCAGCGGGGGGCGGAGTCACGCTGGGTCCCGGTGACGATGTGACCTGCACCTTTGTTAACGCACCCATTCAGCCGGGCACCATCACGATCATCAAGAGCACCGAAGGTGGAGACGAGAGCTTTGATTTCTTCGGTGACCTGGGTTCATTCCAGATTTCAACCGAATCCGGAACCGGCACCGAGACTTTCGCTGATCAACTCCCAGGCTCCTTCACCGTTGGTGAATCCGTTCCCGACGGCTGGGACCTGACAGGAATCTCCTGCCAGGCGGATCCGGGTTCGAGCACCAGCGTTGACGACAACGAGGTTGCCATCGAGTTGGGTGAAGGCGGCGATGTTACATGCACCTTTTCAAATGCAAAACGCGGCACCATAATTGTTGAGAAAATCGCCGACCCGGCCGATACCGAACAGCAGTTTGCCTTCAGTTCAGACTTCGCCGGAGACTTCACCCTGGGCGCCGGGGAGGATCTTTCTACCGGCGACCTGCTGCCCTCTTCCGAAGCCGGCACCTACAGCGTTCAGGAATCCGTTCCGGATGGCTGGACACTGGAATCGGCCAGTTGCGATAACGGTGATGGGCCCGGTGCAATCAACCTGGATGCCGGGCAGACGGTGACCTGCACCTTTACCAATGCC
>SLIZ01000143.1 GCA_007135395.1 Wenzhouxiangellaceae bacterium | reverse complement strand
TGCGAACCTCGAGGATCTCGCCCCCCCAGACCACCGTGTCACCGATATGTCCGGAATCTTCCAGCACATGTGCCGGCCCGGTGCCCGAAACGGCCCGCCCGTCCAGCTCCAACGGACTGGAGGCACAACCGGCCAATGCCAGGCTGGTCGCCAGGCCGATGCCCCGGCAGATTCCCCGGGTTGGGACAGTTAATGAATTCATGAATTACTCCTTTCTCGCTCCCTTGGACGGCTGATTCCCACGGCCGTTCGCCAGGCGGTCCACAAGTTTCCGAATCGGCCCGGCAGCAGGCGCCTGGACAACACGACCCCGGGCCGGCGACCGGCAAGCCTGCCCAGGCGAGCATCCAGGGCATGGGTAACCATCAGGTGGCGATGATCCAAAGCGGCCTCCGGCGGGACTTTCCGGGCAGCCCCGTGACCGGCGACCAGGCCACGCTGGACCATTTCCCGAACCAGGCCACGCCACTTTGGATCGTCTATACCGTCTTCGGCCTGGCGTCGATCGACCTGGAACCAGGCCTGGAGGTCAAGGGGAACCAGCCAGCGGCCCTGGCGAGCATCCAGGCCCAGGTCCCGGACGATTCGGAAAAGGTATCCGGATGCCCCCATTTCCAGCCACGGTTCAACCGGATCGGCGCCTTCGAGCGCTGCGTGTTCCAGCCCAAACAGGGCTCCGCCGATCCTGCGGCAATGGTCCATCAATTCTTCGAAGCGCTCGAAGCGTGGGCCGGGAATGCTTTCAGCGACCCCTTGGAAAAGCGGCTGCCAGGCCGTGTCGGGAATACACCCGGCCGCGCCGGAGTCTTCCAGGGCCTGGATGGCCGGATGGGCAGCGGAACCGGCCAGTGCCTGCTGCCACCATGCCAGCTTGTTGCCTGCAACGACCTCGTCACTGACCGCCGTTGGTATGGCCGCAATCTCGGTTGCCACGGCCCGGACAGCGAGGATCCGGTCCTGTTGACCCGGAGGGGCAAAGTTGAGGCTGATCACCAGGGGGTTGCCGGGTACCAGCAGCCGATCCCTGCACCATTGAATCGGCGCAACGCTCACCGGCTCAGTGGAGCCTGCCGCCATGCCCGGAAGCCGGCGGCTCGACACTGGTCAGGATCTGGGATACATCCACCGCATCGAAAGTGTAGTGCTCGTTGCAGAACTCGCAATCGGCCTGGATCTCGCCCTGCTCGGCAACCAGGGCCTCCAGTTCCTCCCGACCCAGGGAGCGCAGGGCAGCGGAAACCCGTTCCCGGCTGCAGGGGCAATGAAATGCCAGGGGTCGATCGGACAGCCGGGTCCGGTCCACTTCGTGGAACAGCCTGTGGGTTAGCGTGTCACCATCGGTTGCCAGCAGCTCTTCCGGCGAAAGGGTGTCCAGCAAATGGCATAACCGATTCCAGCCGTCGGGGTCCTCCGGCGTGCCGGGCAATCGCTGAAGGAGGATGCCCGCCGCCTGACCCGCATCGGCGGCCAGGTGCAACCGGGTGGGTAGCTGTTCTGACTGGCGAAAATAACCTTCCACCGAGCCGGCCAGGGTATCCGATTCCAGCGCCACGATTCCCTGCCATCGGTGCCCACCGGAGACCTGGGGCTCCAGGTTCAGCGTGAGCGTCCCGTCGGGCACAAGCTGGCGGATGTCGTCAGACAGTTCGGCAGGAAACTCCTTGTCACCGGCGAGCTTGGCCAGTGCCCGCATACCGCCCCGGTCGTCGCAATCGGCCAGCAGCATGCGCAACACCCCGGTCGCCGAATGGAGTTGCAGGCTGACCCGCCCGGAGTACTTGATCCCGCTGGAAAGCATTCCCGCAACCACCAGGCCCTGGCCCAGAAGCCGGGCAACAGTGGCCGGATAGTCTCCGCGGGAAAGCACTTCCCGGTAGACCTCTTCCAGGCGAACATGGACGGCCCGAACATTGGCCGCATCGAACATCAGTCGCTGGAGTCGATCCACTCCGCTCATCGTCGGGCCGGCTCCGGCAAGGCATTGAAAATCAGTCGGGCCAGTTCATCGGGATGGGAGATGATCAGGTCGGCACCCAGGCTTTCCGGCGGGGTACCCGGTTCCAGGTAGCCCCAGGTTGCCAGTCCCGTCATCGCCCCGGCCCGTTGCCCGGCCAGGATGTCCCTGGGATCATCGCCAAGCAACAGGCAATCGGCGCAGTCCAGCCCCAGTTCTCCGGCCCCCTTTCGGACCGGGGCCGGATCCGGCTTGGAGACGGGAAGGCTGTCCCCGGCTACCAGGCAACCGGCCCGGTTCAGCCAGCCGGCCTGGTCCAGTACCGAGCAGGCCAGGTCGCCGGGCTTGTTGGTTACAACACCCCAGGGGATCCGGTTTTCCTCCAGTATCCCGAGCAGGGCCTCGATCCCGGGAAAGGCATGACTGTCCTGGAAACAGCGCTCGGCATATCGGTTGAGGAATTCCCGGCGAAGGGCGTCCAGGTCGTGTTCCGGGTGGCTGCCGAATCCCAGTTCGAGAAGCCCTGCCGCACCCTTGTTGGCCACGTGCCGGCATCCGGAAAGATCCATCCAGGGCAACCCCTTTGCCCCCCGCAGCTCGGCGACTACGGCCAGCAGGTCCGGCGCGGAATCCACCAGGGTCCCGTCCAGGTCAAACAACAGGCCCCGTATGCGCCGCGGATTCATGCCGGGCGCTCTGCGTGAATCAGGTAATTGATCCTGGGTCGGGTGCCGACCCGTACGGTCCGGGAAAACGGGTTGTAATCCATTCCGGCAATATCGAGAACCTCCAGACCGGCCGAGCGCAACCAGGATGCCAGCTCGGATGGCTTGATCAGGCGGTCGTATCGATGGGTCCCCCGGGGCAGCAGCCCCAGCAGGTATTCCGCCCCCACGATGGCTCCGGCCCAGGCCAGGGGGGATCGATTGATGGTGGAGAAAAACAGCTGACCGCCGGGCCGGGTCATGGCCGCACAAGCCTCGACGACGCTGGCCGGCTCGGGTACATGCTCGAGCATTTCCAGACAGCAGACCACATCGAATGCCTTTCCATCTTCCATGGCAAAGGATTCGGCTGTTGCCTGCCGGTAGTCGACCTGGAGCCCGCTTTGCTCCAGGTGCAGCCTGGCCACGGCGAGCGCGCGCTCGGCCATATCAATCCCGGTCACCACCGCCCCCCTGGACGCCAGTGACTCGCAAAGCAGTCCCCCGCCGCAACCCACATCAAGAACCCGGCTCCCGTCAAGGGTTGCCCGTTCTGCAATGTAATCCACTCTCGGGCCGTTGATGTCGTGCAGGGGTCGGAATTCACCTTCCGGGTCCCACCATCGGGCCGACAGGTCGTTGAACTTGGTGGTCTCCCTGGGATCCAGGTTGCTCGTTTCGGTCATCGGGCTTCCGCCAGGCGATCCAGCCAGCGACTGGATTGCTGTTTGATGGATTGTTCATCCAGGTTGCACAGTCTGCCATTTTCAAGAACCGGTCTGCCGGCAACCCATATGTGCTCCACCAGGTTGCGCGATGCGCAGTAGACCAGGTGGGAAATCACATTATGGACGGGAGCCGTTTCGAGCCCGTCAAGGCGAATGGATGCCAGGTCCGCCTGCTTGCCCACCTCGATGGAGCCAATCCTGTCTTCCAGTCCCAGGGCCCGGGCCGGATTGATGGTCCCCATTGCCAGGGCACGGGCGGCGGGAACCGCCTCCGGGTCTCCGGCCACGCCCTTGGCCAGCAGGGCCGCAGTTCGAATCTCGCCGATCATGTCCAGGTCGTTGTTGCTGGCCGCGCCGTCGGTACCCACACTGACATTGACGCCCCGCCTTTCGAGTTCGGCAACCGGGCAGAAGCCGCTGGCCAGCTTCAGGTTCGACTCCGGACAATGAAAAACGTGGCAGCCCCGCTCGGCCAGCAAATCCATCTCTTCCCCGGTGAGCTGGGTCATGTGAAC
>SLIZ01000097.1 GCA_007135395.1 Wenzhouxiangellaceae bacterium | reverse complement strand
CCCCGGCCCCTTCCGGGAGCCTGTTTCATTACCCCCGGGCCGGTCGTGCAGCCCCCGGGATATCAGCCGCGCCGGAATTTCCGGATCTGGCGCCGCTGGCGCTTATCCGGCTTTCGTTCCGGCCCGCCTGAGGCAGCCCGCTCCAGCCTGCGCTGTTCGGACAGCTCGGCCCGTTGCCGAATGCTTTCTTCGGTCTCGGCGTACAACTCCATGGCCTGACTGGCCGGCCCTCGCCGCTCGGAAACCGCCTCTACACGAACCTCGAACTGAAAGTGCCCCTTGGTGATCACCAGCCGGTCGCCGGCCCGGACCCCACGGGCGGGCTTGGCCCGCTGGCCATTGATCACCACCTTGCCGCCACGAATGGCCTGCTGGGCAACACTGCGGGTCTTGAAGAACCGGGCGGCCCACAGCCACTTGTCCAGCCGGACTTCCACTACCGGGTCATCGGCCACGGTTGCCTTGCTGCTCCATGCGATCGAGACGCTCCTGGATGGATCGGAGCTGGTTGAGAACCTCCTGGCGGGCCAGTTCCTCTTCATCGGCGTGTATGGACTGCGTGGCGGTGACAATGATGGCAATGAAAAGGTTGAGAACCATGAAACTGGAGATGAGGATAAATGGCACAAAGAACAGCCAGGCCAGCGGCTGGGTTTCCATCACCGGTCGGGCGATGCCGGTGGACCAGGATTCCAGGGTCATGATCTGGAAAAGGGAGAACAGGCTGGCACCCAGGTTGCCGAACCACTGGGGGAAATCGTCCTTGAACAGCTCCGTGCCCATGACGGCGAAGACGTAGAAGACCAGAATCAGCAGCAGTGCTGTCCAGCCGATCCCGGGAAGGGCCCGCAACAGGGACTCAATGATCTGGCGCAGCCGGGGAACCTGGGAAAGCAGCCGGAGTATTCGAAGAACCCGGAGCGCCCGGAGGATTTCCAGAGGCCCGGTGGCCGGGACCAGGGAAATGCCCACGACAAAGAAATCGAACACGTTCCATCCGGAACGAAAGAACCGCGGGCCCATGGCAAACAGCTTCAGGGCGATTTCGACCACGAAAACGCCCAGGATCAGCTTGTTGGCCAGCAGCAGCCAGAACCCGGCCCCGGTGGACATGACCTTGTCGGAGGTCTCTACGCCCAGGATCACCGCATTGATGATGATCAGCCCGATGATGAAGTTCCTGGGAACCGGGCTTTCCACCCACTCCTCGATCCGGCCCCGGAGGCCCGGCCGCCCGGCCGGTTCCAGCCCTTCCAGTGTGCCGGCCTCCTCGCTCATGAATCCAGCGTCCGCACCAGCAGGTCGTTGACTCTCCGGACGTAGGCCGCCGGATCTGCCAGCTCGCCGCCTTCGGCCAGCAATGCCTGGTCGAGCAGCAGGTGGGCCAGCTCCGCAAAGTGCTTGTCATCAGTCTCCGATGCCAGACGCCGGACCAGGGGATGGGTCGGATTGATTTCCATGTCCGGCTTGTTCTCCGGGACTTCCTGTCCGGCCTGGCGAAGCATTTTCTGCATCTGCAGTGACAGGGCGGATTCATCAACCACCGCGCAACTGGGCGACTCGGTCAGCCGGCTGCTCGGGCGCACATCCCCTACCCGTTCGTCCAGGGCCTTTTTTACCCGACCGGCCAGTTTCCGGTCGTCTTCGGAAAACGATTCCTTCTCGTCGGTCTCCAGCCGCCCCCGGGAAACCGACCTTAGCTGCTTGCCCTTGTACTCGCCAAGATGGGCCGTGAGCCATTCATCGATCCGGTCGGTCAGCAACAGAACCTCCGTTCCGTTTTTCCTGAACGATTCCAGGTGGGGGCTGGAGCGGGCCGCCTTGAGATTGTCCGCGGTCAAATACCAGATCGTGTCCTCGTCTTCAGCCATGCCGGCAATGTAGTCATCCAGGCTGATGCGGGACTCCCCGTCCCGGGTGGAGTCGAACCTCAGAAGCGCGGCCAGGCGCTCCTGGTTTGCCGGATCCTCGACCACGCCTTCCTTGAGCACGGGGCCGAACTGCTCCCAGAACCGGTCCCATTCGGATTCCTCGCCGGCCAGCTTTTCGAGCATGTCCAGGCTGCGCTTGATGACGGTCTGGCGAATCCTGTCGAGCAATTCGCTCTCCTGCAGGATTTCCCGGGAGACGTTCAGGGGAAGGTCCGAGGCATCCACCACCCCCCGCATGAACCGGAGGTATCGCGGCAGCAGTTCCTCGGCGGCATCCATGATGAACACCCGCTGGATATAGAGCTTGAGACCTTCCCGTTCGTCCCGGTTGACCATCAGGTCGAACGGTGCCCGGCCGGGAACGTAAAGCAGGAGGCTGTATTGCTGACTGCCCTCCACATGATGGTGAGCCCAGCTCAGGGGCTTTTCCGGGTCGCCGGTAAGGCTGGTGTAAAAACCGGTGTAATCGTCCTCGCCCAGCTCGGATTTCGGCCGGGCCCACAACGCCTGGCTGTCATTGACCGTATCCGTTTCTTCCTCGCCGGCCAGCCGGATGGGAAATGCGATGTGATTGGAGTAGCGCTCGATGATCCGCCGAATGGCATGGGGATTGAGCAGATCCCGATGATCCTCCTTGAATGTCAGGGTGATCTCGGTGCCCTGCTCCGGCCGCTGGGCCGAGTCCAGGGTGTATTCCCCCTGGCCATCGGAGGTCCACCGGATCCCGGCATCGGCCGTATCCCCGGCCTTGCGGGTTTCCAGGGTTACCGAATCGGCCACCACAAAGGCCGAATAGAATCCCACACCAAACTGGCCAATCAACTGGGCGTCCTTCCGACGGTCACCGGAAAGGCTTTCGAGAAAGCGGCGGGTTCCGGAGCGCGCAATGGTCCCGATATTCTCGATGACCTCCTCCCGGTTCATCCCGATACCGTTGTCACGAATCGTCAGGGTCCCGGCCGTTTCATCCAGGCTGATATCGATGGCCAGGTCCTGATCCAGACCCTTGAGACTCTCGTCGGTCAAAGCAGCAAAGCGAAGCCGGTCACAGGCATCCGATGCATTGGAAACCAGCTCGCGAAGGAAGATCTCCCGGTTGGAATAGAGTGCATTGACCATCAGGCTGAGCAACTGATGGACCTCGGCATCAAAACTTCGAACTTCGCTTTTTACAGTTTCAGTCATGGCTGGACAATCCGGAGCAGGTCAATAAGGTTGCGGGGAAGGTGGGCGTTGAGTGCCCGGTTTTCAAGAATTATCGGCCATTGGTGTCCAGGCCTTTCAACATTTGCCGGTTTTTCTGATTTAATGGCTGCTTAACGCCTGAGTGTCGAGACAATCGCCCGGAAAGGCCTTTTTTGTGACTTAGTTCACATATAGGCTCCTCGCAAATCGGCTTGAGTCCAGGCCTTCGACCTGCCCGTCATTTGCATCACGTGCCTGAGGACCGGATAATCCGGTGGTCAATCGCAGGGAGAGGCGTTTCGACTGCCCCTGCCTGCCAGTCCCAGAACAAGAAAATCGGAAATCCAGCAAAATGCGAAATCGCTGTCTGATTACAGTGACGGACTATCGCGGGTCCCGTCACTTCACGCTGACTCAGCTAGTCCGACGGATTCTCGCAGGCACTGCTGCCTGCCTGGCTCTGGTATTTCTGTCCGGAAGCCTGATCATCCACGTGCTCTCATCCCGGGTAACCGATCTGAATGACCAGGTAGCGACCCTGAGTAATGAACAGGAACGCATCCAGAAAGACAAGTCCCGACTTCTAGAGGAAAAGGCCGTGCTGACCGCCTCGGTAGACGACAAGTCCCAGGGCCTGAGCCTGATGGGCGAAGAACTGGAACGGATCGAGGCCATCATCGGGCTGAAAACCTCTTCGGACGATCCCCTTCCCAGGCGGATCGACACGGCCAGCCAGACCGCGGTGGAAAAGCGGGTGATGCTCGAATCCATTCCCAGCGGGCATCCCGTCAAGGAAAGAGGCATCACCAGTTTTTATGGCAACCGTGAACACCCGGTTCACGGCAGCCAGTCATTCCATGGGGGCGTGGACCTGCGGGCACCCCGTGGCACCCCGATCCACGCGACCGCCGACGGGGTAGTCCAGTGGGCCTCCCGTCACCAGGACAGCGGTATGGGCAAGATGGTCGAGCTGGTTCACAGTTTCGGATTCACGACCGTCTACGGCCATCTGGACTCCATCGATGTGGAGGTCGGCCAGTATGTCCGTTCCGGGGAGAAGCTGGGAACAGCCGGCAGCACCGGGGTAGCCACGGCGCCCCACCTGCATTACGAAGTCCGCTACCTTCAGCGCCGGCTTGATCCGGCAAGCTTCCTGGACTGGTCCATGGAAGAGTATGATCTGGTTTTTGAACGGGAGGACCGAGTCCAATGGCAATCCTTGGCCGAAGCAGTCAGAAGAACAGCAAGCGCACCGGAACGACAGTGGTCGCAGCTGGAACCGGCATTATCGGTGAGTTCGTACTAAGCGACAGCCTGCATATCGATGGAAAGGTCGAAGGCTCGGTAAAATCCGATTCCGAAGTCTCTATTGGCCAGTCCGGCCAGTTCGAGGGACAAATGCAGGCCGAACGGGTCATGGTCAGTGGCAAGCTCACTGGAAATGTACAGGCCCAGTGCCTGGAGGTCGTTAGCGGCGGCGTGGTCGATGGCGACGTGGAGGTGGGTGAACTGGTGATCGAGTCCGGTGGCCAGTTCAATGGCACGAGCAAGATCCGTGGCCAGGAAGCCCCGCGACAGCTCGGCTACAGCCAATCCGGGGACAAGCCTGCGGCGGAAGAAAAGAAAAGCGAAAAAGCAGCGGCAGGGGATGCCGCACCGACCCACATCCGGCAGAATTCACCAACCGGTTGACTCTCCCTGTCCCGTTGATCCGTTTCCGATAAACCGGGCCCCGAAAAAACGAAGGGCCCGCAGTGCGGGCCCTCGAAACTCCAATCTGAAATTCAGGTGCTGCTCCCGGACAAACCCGGTAATCCGGGTCCCGGGATATGGCTCAAGGCGCAGCGCCGGTGAGCTTTTCCTTGATGCGGGCGGCCTTGCCTTCCAGGTCGCGCAGGTAAAACAGCTTGGCCCGGCGGACCTTGCCCCGACGCTTGACCTTGATGGACTCGATCAGCGGGCTGTAGGTCTGGAAAACCCGCTCAACGCCGGTTCCATGGGAGGTCTTGCGCACGGTAAAGGCCGAATCAACGCCCCGGTTGCGCTTGGCAATGACCACACCCTCGAAGGCCTGGACCCGCTGCCGGCTGCCTTCCCGAACCCAGACATTGACCACCACCGTATCGCCCGGGGCAAACGGAGTAATCTCCTTGGCTATCTGTTCCTGATTGATTTCGTCGATGATATTGGTCATGACTACACGTTCCTTGAGAATGATGATCCCGGCCCCATCCAGGGTCCGGCAACCCGATCTGACTATTGTATGAACTTCCGCCACTGGAAATCCATATCCTGATCGGGCCAAACGATCAATTATAACCTGTTTTTTTTGAATTTTCCTGCTGAAATTCCTCCAGCAGGGCCCGATCCTCGTCATCCAGGGTCAACCGCTCAAGCAGGTCCGGCCGACGCAGCCAGGTCCGGCCCAGGGATTGCTTGCGACGCCAGCGGGCAACAGCCCCGTGGTCGCCGCTGGTCAGTACTTCCGGCACCGCCGCGCCCCGGAATTCCTCCGGTCGGGTGTAATGGGGACAGTCCAGCAGTCCATCGGAAAACGAATCCTGGACCGCCGAATCCTCGTGCCCCAGAATTCCGGGCTGCAGCCGGATCACCGCATCCATCAGCACGGCCGCGGCCAGTTCGCCGCCGCTTAGCACGTAGTCGCCGATGGACCACTCCTCGTCGACCACGGCCTCCACGGCCCGCTCGTCGATTCCCTCGTACCGACCGCACAGCAGAATCAATCGCTGGCGGCGGGCCAGATCGGCCACATCCTTCTGTTCGAGTCGCCGCCCCTGGGGGCTGAGCGCGATGACCGGGGTATCCGTCCCGGCAGCTCGCGCCGCTTCCACGGCGTCGACCAGGGGTTGGGGACGAAAGACCATGCCCGGTCCGCCACCATAGGGCCGGTCATCCACGGAGCGATGCCGGTCCCGGGTGTAATCCCTGGGGTTCCAGGTCTCCATCCGGATGCTTCCTTCGGCCAGTGCCCGGCCGGTCAGGCCCAGCCCGGAAAGGCTTTCGAACCAGTCCGGAAACAGGGTCACGATGTCGATTCGCTCAAGCAGCATTCGAGCCTCCGCGATTAGCGACCAGCCGGGAAATCAGACGTCTTCGTCCCATTCACTGTCCCAGTTCACCCGGATACAATCGGCCTGCTTGTCCACTTCCTGGACATAAATGCCGTAGACCCAGGGGATCAGTCGGCGCCCCGAAGGTCCCTCGACCACCAGCACATCGTGAGCGCCGGTCTCCATGAAATTGACCACCTCGCCCAGGGGCTGCTCCCGGAGACCGATGACGGTCATTCCGAGCAAATCCTTCCAGTAGAACTGGCCCTTGTCGAGATCCGGAAGCTGATTGCCGTCGATGTGGATATCCGTGCCTGCCAGGGCCTCGGCGGCAGTGCGGTCATCAACGCCCTGCAGGCGAACAACCAGCCTGGAACCCTGCCAGTGCCATTCGACCGGCTCGATCCGCTGTCGGTCCTCGCCAGCCTGCCAGTCCTTGTAGTCGAAAAGGGCTTCCGGCGGGTCCGCATAGGAATAGACCGCCAGCCAACCCCGGATTCCCCAGGGTTTGAGCAGGCGACCTATCAGGATCCGTTCATCCGGTGATGACGGTAAATTCAATGGACTTGCTTCCTGCAGGACTTTGAGTGCCCTGCCGGCAGGCTAAGGGGCCGTCAGGCGTTTTCCCGGGCGCTCTCGGATTCCGGGGCTGATTCCGGTGCCGGGGCTGGTTCCGGTGCTGCGGCGGCTTCCGGTGCCGGCACTTCCTCTGCGGCAGCCGGTTCGTCGGTCCGGGCGGCACGAGCCTGGGCAACCAGGTCCCGGACCCGTTCTGACATGTGGGCGCCGATGCCGAGCCAGTGATCCACACGTTCGATATCTACCCGCAGCCGCTCGGAACCACCGCGGGCCACCGGGTTGAAAAAGCCCAGGCGCTCGATGTTGCGGCCATCCCGCTTGTTCCGGCTGTCGGTAACAATGATGTGGTAGAAAGGCTGGCGCTTGGCACCACCGCGGGAAAGTCGAATCTTGACCATTGCTGTCTCCTGTTCGCCGGGGCTTGATCCACTCGGCCTTGGTAATTACAAAAAATCGCCGAACCGGCAAACCGGCAATTGTAGCGGGAAAATCGACCGAGGGGAACCATAAAATGCCAAACAGCGCATGGCCGGCACCGGAAGGGTCAGAACGGCATGCCACCTCCGCCGGGCATGCCGCCACCGGGGAGCCGCTTGAGCATCTTCTGCATGGCTCCCTTGCTGCCGGCCTTTTTCATCATCTTCTGCATCTGCTTGTGCTGTTTCAGCAGTCGATTGACCTCCTGAATTGCCAGGCCCGACCCATTGGCAATCCGGCGCTTGCGTGAACCCTTGATGGTGTCGGGAAAACGACGCTCGGCAGGCGTCATGGAATTGATGATGGCAATCATGTGACGGGTCTTGCGATCGTCCATCTGGGCCTTGGCCGCCTCGGGGATCTTGTCCATGCCCGGCAGTTTCTTCATCAGGCTGCCCATTCCTCCCAGGTTCTGCATCTGTTCAAGCTGGTCGCGAAAATCATCCAGTCCGAATTTCCGGCTGGATTTTCCCAGTTTGCCCTGCAGCTTCCGGGCCTTCTTGTGGTCAACCTTGCGCTCGACCTCCTCGACCAGGGACAGTACATCGCCCATGCCCAGAATCCGCGAGGCGATGCGGTCGGGATGAAACGGCTCGAGCCCGTCGAGCTTCTCCCCGGTGCCGATGAACTTGATCGGCGCACCGGTGATCTGGCGCACCGAAAGGGCAGCCCCACCCCGGGCATCCCCGTCGGTCTTGGTCAGCACAACGCCGGAAAGGGGCAGTGCCTCGTGGAACGCCAGGGCGGTATTGGCCGCATCCTGGCCGGTCATGGAGTCGACCACGAACAGCACCTCGGCAGGCTCGACGGCAGCATGAACCCGCCGGATCTCGTCCATCATTTCCTCGTCGACGGCCAGGCGACCGGCGGTATCCAGGATCAGGACTTCGCTCATGGAAAGCCGCGCCTTTTCCACCGCGGCCCGGGCAATGGCTTCGGCATCCCGGGCCTCTTCGTGGCGGTAGAAATCCGAACCGGTCTGTTCGGCAAGCAACTGGAGCTGGTCGATGGCCGCCGGCCGATAGATATCACAGCTGGCAAGCATGACCTGCTTCTTCTCCCGCTCCCTGATCAGCTGGGCGAGCTTGCCGGCGGTTGTGGTCTTGCCCGCACCCTGGAGCCCGGCCAGCAGAATGACCACCGGGGGGCGCTGGTTCAGGTTCAACGTGACCTGCTCGCCACCGAGTACGCCGACCAGCTCATCATGAACCACCTTGACCAGGGCCTGACCTGGCTTCAGACTGCCAATAACCTCCTGGCCAACTGCCCGTTCCCGGGCCTGTTCGATAAACTGCTTGACCACGGGAAGGGCCACGTCGGCCTCCAGCAGGGCCACGCGCACTTCCCGCAGGGCCTGGCTGATATTTTCTTCCGTCAGGCGTCCGCGACCCCGGACTTTATCAAGGGTCTGGCCCAGGCGATCCGATAGCTGTTGAAACATGGATTCTTTACAGTGTCCGAATGTAATGGAATTATAACCCCTGGCTTACAGGCTGCGATGCGGCTTTCACGGATAATGTCCTGCTGATGTTCGGACTTCTGACCATTCTTGCCTATCTCGCTGCTGCCGGATTTCTGGCCGCGGGCATCGGGACGAACCGCAAACGACTGAATCTTCTAGGCGCCATTTGTGCCTGGCTTGCCGTGATCGCCCACGGGGCCTGGCTGGCCGCGGTCATGCCGGTGTCCGGTGGTTTCGATTTCAATTTTTTCAACAGCCTGTCCCTGGTCTCCTGGCTCGCGGTGATATTCCTTCTGCTTGCCGCGATGCGCTGGGAATTGCTGGAAGTGGGGATCATCGCCTTCCCCGGCTCTGCCCTTTGGGTCTCACTGCAGCTTGCCTTCGAGCCCGCCCCGGTCGTGTTGTCCCATGCACCCCCCTTGAGCGAGGCCCATATCGTTTCCTCCCTGCTGGCCTATGCGATACTCAGCATCGCCGCGCTGACCGCAGTGGCCGTTGCAGCCCAGGACTACATCCTGCGCCATCCCAGGGCCGGCCGGCTGCTGGCACTGCTGCCGCCGCTGACAACCATGGAGCACGTGCTGTTCCAGCTCATCCTGGCCGGGTGGGTGGTGCTGACCCTGAGCCTTGCCACAGGCATGATGTTCGTTGATGAAAACCTGTTTGCACGTCACCTTGCCCACAAGACCATTCTTACTATCGCATCCTGGATTATCTTCGGGCTTCTGCTCCTGGGCCGCTGGCGCTTCGGCTGGCGAGGCAGAACCGCCGTGACCATGACCCTGTCGGGCATGGCGATCCTCCTGCTGGGCTATTTTGGCGCCAAACTGGTCCTGGAGCTCATTCTGGATCGTACCTGGCTTCAGTCAGCAGGAATCGGTCTCTCGTCCATACCGGTAATCCATCATGCCCGGTGACTGCACTGTATGCCGGGTTTGTCATTCGGGTAAGAACCCCAACCGGAGCAACGGCTGAACATGCAGGAGATTCCCCTGGTCACCCTGTTCGTCCTGCTGGGCATTCTCATCCTGCTGTCGGCGTTTTTCTCCAGCTCTGAAACCGGGCTGGTGGCGCTGAACCGGTACAAGCTCAGGCACAAATCCCAGGCCGGTCACCGGGGCGCCCGGCTGGCCCAGGCCCTGCTGACCAAGCCCGACCGGATGTTCGGCCTGATTCTCTTGGGCAACAACCTGGTCAACATCCTGGCCGCGTCCATCTCCACCGTGATCTTCCTGCGCCTGCTGGGCGACTCGGGTATCTGGGTTTCCACCCTGTTTCTGACCGCGGTCATCCTGATCTTCGCCGAGGTTGCCCCAAAGACCCTGGCCGCCCTGTTTCCCGAGCGCATCGCCTTTCCGGCCTCCTACGTGCTCACTCCCCTGATGAGAATCCTGTACCCGGTGGTGTGGGTCATCAACATGGTCGCCGGGACGCTCTTGCGACCGTTCGGGGTTCGCCATGGCAGCCACCGGGTCGACCACCTGAGCCGGGAGGAATTGCGCACCCTGGTCAAGGAAGGCGGCCGGACGATCCCGCTCAATCACCAGCAGATGCTGCTCAATATCCTGGACCTGGAATACGGCACCGTGGATGATGTCATGGTCCCGCGCAGCGAGATCGTGGGGCTGGACCTGGATGAGGACTGGGAATCCATTGTCCAGAAACTGACTCAGACCATCTATACCCGCCTCCCGGTCTGGCGGGGAGACCTGGACAACCTGTCCGGTCTTTTGCATATCCGGACCATTCTTACCAAGCTGTCCCAGGGTCGACTGGACCGGGATGCCATGATCCGCTCCATCCGCTCGCCCTACTTCATCCCCGAGGGCACACCCCTGACCCAGCAACTGCTGGAATTCCAGGCAAGAGAACGACGGATGGGGCTGGTCGTAGACGAATACGGCGACATCCAGGGCCTGATCACCCTGGATGACATCCTCGAGGAAATCGTCGGGGAATACACTACGGAGGGAGCCCGGCAGCAGAAGACCGTTCGCAGGCTCGAAGACGGCAACTGGATCGTGTCCGGCAGCGCCTCGATCCGGATGCTCAACCGGCGCATGGAATGGAACCTGCCCACGGAGGGGCCCAAGACCATCAACGGGCTGCTCCTGGAGCGCCTGGAAGCCATCCCGGATGGCCACACCAGCCTGCGCATCGGCAATCATGTGATGACCATAGTTGAACTGGCCGACAAGGCGGTACGCCGGGTGCTGGTCAAACCGGACCGATTCAGTAGTAGCCATTCCCCATCGTGACCGGAGCCCGGTCGCAGGTAACCGCCCCCCAATGGCCTGTCTTTCGGTTGCCCCTTATTCCCGGGCGGCGGCCAGCGCATCGGACAAACGCCTGCACCCGCGGGCGGCGATCTTCGCCTTGACTCCCTTGAGGTTTCCTTCCGGTACCAGGGCCGTTGTGAAACCCTGTCCGGCGGCCTCCCGAAGGCGCTCCTCGCCGTTGTAGACCGGGCGAAGTTCACCGGCCAGCCCGATCTCTCCGAAGGCCACCAACTTGTCCGGCAAAGGGGTTTCACGCAGCGAGGATTGCAGGGCCAGGGCTACCGCCAGGTCCGATGCAGTCTCGTTGACCCGGATTCCCCCTGCAACATTGACGAATACATCCTGATCGGCAATCTGGACACCGGCATGGCGGTGCATCACCGCCAGCAGCATGGCCAGTCGGCTGCCATCGATGCCCACCGCCACCCGCCGGGGATTGGAAAGCGAGCTGGGCGCGACCAGGGCCTGGACTTCCACCAGCATGGGCCGGGTGCCCTCCCGGGTCACCAGGACGCAGGACCCGGGAGCGGCCTCCTGGCCGGAAAGGAATATGGCCGAGGGGTTGCTGATGGGCTTCAGGCCCTTGTCGGTCATGGCGAAAACCCCCAGCTCGTTGGCCGCGCCAAAGCGGTTTTTCACCGCCCGGATCAGCCGGTATCGGCTCCCCGAGTCGGATTCGAAATACAGCACGCCGTCGACCATGTGCTCCAGTACCCGGGGCCCGGCCAGGGCTCCTTCCTTGGTTACATGGCCCACCAGGACCACCGTGCAACCGGTCTTCTTGGCGTACTGAACCAGCCGGGCGGCACATTCACGAACCTGGGCAACGGCCCCCGGGGCCGACTGCAGGGCCTCGGTCCACAGCGTCTGGATCGAATCGATGATCATGAAACCCGGCTTGCGCTCGGCAGCCGTTGCCAGCACTGTCTCCAGGCTGGTCTCGGTCAGACAATCCAGGCTGCCCGGATCCAGTCCCAGCCGGCGGGCACGCATGGCAACCTGGGCGGCGGACTCCTCACCGGTCACATAAAGACTGCCGGTCTTGCCGGCCAGCGCGGCCTGGGCCTGAAGCAGCAAGGTTGACTTGCCGATCCCCGGATCACCCCCGATCAGCACCACCGAGCCCGGCACCAGGCCACCGCCGAGCACCCGGTCGAACTCGTCGATTCCGGTTACCAGCCGGGGAGCGGCCGATTCGGCCTGCACGGAACCCAGGTTGACCACCGTGGCCGAAGCCGCCCCGGACCAGTTGCCCCGCCCTTTCGGACCGCTGGTTGCCGTCTCCACCGTGGATTCCTCCAGCGAATTCCACGTGCCGCACTCGGCACACTGCCCGGCCCACTTCGGTGAACGGGCCCCGCACTCACGGCAGGTGTATTGGGTCTTGGGTTTGGCCATGTCCGGATTCTGGCACAAATGGTGGCGGGATCCGGGCCGGATTTCCGAATGCATCGGGATCTGGCAATGTTTCTCAAGCAGGTCCAGGGAACAAGGAACAAGGATCAAGGTGAAAGGCTAATGGGAAAACGGGTTTCCGGGTTCCGGACAAAACGACGAAACGACGAAGCGACGACCTCCACCCCTTACTCCTGGCACCCTCCAGGGCAAGCCCGGCCTGCTAAACTCCCGTCCCATGCATAACCGACCGGGGATTCATTGGTGAGCCGCAAGGACGAAACACCCATCATTGGTGAATCGCCAGCCTTCATGTCCGTGCTCGAGCAGGTTTCTGAAGTCGCACCGCTGAGCCGGCCGGTTCTCGTGGTCGGTGAACGGGGTACGGGCAAGGAACTGATCGCCGAGCGTCTGCACTTTCTTTCCGGACGCTGGCAGGCCCCCCTGGTCAAGCTCAACTGTGCGGCCATCAGCGAAGCGCTGCTGGAGTCCGAACTGTTCGGTCACGAGACCGGAGCCTTCACCGATGCCTCCAGGAAACGGCTTGGCCGTTTCGAACACGCCGAAGGGGGAAGCCTGTTTCTCGACGAGCTGTCGAGTACTTCCATGAGCGTGCAGGAAAAGATCCTCCGGGTCATCGAGTACGGTGAATTCGAACGCCTGGGCTCGAGCCGGACCCGGAAAGTCGACGTCCGGCTGATCGGGGCAACCAACCAGGACCTGCCGGAGCTGGCAAAAAAGAGGCAGTTTCGGAGTGACCTGCTCGACCGTCTGGCCTTTGATGTGATCACCCTCCCGCCGCTCAGGGCCCGGCGGGAAGACATCCTGTCCCTTGCCGAACATTTTGCCCTGCGCATGACCCGGGAACTGGACCGGGACCTGTTCGCCGGCTTTTCCCGGGATGCCTCCCGCAAGCTCCTGGGCCATTCCTGGCCGGGCAACGTGCGAGAGTTGAAAAACGTGGTCGAACGGGCCGTTTACCGCAACACCAATCCGAAGGAGCCGGCCCGGGAAATCGATTTCGATCCCTTCGATTCTCCCTGGCGTCCTGTCAGCGGTTCTCCGGCACCCTCAACGGGACTGCCCGACCCGGCTGACGGACCACTGGACTGGCACAAGACCATCAGCGAAATGGAAACCGGGGTACTCAAAAAGGCCCTGGAACATTGCGAGTTCAACCAGCGCAAGACCGCCGAACACCTTGGGCTGACCTACCACCAGTTGCGCGGTCTGCTGCGCAAGTACGAAATGACCGGGGATGGCTGAACCACCTCCCTGCCCCCTTTGCGACAGCCACCCCTGGCCGGAGCCCATCGTTACTGCCAACGGGACCTTTCACCACTGCCTGGAATGCCAGCTCATTTTCAGAAGCCCCGAGGAGTACCTGGACATCGAGGCCGAACAGGACTTCTACCTCACCCACGAAAACATCCCGGACGATCCGGGATACCGGCAGTTTCTCTCCCGTCTTGCCGACCCCCTGACCAGACGCCTTGAACCGGGCAGCCGGGGGCTGGATTTCGGTTGCGGTCCGGGCCCGGCCCTGGCTGCCATGCTCACGGCCCGCGGGTTTCCAACCTCCATCTGGGATCCCCTGTTCGCCACCGATCCCGCCTCCTTGAGCCAGGCCTGGGATTTTGTCACTGCAACGGAAGTCATCGAGCACCTTCACCAGCCGGGAAAGGGCTTGAAACAACTGGCCGGGCTGCTGCGCCCTGGCGGCTATCTCGGCCTGATGACCGAACCGCGCCTGGCGATTTCACGCTTTCCGGGCTGGTCCTACACCCGGGATCCCACCCATGTCGCCTTCTACGCCCCGGCCACCATGGAATGGATCGCCGGCTGGCTGAATCTGGAAATTGAAGTCATGGATCACCGGGTCGTCATCATGAAACATCCGGGCTGAGCTTTCGACAGGATCTAGTGGGCCACGCGGCAAATTAGGTAACACTCAGCCGTCGCACAAGCGTTGTGGGTAAGGCGCGCGAGTGCAGGACTGGCCAAAGCCAATTCAAGTGAGTGCAACGCAGCCCACGGCGCT
>SLIZ01000230.1 GCA_007135395.1 Wenzhouxiangellaceae bacterium | reverse complement strand
TGGAAGATATTGCCGCTGCCCTGGCAAAAATGGCAAGGGGCGACGATGACCTGTTCATGTCCGACCGGCCCGAGCGATCGGCCCGACAACCGCACCCCGAAAGGCGGCCCGACACCAGTCGCAAGTCCAGGTCGAAGCCGAAGGAGAAAAGGGAATCTGACAGTCACCTGGATGCCGACAAGAAACGCTTCCGGATCCAGGTCGGACACCTGCACGGGGTCAAACCCGGCAACATCGTCGGCGCCATAGCCAACGAGGCCAGTCTCGATGCCCGGCATATCGGCCGGGTGGATATCCATCACGACTACAGCCTGGTTGACCTGCCGGCCGACCTTCCAACGGAAACCTTCCGCCACCTCAAGACCGTCTGGGTCGCCGGTCGGCAGCTCGAAATTCATCCCGACGACGGTTCCAGTCCCCCGGGGACCGGCTCGCCGAAGGGCAGGGCACCGGGCAAGAAGGTTTCCTCCGGACGACCCAAGGGACCACCCGGCAGCCGGGGAAAGTCCAGCGACAAGCCACCGCGCAAGCCTTCAGGAAAGAAGATCGAGCCCCGAAAGCCGCCGGCCGGAGGCGAGGTCACCGACGGAGACAAGCCTCCCCGCAAGCGTCCCGGGCTGACCCGTGCCCAGCGCAAGGCCGGCTTTTCCGACCGGGCCCGGCAGGTACGAGACCGCACGGGCAGAAAAAAGTGATCCGGACTCACCCGGCGCCAGTCGATCAACCATGAGCGAACTCATTCTGGAATCCCGACTGACCTGTCCCCACTGCGGTCACCGGGAAACCGAGACCATGCCCACCAATGCCTGCCAGTACCTGTACGATTGCAAGGGATGTGGCCGGGTATTGAAACCCACTCACGGGGATTGTTGTGTCTTCTGCTCCTACGGCACCGTACCGTGCCCGCCGGTCCAGGAAGACGGGCAGGGCTGTTGCTGACAATCTCTATGCAGGCGAATCGGCAACGACCAGTCGATCCCGCCCGTCATGCTTGGCCTGATAGAGCGCTGCATCGGCGCGGGCCCGAAGACTTTCAAATTGGTCAGAGGGCCTCAATCGGGCAATGCCGAAGCTCATGGTGACAGTATCCTCGATATCGGACAATCGGCAGGTTCGCAAAGCATCGCGAACCTCGCCGGCCAGCATGGTCGCTCTGTCTGTATCCAGCCCGGGCAGGCAGGCGGCAAACTCCTCTCCTCCGACCCGGCCAACCGTCCCATACTGCGACAGTATCTCCTTGAAGCGACTTGCGGCTTTACGCAAGACCTCATCACCCGCCTGGTGACCGTGCTGGTCATTGAATTGCTTGAAATGATCGATGTCAGCCAGTAGTAATACAAGGTTTCGCCCGCGCACTGCTGCGTCACGAACCTGCTCCTTGGTGGCATCGATGAAGTGACTGTGATTGAGCATCCCGGTCAATCCATCGTGTGCCGACATGTGACGAAAGTGGCGGCGCTCGCGTAGGGTTCGCAACAAGATTGCCAGCAACAGCGTCAGAATCAGGGCTGCCATACCAAGCGCGATCAGCTGAAACAATCTTTGCTGTCTGCGTGTGGTTTCCTGGAGATTGGAGACCCGGGCCTGCTCGCGCAATAGTTTGATCTCCTGTTCCCGGCTGTGCAGATCGAATTGCACCTCCTGAAATGCAATAACTTTTGTCCGCTTTACATCAAATTCTCTTTCACGATCCCGCAGGTATTCGACAATATGGTCCCAGGCGCCCCGGTAGTCCTCTGCATGATGGCTGATTTGAGCCAGCATATGGTGTGCATCGGCACGGTTCTGCGGACGTCCACCTGAGCTGGTCCTCTCGAGCACCTCCTGGAGCAGGGCATTCGCCTCATCATAACGCTCCAGCATCAGCAACAACTCGGCATACGTGGTCATTGCATCGGTAACGCCATCTTCAAAGCCTGATGCAGCTGTCAGCTCAATGCCTTGCTGGAACCAGGGCTCCGAATCGTCATGACGCCCCAGGCGACTCAGCAAGCGTCCCATCAGAACATGCAGTACACCGGTAAAGACCGGATCCTGCGCCTCTTCACAAGCCTCCAGTGCGCTCTGGTAGCTTTTCAGTGCCTGCTCGTGCAAGCCCATCATCTCCTCGGCCTGGCCCAGCTTCTCAAACGCGACACACAGTTCTCGAATGTCGCCGGAGGCTCTTGCCAGCTCCATTGTGCGCTGGGCGTAATCCAGACCTTTCCGCTGATCTCCCAATTGCGAATGCCAGTAAGTTGCCAATCCGTAAACGCCACTTTTCAGTGCCGGATCGTCGACCCCCTCCTGGAGAATCATGGCCCGATTGAGGTAGTCGAAACCTTCTTCGAATCGATCGATATGCAGTGCCACGTTAGCCGCCAATTCAAGCGCCCTGAGTTGCTGCTCAGCTACCAGATCGCCGGCCAACAGATCCTCAAGAATTTCAAGCGCTGTGTCGTACTCGGTCATCAGCACGTGGGATCGAGCGCTGACAAGAAGGAGTTGGGTCAGTTGTTGGGGGGTTGCCTCCGCAAGGTCGTCCTGGATTGAATCCAGATACGCCAGGGTTTCCCGAGGAGGCCGGGTGACGTCCATCCGGGCAGCCCGTTCGACAAGGGCCTGCACTTCCTGACTGGTTTTCGTCGGTTCCTGAGAAAATGCCTGGGCTCCCAGGCACTGGCATAGCAGTACGAGCACCAGAATCAGAGTCTTTGGCACAGGTCTCAGTGAGCCCGGCATCCCTTTGCAGAGCATTCAGTAGTCCTTCCAGCCTGGATGTGGCCATTTCCCTTCTTCTGCGGACTGACCCTCATCCACTCATTTCCTGTACCCCACACCATACGATAGATTCCCCGGAATGCCGCCATTTCGGTCCATTTATACCAGAATTCTGTGACAGGGGAATTTCACAGGGAAATCCGGGGTCATATATGCACGTTTCCCTGATAAAACGGGTATTTGGCCTTTTCCTTTTTTCTGGCGCCACCAGATACGGAAAGAGATCGGAAAATACCACGCACTTGCATTACTCGATATTTCTGGAATGGAAGTTTTTGGATGACAAAATACAGAGCGATTGTGTGTTCTCTATGCCTGAATTCTTTCGGGACAAACAGGTCTCGATTGTGGGGTATACGTGAGTGACATTGACACAGGCTGTGAATCTTCAAGGGAGTTCCAGAAATCGCTGCTTGAGGCGATTCTTGAGGCTTCTCCCGATGGGATATTGGTTGTCAATAAAAGTCGAGTCGTGATTTCACACAACAAGCGCTTCTGCAGTCTTTTTGACATTGAACCGGATGAAAGTAGCGCGCCTGGAAGGGCTGGTTTTGTCGGCAGTGATGAAAGCCCATTGCTCTCTCAGGCACTGGAGCGCATCAAGGATCCTGAACATTTCCTCCAGCGCGTAGTCGAGATCTATGAAAACCCGGACATTCGGGATCTTGATGAAGTTGAATTGATCAACGGTCGAGTGCTGGAACGCCACTCTCTTTCATTGTGGGATTCAAACCAGAACTACCTGGGACGTGTCTGGTTCTTTCGCGACATCACGGAACGTAAAGGATATGAACTTGGTCTTGAAGAGCTTTCTTTCAAGGATCCTTTAACTGGAGTTTCCAACCGCCGGTATTTCCTCGAGCGCGCTGCCGAAGAGATTTCACGGTCTCGGCGTATAGAAGCACCCTTGTCTCTTGTGTACCTTGATATCGATGGATTCAAGGCAATCAATGATCATCATGGGCACTCGATTGGTGATGAGATCATGAAGGGTTTGACTCGACTGTACAACGACGTTTCACGGAAGCAGGATCTGTTTGCGCGTGTTGGCGGCGAGGAATTTTCCATTTTGCTCCCGGACACCAGCCTGGATGGTGCCCTGGAATGTGCTGAACGGTTTCGCAAGCATGTTGAATGCGAGTCTATAGAAGTCAATGGAATCAAGATTCAATTTACCTTCAGCGCT
>SLIZ01000019.1 GCA_007135395.1 Wenzhouxiangellaceae bacterium | reverse complement strand
TTCTTCGTCGTCTTCTGCTTCGGCTACCGCTTCGGCCTCCTCATCTTCAGAGGCAACCGGGGCCTCTTCTTCCTGCTCGGCAACGGCATCGGCTTCCTCCTCGGCCTCCTCGGCTACAGCTGCGCTAACTGCCTCTTCAGCTTCCTCTTCTTCCGGGGTTTCATCAGCAACTGCCTCAACCGTTTCCTCGTCCTCAGCTACCGCATCGGCAGCCTCAACGTCGGGCGCTGTCTCTTCCTCGGGGAGCTCCTCACCGGCGACTTCTTCGTCGGCAACATCTTCGGCGACGGCTTCCTCTTCCACTGCAGCCGACTCTTCCTCTGCGACGGCTGCCTCGTCGTCGTCCGTGGCAGGCTCTTCCTGAACCTGCTCTTCGGCTACGGCATCGGCTTCCTCTTGGGCCTCCTCAGCATCAGCTTCCCCGTCGCCTTCGGCAGCACGCCGTTCCGCACGGAGTTGCTTCACACGCGAAGCCGTTTCCCGATCCGAAGCAAACGCAATGAGCAGTTCCTCATACGCTTCCGGTTCGGTAATCGCGGCATTGATCCCCGAGCCTTTCAAACTATCGCCATAGCCCTCATCTTCCAGATACTGGGTGAGGGTGTCGACAGCTACATTTAGCTCACGAGAGACCTTAAAGAGCCGCTTCTTCTTAAATTTTTCCGTCGTCGCCATTACAGATGCAAATAATTAAACAAGCGCGTAGCATTTTATTCACGATGATAGCCGACGCGCCGACTACCACGGGTTTGTTGGTGTTTTCAGTTACACTTGCAGTTCGTCACCCTCCGATTCGATTTCGAATTCAGCCTTAATAGACGCCATCAGGCGCTCTGCCGTTTCAGTATCAAGACCTGAGCGCCGCACAAGTTCATCTATGGAGAGCTCAAGTACCGCTTTAGCCGTGTCACACCCGATATCACGAAGCTTTTGCACCGTCTCCTCAGAAAACTCGTCAAGAAACTCTCTGATATCGATGTCCTCCTCGTCCGGTGGAATCTCGCGATAGACGTCGATCTCGTATCCGGTGATGCGGGAAGCGAGGCGAATGTTGATGCCTCCCCGCCCGATGGCCTGGCTAACCTCATCGGCGGCTACCGTGACCTTGGCACGCGGCGGCTCAAGCTCGTCGTTGATTGTTACGGCGATGGGGTTGGCGGGTGAGAGCGCCCGCTTGATAAACTGGAAAGGGTCCTCTTCAAACTGCAGCACATCGATATTCTCGTTACTGAGCTCCCGAACGATCGCGTGGATACGGCTACCCTTGAGCCCTACACAGGCGCCCACCGGATCAACGCGGTCGTCATGACTCACCACGGCTACCTTGGCACGCTCACCCGGCTCGCGGACGATGCGCTTGATTTCAACAATGCCCTCCTCAATCTCCGGTACCTCCAGCTCAAAAAGGCGCTGTACGAGCGCTGGGTCGGTACGGCTAATCACGACCTGCGGGTTGCTCCCGGCATCACGCTTGACGTCCTTGACGACAGCCCGAAGCATATCGCCCTTGTGATACCGATCGCGGCGTATCTGCTCGCTGCGGGGCAGCACCAGTTCCACACGGTTGTGCATTACCAGCACCTCGCGTCGCCGGGTCTGGTAGATTTCACCGACGACAATTTCACCGATTAGCTGCGAGTATTCCTCGTAGATGTTCTCCTTTTCGATGTCGCGGATACGCTGCCGGAACGTCTGGCGTGCGGTCATCACCGCGCGCCGGCCAAAGTTGGTGATATCCACTTCCTTGGCTACCTCGTCACCCACCTCAAAGCCCTCATCAATCTCCATCGCATCACTCTCTTCAATCTGAGTGACGGGGTCCTCGAGATCCCAATCATCTACAATTTCCTGAATGTGGAGAACCTGCACATCTCCCTTGTCAGGGTTAAAGATAATCTCAAATGCTTCATCTGAGCCATAGCGACGGCGGATCATCGCCCGAAACACGTCCTCAACGATCAGCTGAAGCGTATCACGATCAATATCCTTTGAGCGGGCTATCTCCGCGAAGGAAGAAACAAGATCAGTGCTCTGCATATGGATACCTGCCTTATAGTTTTCAATACGTCGCTATAAACGGCTACCGTGTCACCAGGGCAACCGGACCTTCGCCCAGAGAATCCGATCAACTGGAATGGTCACTTCATTCTCGTCTTCCTGGACGGTGATGTTATCGCCTTCAACAGCAAGGAGCTCTCCGGTGATCTCCGTGTTGCCCGAGGCATCTTCTTTTTCAAAATGTACCTGCAGCGTGCGACCTACATTCTTCTGATACTGCCGAATGAGCCGGAGCGGCCGGTCTACACCGGGCGTCGAAACGTTCAGGTTGTACTTGTTCGGGAAGGGATCTTCTACGTCGAGCGCAAAACTGATGTCTCGGCTTAGCTTCGCGAGTTCGTCGAGCCCCACGTCCTCGTCCCCGTCAACGTAGATATCAACAACCTGCGACCCAGGCGCACCACGCACATCCATCTCTACGAGATAATACTGTGGCGTCTGCGTCAGCACATCCTCAACGATACGCTGAACCTGCTGCTGCAATGTTTCTACCGGTGGCGTACTGCTCATACTATTTTATCTGCTGTGCGACCTCCGCTCACTCGCGCGAAGCATCGCTCAAAATTACACATCCGGGTCGGGGGCACCCTGCTACGCGTCGGCGGCGACTTTGAGCGATGCGCAACAAAAAAGGGCGGCTCGGGAAGCCCCCCTTCAGTCAAACACCACGCACGCCGGACGATGCTGCTACCCGCGTCTGAAACAAGTTACACGGCAGCTATGCAGGCAAGTTTCCCGGTCGATCGTCTATGCATCCTCATGCGCTTGCTGTAACAGATAGGCCTTGATGAATTCATCGAGATCCCCATCCATCACCGCGTCAACATCGGTAACTTTCGTTTCGGTTCGGTGATCGTTTACCATGGTGTAGGGCTGGAAAACGTAGGAGCGTATTTGGCTACCCCACTCAATTTTTTTCTTCTGAGACTCAAGCTTGTTGCGCTCGGCTTCCTGGATCTCTTGTTCCAGCTGGTAGATACGGCTTTTGAGCATGGTCATCGCACGCTCGCGGTTCTGCAACTGACTACGCTCCTCGGTACATTCCGCCGTGACTTTTACCTCCTCCCCATTGGAAAGGGGGCCTTCCCAAACATACCGTACGCCCGTGTCAAGCTTGTTCACGTTCTGCCCCCCTTTGCCTCCCGAGCGGAACGTCTGCAGCTCCAGCTCTCCCTGGCTGATGTCTACCTCTATTGAGTCATCAATTTCGGGATAGACGAAGACGCTGCAAAACGAGGTGTGGCGCCGCCCACCCGAGTCGAATGGAGAAATTCGTACGAGGCGATGCACGCCCGTTTCGGCTCTCAGGTACCCGTAGGCGTGCTGGCCTTCTACCCGAAGCGATGCACTTTTTAGGCCGGCGACCTCCCCCGGCTGGTACTCCAGCAGCTCCGTTTCAAATCCGTTTTGCTCTGCCCAGCGTGAGTACATTCTGAGGAGCATGGAGGCCCAATCCTGGCTTTCCGTACCCCCCGCTCCCGGGTTGAGCGTCAGGATCGCGTCCCGATGATCATCCGGGCCGCTAAGCATGCTTTTCAACTCCAGCTTGTCGACGAGCCGCTGGAGGGACGTTGCCGTGGACTGAATCTCCTGCTGAAGATCCGCGTCGTCCTCTTCTTCCTGGAGAAGCTGAAGCGTCTCCAGATCATCAATGTGACGCTCTACCTTCTCCCACGCATCGAGCCACTCCTCTTCCCGAGAAATCTTTATCTCGACCTCCCGCGCGGCGTCCGGATCATCCCAGAAACCTGGAGAAAGTCGTTTTGCGCGAAGCTCCTCTACCGTTTCTTGCCGTTGAGCAACGTCAAAGATAGCCTCCGAGCGCCCTGGCGCGCTCTATCAACGATTTCAGGTCTACTCGCGTGGACATAAGCGGGAATATCGATCAGGATGTGGACAGTGATTAAAGCGACGGCGAGCTACGG
>SLIZ01000018.1 GCA_007135395.1 Wenzhouxiangellaceae bacterium | reverse complement strand
CCCTTGTTCAGTTTTCGGGCGTCCTGATCCCTCCCCCGCCCCTCTCGCTTCCCCGGGCCCCGGATTGTCGGGCAGCGTCCCCAGACCTGGGGAGATGCGAGTTCCTGGCGTGGCTTTTCGCTGGGACACCCACCGACTGCGAGGCACGTTTCTGCCCGCATCCGGATTCTGGGTGTCCCTGACTTTCCCTGAGGTAACGTCTCCTCACTTGCTTCCTCCATCAACAAAACCGATGGAGCCAGCATAGTCATCTGTGGGGCGTTGAAAAGGGTGTGGGTTCGTAGGCGCTTACGATTCACCGTCACGCCCGGCTCGGCCTTTCTCGGTATCATTCCCGTTTGCCTTGCGGGAGCACGAACCATGCAGTCCTCATTCTTTTCCGACCTTCTCGAGGCGCTGCGGCGCAGCCTGGCTGACACGTTTGGCGTCCTCGTCGGCGACGATATCGACTGGGTCGAGCTGCTGGCCACGGGCCTGAGCAAGGCTGCCGTCAGTGTCATTCTCATCACTCTGTTTCTGATCGTTTACCTAGTGTTTCGGGCCGCGCTGGAAGTGGTCCTGAAACGTTTCAAGATTTCCCCGGATGTCTCTAGCCCGCTGGTGATCGGGCTGCGCTACGTGATGTTTCTGGCCACGGCTATCGCGGTGCTGGCGCTGCTTGGCATCGGCCAGGAAATTCTGGTGGGCGTAGGTCGGGCAGCCATGGTCGCCCTGCTGTTCTTCGTCGCCTGGATGGCGATCACCAAGGTCATGATCGGTCTGCTGCGCCGCTACGGGCTGGACCCTTCCATCGAGCAACTGCTGCGCAACGTTGTTTCCCTGCTGATCATGGCCTTTGGTGTGGTCACGGTGCTGGCCCAATTCGGCTTCGACATCCTTTCCATGATTGCCGGCCTCGGCATTGTCGGCCTGGCCGTGGGCTTTGCCGCCCAGTCGACCCTGGCCAATTTCATTGCCGGCATCACCATCCTGCTGGAACGGCCCTTCGGAATCGGCGACTGGGTACGAATCAATGACCAGGAAGGCCAGGTCACCGAAATTGCACTGCGCACCACTCGCCTGCGCACCCGCGACAATGTCTATACGCTGATCCCCAATGACAGCGTGGCTTCGGCGGATATCGTCAACCTCAGTGCCGGCGGCCCGTTGCGGGTACGCATTCCAATTGGCATTGCCTACAAGGAATCGGCCAAAGCCGCACGTGAACTCATCCTGCCCATAGTGCGTGAGCACGAATATGTTCTGATTACCCCGGAACTGCAGCCTGGCGTCCCGATGACCGAATGGGCCGATTCATCCATCAACATGGTGATCTTGTACTGGATTCGCCCGGAGCATATCGATATTCAGCCGCGCATCAGTTTCCAGATCCTGGAAGCGGCCAAGATCGCCCTGGACGAGGCCGGCATCGAGATCCCCTTCCCCCATCTGCAGCTGTTCATCGACGACGCCAAGGGACTCAAGCCAATTGTCGAGCCCTTCCAGGCGCTGGCCCGGCCGGCCAACGACACGGACCGAAAGGAAGACCAAAACCAGGACAATCATTGAATGAAGGGCCCGGCTATAACAGAATTCGGGAAAGGCACTATTCGGAAAGCCTTCCACACCCTGCCCGCCTGAGCAGCCGCATGTCTAACGAACCAACCAAGGAACCAACAAACCAGTAGCCCGGGTGGCTGTGCGGATAGCTCATGGCGAGAATTTTTCCGAACCCAGGCATTCTGTGTCGATAGTCAATCGACGCAACCGATTGCAGGAAATCGATTCGTCATGCTTTAGGAATTTTGCCCCCGTTCTTTATAGCCAGTCTTTATCCTGATCATAAGCTTCCCCCAACTCGACAAAGTCGCCGAAATTTGTCGCCCTGTCAGCCGCCTTTGTATCGGACAAGGCCACACCGACCGAACTGTTATTTCCGGCACGATCGGCCAGCGATGCATGAGCATTGGCTCCGGAGGTGGGGGCAAAAACGCCCACAATGGCAATCATCGTGAATTTTGCAAATCTGGACATTTTCAAATTTACCTTCGGTTGATTGTTTGTCAGGCTTGAACGATGGGGCCCGAAACCCGGACAGGCATTGTTCAGGAACCCCATCACGTCCTCTCCTGGCCGCTACATGATCACCACCTGCTGCATACAGCGCCTGTCCGTGCCTTGTTGATTCACTGCCGGCCTTTTCAGTCGCCGATGATTGCAGACAATGGCGTGCGGTCAAAGAACTGGCGCACCTCGTCTTCGAGGCCCGTCATCTCGTAGCGGATCAGGGCGATCGGTAACCCGCCTGCTTCCATGAACTGATCGTGAAACTCGCGCAGCACGAAATCATCACCGAGCTGGCGCTTGCGGTCGGCGAGCAGCTTGTACATCTGGAAGCTGCCAATGGTGTAGCCGAGACCGTAGCCCGGCGGCCGGCGCAGATAGATCTCGGCATCCACCCGTGCAACGTCCACGTCCAGGTAAGGCGTCTGTTCCATCCAGTAGGCGACAGCCTCGTCGGCCGTCATCTGGTTGCGTTGCAACCAGACGTCGCCCAGGGTGCGTGCAGCGCGGAACACCCCGAAGTTGTAGATCAGCTCACGGGTGCGCTGGCGCGACTCATCGTAGAAACCAAGTTGCAGCGGTGCCTCCTCAAGGTACAGCGCCCAGCCCTCGGCACGTCCACCATCACGGATGTGGCGCCGCACCGGATGGGTGATCCGCGAGAGCACACGGCCATCGAAGCGATGACCAGGGATCACCGCGTGCCAGTGGTCGGGCGAGGGGTCGCGGTACTGGACCTGCTCCCAGTAGTTCGGTCCACCGTCACGCTCCTGCCACGGCACGTTGAAGCCCATCTCGCGGAAATCCTCCGGAATGTAATCGGGGATGGTGATGAACTCTTCCTCGACAAGAAAAGCGCGGATCTCCGCATCGACATCGGCAATCCGCTGTTCGTACTCCTCCTGCGAGGTCGGAAGCTTGAGCTCCGGCTGGTTGCGGTGGCGATGGCGATCGAGGGTCATGAATGCCCAGGTGCGCTCGAGCTCCCGCTGCCCGAGGACCACGATGTCATCGGAACTGTAGGGCATGTACTTGACGTGCATCAGGTACCAGTCGAGCAGTTCCTCGCCGATCCCGGCCTGTTCGGACATGTCATCTCGGTTTTCCACCAGCCAGTCGTTGAGCTCCTGCGCTGCAGCTCGTGCCTTGCGGATATCGTCGGTCAGCTCGGGCTGCTGCTCTTGCGCGCGACTGAGCAGGTCATCGAACCAGCCAAGCACGCCATCGGGCGGTACTTCACGGTATGGGTGCCCGTGGTTGACGCCATCCGAGTTGGTCAGATTGTGCAGCGCCAGATCGGCGAAATCGGACGGCACATCGCGCAGGTTCACCTTGGCGCTCTCGGTGTTTGCGTTCGGGAGTCGCTGCGCCGTTGGACGCCGAAACCGGGCGATATTCTGCTGACGAACCACCCGAAGTTTGGCGGATCGCACCTGCCCGACCTAACCCTGATTTCCCCGGTCTTCGCCGGCGAAACGCCTGTGGCCTTCATCGCAAATCGCGCCCATCACGCCGAAATCGGAGGTCGCCGTCCGGGCTCGATGTCTCCGATGGCGCGTTCCCTGGCGGAGGAAGGCGTGGTCATCCCGCCAACGCTTCTCTTCAAGGAAGGGAAGGAGCACTTTGCGGATGTGAAGAAAATGTTGCGGGAGGCGCCCTATCCGTCACGGGCGGTGGAGGAGAACCTCGCGGACCTGCGCGCCCAGGTGGCGGCTAACCTTCGTGGTGTCGCGGCGGTAACCTCGCTTTTGGAGGCCTCCGGCGAAGCCGTTTTCCGCCGTTATCTCGATCGGTTACGCGAACACGCGGAGTCGGAGTCGCGCCGTTTCATTGCCGGGCTTTCCCTGGCCACGGCGAGTGCCGCCGCCCGGCTCGACGACGGGAGCGTTTTACGGGTCGCGTTAAAGAAAACCGGCGACGCCGGCCTGATCGTCGATTTCACCGGCAGCGCACAGGTGCATCCGGGAAGTTTTAACGCGACACCGGCAATTG
>SLIZ01000156.1 GCA_007135395.1 Wenzhouxiangellaceae bacterium | reverse complement strand
CGCTCGCTTGAAATAGTCCCGCTATGTCTGCGCTCGCGCGCCTTGCTGGAGGCCGGCTCTGAAGCGCTGAATGTCTGCTGATTAGTGATCTCGTTAGTAAGCCCCCGAGAGGAGCTACTCGTTTTTTGACCGTGGGTGATAGGATTTCAGGTCGGTGATGTTTTCCCGGTCGCCAGCTTCCGGCTTGTCTTCTTCGATCAACAGGGTATCCCGGGACAGAACATCATCGTTTTCTTCATCCAGGCGACCGGAAATCTGAACCGGCTTGTCTACCATGTCTGCCTGGCTGGTCCCGTAACGCTCTTCCAGGCGTGTGGCCATGTCATTGAACCGCTGGAAGACCGAGCCCAGTTCGCTGGGCGCGCGCTCTTCGAGGCGGAAATCATAATGTCCACGGCCAATCTTGCTCAGCCCCCACCCGAGACGCTCGACCGCCCGTGTCAGACGCCGGGTCAGCATGACCAGTCCCAGCAATGCGGCAAGTACCGTAACCAGAAACAGCAGCCCCATCATCTGCATGGTCATCGAGGCCACCCCGTGCAAGTCCCGGCTGTCGAGTCCCAGGATGACCTCGCCGACCCGCCGGGCCTGGAAACGAACCGGAACCTGAAACTCAAGGACATCCTCGGAAACCTGGTAGAGCTTCAGGCTACCGCTACCCCAGGAGATCTCCCTTCCGGTATTTGCCGGGCGCGGTTCTCCCTCCAGAAACGCGTCGGTACTTGAACGGATCTGTTCTTCCCGGTCGATGAGATGGAGATACTCCACCCTGGGATTGGATGAGAAGTCGCTCATGATCGTCGATAACGCCGTCGAGTCATCCAGGATCAGGGCCTCGGCCAGTTCCTGGGCCACCATGCTGGCCATCGCTTCGCCGAACCCATAGGTGACCTCGGCCATGGCCCGGGATTGCTGCTGGTGAATCAGATACAGCCCACCACCGAGCACAACCGCCACCAGGGCGGCAACAGCCACCGGCCAGCGCCAGGCAAGGGAGTGCCAGAATCCGGCATCCGCATGACGCCGGTTGACGGCCAGCCGGATATCCTGGAGCTCCTCGAGTACCTGGCTGCCTCGCTGGAATCGGGCCTCGGGCTTTTTCGCGATCAACCGTTCGACGAGCTCGACCAGCTCCACCGGAACCTCCGGGTCCCGGGGCACCAACGGATCCGCCGGTTCGTGGACGATCCGGGCCATCAGATCGGTCAGCCTGTCGGCTTGAAAGGGGTCCTTGCCGGCCAGCAGGCTGTAGAGGACGACACCCAGGGAGTACAGGTCACAGCGGCCATCGACTTTCTCGCCCTGGATCTGTTCCGGGGACATGTAGGCGGGCGTTCCGGCGATCTCCGATTGTCGCAGCTGCCGCCGGTCCGCAGTCCCTGCGATATCGGCAATCCCGAAATCCATGAGCTTGACGACCCCGGTTCCCCGGTCAAAATGGATATTGGCTGGCTTGATATCCCGGTGGATGATGCCCCGGGCATGGGCATAGGCCAGGGCGCTGGTGGTCTGGATGGCCAGGTCCAGCATGTCGGCCAGCGAAATGGAGTCCGGATCCTTCATGCGGTCGGCAAGAGTATCCCCTTCGAGCATTTCCATGGCGATATAGGGGGCGCCATCGACTTGTCCCACGTCGAATACGGTGACGATATTGGGGTGGGACAGGCCGCCGGCAGCGCGGGCTTCGCGCAGGAAGCGCTGGCGGCAGCTCAGGTCGCGGGCAAACTTCTGCTTGAGTATCTTGACCGCGAGATAGCGGTCGATCCGGGGATCGAAGGCCTTGTAGACAATCGACATCGACCCCCGGCCCAGTTCACACTCGATGCGATAGCGGCCCAGGCGCTCCATGATCTCAGATCAACCGGTACAGGCCGCCCAGGGCCAGCAGCATGACCACGACCGCGCCGGCAAGAACCAGCGGGGTGACCAGGCGACGGGCCACAGACCGGTTGTTGCTGTCGGACCGATGTCCGCCGGGCTCGTGAAAAATGAACTCCATTCGCCCCAGCCTGAGAATGTCGCCATCGGTAAGCGGCGCACTGCTTACCCGCTTGCCGTTGACAAAGGTTCCATTGGTGGAAAGAAGATTGACCACCCGCCAACCCCCGGAGTCACGGGAAAGCCTGGCGTGCTCGGAGGAAACGCTGGCCTCGTCGATGAATACATCGCACTCGGCACTTCGACCCAGGACCAGCCGGGAATCCCGAAGTCCGATTTCCTGACCCTGCAGCGGGCCGCTTCTTCCGACCAGACGGACCCGCTGCCCGGCGGGACCGGCCTGATCGGCACTTTCAACAAGCTTTTTGACCTCCTCGCCGGAGAAGACCCGGGTGCCCTGCGGTCCGGCAGGATCTTCCCGGCCAGTATCCTTCATCGATTCCTTGCCGCTCATGGTACTGGCTGCCTGTCGATCTCTGGGAAAAACACTATATCAACCCGAATCAGAGCAGCCGGATGCCGGCCAGAACAATCAGTGCGGCCCCAACCAGAGCGGCAAGACTCCACCACAGACGCGAGGAGCGCCACAAGGAGGGGCTATGGTCGATACCGGAATCGCTGAACACCAGTTCCACCCTGCCAACGCGAATCCGGTCTCCATCGGAAAGCACGACCGAACTGACTTTCTGGCCGTTAACAAAGGTGCCATTGGTCGACAGCAGATTGGCTACCCTCCAGCCCTGTCCATCCTTGCTGATTTTCGCGTGCTGGGAAGAAACCCCGGGTTCGTCGACAGTGATATCGCATTCCAGTGATCGACCGATCACGATACGGGGGGTATCCAGTGCGAAGCGCCGCCCGGTGACGGGAGAATTCTGCCCGATCAGGGCAGAAGGGCCAGCCGGTTCGTCCTCACCGGCTTTTGCACGGGCTACAAGATCATCGACTTCATCGGGCGAGAACATCCGGGTCCCCTGGGGACCGGCTTTATCTTCATCCCTGGAACTACCATGATTTGACGGTACCATCAGTGCCTGACCTCCGCTCTGCAGGCATTAACCCATTTGAGTATAGCAGGCCAGGGAAACCCTGAATAACTCTACGCGGACACGGCGGGGTGCACTAGACAGCCTGCCAGAATTTCCACCAGGGCCGAGGGGACTGGCCATTTTCAGGCGACTGCACGAGTACCACCGAAATATTGTCCCGGCCACCGGCCTCAAGGGCAGATTCCAATAGGGCGTCAGCCATCTGCCGGAGACCCTTCCCGGAATTCAAAAGCTGTTCAATGGCCTCATCATCAACCTCGTTGGATAGTCCATCGGAACAAAGAAGGATGATCTCGCCGGCCTGCCAGCGCGGGTAGATCTTGGTGAAGGCCTCCGCGACGACGTCCTCGGCCTGGTGCTCGTCGCTGGTCAGCAGATAGGCCAGCCGCACGGCGGGGCGGTGGTGTGCACCGAACACGGCGTCGAAGCCGTGGCGGTCCACGCCGGCGCGCACCATGTCCAGCACGGGTTCCTCGTCCTCGCGGTCGGCCGTCGGTGATCGCTCGGGCGACGCGGCAGGGCGCCGGTCACCAGCGAATCTCGATCACCTCGCCCCTGCACGACGTGGGCGGGCCCCACAGGGTTGTCACCGGCCCGTCCGCGGCCGGTGCGTGCGCGCCCATCGCTCGGAGCGCGCCCTCGGGCCTCGCCACCCGGCGCCGATAGGCTCCGAGCCTCGCCCCACCGGCCTCGGTGGCGGCGCTCATGAGCAGGCGTTCAGCAACGGAG
Source organism: Wenzhouxiangellaceae bacterium (assembly GCA_007135395.1). Lineage (GTDB taxonomy): Bacteria > Pseudomonadota > Gammaproteobacteria > Xanthomonadales > Wenzhouxiangellaceae > SLIZ01. Next base: position 343 of record SLIZ01000156.1, on the reverse strand, counting down.
CAGCCGATGGCCTCGAGCGGGATCCGCCGGAAGGTCGACGATCTCGGCCGGGTGGTGATCCCGGCGGGGATCCGACGGAGCCTGGGCATCCGCGAGGGCGACCCGGTCGAGGTCAGCGTCGAGGGTGAGCGGGTCGTGCTCGCCAAGCCCCGCGACGCCTGCGTGTTCTGCGGACGCGAGGAAGAGGACCTCACCGGCTTCCGCGGCCGCCTGGTCTGTCGCGACTGTCTGGCCTCCCTGGGAGGTGTCGAAGAGCGCCTGCGCGCCACCACCGAGGCGGAGGCGGCGGGCGGCCCGCCCCCGCGGGGCCCGGCCGATCTGCCCGACTGGGATGCGTCCCCGT
>SLIZ01000131.1 GCA_007135395.1 Wenzhouxiangellaceae bacterium | reverse complement strand
CCCTCGTAGACATCCTCGCCGGGGCCGACAAACAGCTTTCCCCGGTCCTGAAGGGAGAAAAGGGCATAGGCCACCGTTGTGCCCTTGTCCATGCTGATCAGGGTGCCGTTGATCCGACCGGTCACCCTGGCGGTTGCCGGACCCCAGTGGTCGAATACCCGGAAAAACAGCCCCGTGCCCGCGGTCATGGTCCGGTAATTGCTCTGGAAACCGATCAGGCCCCGGGCTGGTGCGATGTAGTCCAGCCGCACCCGGCCGCGCCCGTCGGGCTGGATGTTCTCCATCCGCGCCCCGCGCTCGCCCATGGCCTGCATGACGGCACCCTGGTAGTCCTCTTCCAGGTCCAGAACCACCTGCTCCCAGGGCTCCCTGGTTTCCCCGTCGACTTCCCGCTTGCGTACCCGGGGGCGGGACACGGCCAGCTCATAACCTTCCCGGCGCATGGTCTCGATTAGTACGGAAAGATGAAGCTCGCCCCGGCCGGCGACTTCGAACTGGTCCGGGTCGGCGGTATCGGATACCTGCAGGGCCACGTTGTGGCTGGCCTCCTGCAACAGTCTGGCCCGGATCTGCCGGCTGGTCAGGAACTTGCCTTCCTTGCCGGCAAAGGGGGAATCGTTGACCTGGAAGGTCATGTGGATGGTGGGCTCATCGACGGTCAGCGGCGGCAGCGCTTCGACGGCCGAAGGGTCGCAGAGGGTATCGGAGATCGAGATATTCTCGATCCCGGAAATGGCAACAATGTCCCCGGCCCGGCCCCGTTCCACCTCTTCCCGCTTGAGCCCGCGAAAACCGAGCACCTGGAGGATCTTGCCGTTGCGCCGCTTGCCTTCCCGGTCAACAAGGGTGACCTGCTGGCCCGGGCGAACTTCACCGCGCCGGATCCGGCCAATGCCGATAAGCCCTACATAACTGGAATAGGAAAGGGTGGATACCTGCATCTGGAAAGGCCCGTCCGGGTCCACATCGGGTGCCGGCACGTTTTCGACCAGGGCCGAGAACAGGGGGACCATGTCGCCATCACGCACATCCTGCTCGAGCCCGGCATAACCATTGAGGGCCGAGGCATAGACCACCGGAAAATCCAGCTGCTCATCGGTGGCGCCGAGCTTGTCGAACAGGTCGAAGGTCTGGTTGAGCACCCAGTCCGGCCGCGCCCCGTCCCGGTCGACCTTGTTGATCACCACGATGGGCCGAAAGCCCATGGCAAACGCCTTCTGGGTAACGAAGCGGGTCTGGGGCATGGGGCCGTCGACGGCATCAACGAGCAACAGCACCGAGTCGACCATGGAAAGCACCCGCTCCACCTCGCCACCGAAATCCGCGTGCCCCGGGGTGTCCACGATATTGATTCGCCAGTCCCGCCAGGTGATCGCGGTGTTCTTCGACAGAATCGTGATACCGCGCTCTTTTTCCAGATCGCCGGAATCCATCATCCGCTCGGCCAGCTTCTCATGGTCGGCAAACTCGCCGGATTGACGCAGGAGCTGGTCGACCAGCGTGGTCTTGCCATGATCGACGTGGGCAATGATGGCGACGTTACGGAGATTTTTCATGGATCCCGCCGGGGTGGGAGAAAGTCAGCCGGCCATTATATAGGAAAAACAGGGTCTATCCGCGCAACACGCGTCAGCGTCTGGCTCGTTGACCAGGCGACGGGTACACGTTTCGAGAAACCGGGCACCAAGGTTACAGAGATGCACCGGGTGGCATCCGGCCGTTGCCAGAGTGAGGAGGCAGGGTATTTCTTGATTCAGTCTTCCCACCCCCAGGGTGCATCGGGGGTGTCGACTTCCTCGGTCAGATAAAAGTCCACGTGATAGTAGCTGTCGGTTCCCTGGCGGCGTGCATAGTAGGTAAAGGTTTCCTCGTCGAACGCCATCATCCAGACGCTGGGCCAGCTGTCCGGGAGAACCTGCTGGCTTTTTTCGTCGGTGGGGAAGATCTGCCCCTTGGCGCTGCCCGGGTTCGGAGAAATGCCCCCGTACATGGTCACTTCCTCCGGCGTGCCGTCCTCGTTTCGGTGGTCGTGACGAAGCTCGATGCGATCGTCCAGGCGGGTCAGGACCCAGGTGCGCGAGTAGTCGTCTCCGACCACGAAGGGAATCCGGATGCGCTCGTCGGTGCACTCGCGTACATGCATCACCAGCTTCGCATTGCCCATGCTGTCGCCGGGCTCGTGGACCACCTTGCCCTCGAAGGCCTTGCCGCAAAGGGCGTGAAGGTTGGCCCAGTACTCATCCACCGAATCGGCATGCACCGTGCCTGCCACGAATACGACCAGCAACATCGACCATCTCATCGGGTAACTTCCTTTCATTGCAGTGAATTCTCCAGCAGTGATCTCTCCACGGGTGACAGCCCTGTCAGCGCTCGAATGTCACAGGGCTGCCACCCGGCTCGGAGCTACGGATGCCTTTCCGGCTTGTCCGCCGCAGCGGGATGTTCTCAGTCTTCCCAGCCCCAGGGCGCATCGGGGGCCTCGACTTCCTCGGTCAGATCGAAATCGACCTGGAAGACCCGGGGAGTGCCCAGCCGCCAGAGCCCGTAGGTGAACTTCTCGTCCGGGTAGACCCGCATGACCCAGACATTGGAAAAGGCAGCCTCGATGACCTGGCGGGTTTCCTCGTCGGCGGGAAAGTACTGCTCGCTGGCCCGGCCTTCATTGGTCGAGGTCCCGCCGTACATGGTGGTCTCTTCCGGTGTCCCGTCTTCGTGGCGGTGGTCGTGTTTGAGCTCGATCCGGTCATCCTTGCGGGTAAGCACCCAGGTCCGCGAAAGGTTGTCGCCTACGACGAAGGGAATGCGGATCTGCTCATCCGAGCAGTCCTTGACGTGCATGACCAGCTCGTGGCCGACAAAGTCTTCCTCGCCTTCCGGGTGGGTAATCAACTCGCCCTCGAAGGCCTTGCCACAAAGCGCCTCCAGTTTGCTCCAGTACTCATCGGTGGGGCTTGCCCAGGCAGCCATCGAAAAAGCCAATGTCAGACTCAAAATCAGAAATCGCATTATCGGTTTCCTCTGCTTGCGTGAAAAACTCAGGTTGCCCATCAGTCTACCAGCGCTTGCCGGCAAGGGTCAGTATCCCCCGGCCTGGCCATCCTTTCTCGACTCCGAGGCACCCCGGTAGACGCCATGCTCATGGTCTTTCATGATGGCCTGGTAGCCCCCGTAGGGACCCAGGGCCCAGGTGATGGTGTGGCCCATTTTCATCAGGGCCCGGACGGTGTCGTAGGAAAAACCGGACTCGAGATTCAGCACGCCCCCGTCGGTCATCTGGATGGCCTGGCCGGTCGGCTCGGTACTGCCGGTGTGATGGATGCGCGGGGCGTCACCGGCCGCCTGCAGGCTCATCTCGAAATCCACCAGGTTGATCACGATCTGGGCGTGACCCTGGGGCTGCATGCCCCCGCCCATCAGGGCAAAGCTGACCCACGGCTTGCCATCCCGGGTTAGAAACGCGGGGATGATGGTATGAAAGGGGCGCTTTCCGGGTTCGAAGGTGTTCGGGTGGCCTTCCTTCAGCACGAACATCTCGCCGCGGTTTTGCAGGATGAAACCCAGCCCCGGGGGCGTCATCCCGGAGCCCATGCCGCGGTAGTTGGACTGGATCAAAGAGACCATGTTGCCATCGGAATCGGCCGTGGTCAGGTTGATCGTATCGCCCTGGTTGAGCGCCGGATTGCCCGCCTCCACTGTCCGGGCGGCCCGTTCCGGGTCGATCAGTTCCCGGCGCTTTGCGGCGTATTCCTTGTCGATCAGGTCGGCGACTTCCACTTCCATCCATTCCGGGTCAGCGTAGTGGCGGGCCCGGTCCTCGAAGGCCAGCTTCTTGGCCTCGGTGAAAAGGTGAACGTGCTCGGGTGAACCGAAACCGTATTCGGCCAGATCATAAGCCTCGAGCATGTTGAGTATCTGGAGTCCGGCAATCCCCTGGCCGTTGGGTGGAAGCTGCCAGACATCGACCCCCCGGTAGTTCGTCGAAACCGGATCGATCCACTCGCCCTCGTGGGCGGCCATGTCCTCGTAGCTCAGAAAGCCGCCGTGTTCTTCCATGAAGTCGCCGATCGAGCGCGCGATATCGCCCTTGTAGAAGGCATCCCGCCCGCCTTCGGCCACGGCTTCAAGGGTGTCGGCCAGCCCCGGGTTCTTCCAGATCTCCCCGGCCTCCGGTGCCCGTCCATCGATGGTGAACTGCTCGACGAATCCGGGATATTCCTCCAGCACCGGTACCGAGCGGTCCCAGTACCAGGCAATCAGGTCGGCCACCGGATGACCCTGGCGGGCGTATTCGATGGTCGGAGCCAGGATGTCGGCCATGTCCATCCGGCCGAAGCGCTCGTGCATGGCAAACCAGCCGTCGATGGTGCCGGGCACCGATACCGGCAAGGGGCCCCGCTGGGGGATGTCGGAATAGTCGTTTTCGAGAAAATATTCCAGCGACAGGGACTTCGGGGATCGACCGGACCCGTTGTATCCGTAGAGCTCTTCGCTCTCGGCGTCCCAGACGATGACGAAGAAGTCCCCGCCGATGCCGTTGCCGGTCGGTTCCATCAGGCCAGTGGCGGCATTGGCGGCGATGGCCGCATCCACCGCATTGCCCCCGGCTTTCAGGATATCCAGGGCCACCTGGGTGGCCAGGGGATGACTGGTGGCGGCCATGCCGTGTTCGGCAATCACGTCGGATCGGGTGGCGAAGGTCTCGCCGGTAATACGGTCTCCGGACATCGCAACAGCCTCGGAAGTGGAAAAAAGAAGGGCGAAAAGAACAACTGGAACAACTCGTATGGGGCTCACGGCAGTGCTCGCTTGTGGCTTGATGTTCCCCGATTGTAGCGGCAGGATACATCGCTGGCGAAACGGCAGTTGTCCAGACCATGTTCGGAAAGGCCCTGCGGGCATCAAGAAGGGAACTGAATAACCTCCGGGCCCTGCCCCGGCCCCTTGTCCAGTGGGGCGGGCTGTTTGCCGGGATGATTCTCGGGTCCCTGCTTGCAGGCACGTTGTTGATTTTCCTGCTTGGCTACGAGACAACCCGGGTCTATGTCCTCGAGGGCCACGGCGGCGAGGATTGTGCCGAAATCGGCCGGTGGCTCGAGTCCAGGGACAGCCTGCGTGACCGATTTTCCATCCGCCCGGCGTCCGACCCCGGAGTAAGTTCGATGTGGCGCAGTGACGACGAGGACCAATGCGTGGTCACCATTGCGAAACGCCAGGGTTTTTTCGTGTCCGAGGATCAACTGAGGCCGGAAATCGAGCAGGCCCTGGAAGACCGGGGCCGGATTTACACCTCCGGGGCACAACTGGGCAACGTGATGACGCTAAGCCAGTGGGCGCTGCCCGTCCTGGCCCTGGGAGTATTCCTGGTCTGGCGCCGACGGGAAACCGCCCATCCGGATTTTCAGCCCGTCTCGACGGGCAAGGCCATGGGCATGGGCCTTGGCACTTTTTTTGTCTGGACGCTTGTTTCCATTCCCCTGCTCCTGCTGCTTGCCATGCTGGTCGGCCTGGAAAACCCGGGTGGACAGGCCATGGCCGAGGCGCTGCAGCTGGACCCGTGGCTGATCGCCTACGCAGTCATCGGCGCACCCCTGGGCGAGGAGCTGCTTTTCCGCCGCATGGGCTACCGGCTCTTTCTCAATCGGGGATTTCCGATCATCGGTGCACTGGCAACCAGCGGGGCGTTTGCCGCCATTCACTTGCAGTATTTCGAAGGGACCGGCGCCGATGTGGTGGTCTACCCGACCACAGTATTTGTCCTTTCCCTGCTCCTGAGCTGGCTGTATGCCCGTACCGGCCGGCTGCTCGCCCCCCTTGTCGCCCACATGTGCGTCAATGGCTTTGCGGTGGGCATTGCCATGCTGGCTGCCCGGGAACTGGCTGGCTGAACCCGCCGGGAATGTGTCTGCCGGCCTGTTTGGCGCTAGAATAGTGCGTTTTGACCGTGGAGAAGATCATGAACCGTCCCGTTCGCATTGCCATTACCGGCGCCGCCGGCCAGATCGGATACCAACTGTGTTTTCGCATTGCCGCCGGCAACATGCTCGGCCCGGACCAGCCGGTCATTCTTCAGCTGATCGATATTCCCCCGGCCCAGGATGCCCTCAAGGGCGTTGCCATGGAACTCGAAGACGGGGCCTTTCCCCTGCTCAAGTCCATCGTGACCACCACCGACCTGGACACCGGCTTCAAGGATGCCGATTACGCCATCCTGGTCGGTGCAAAACCACGGGGTGAAGGTATGGAACGGGCCGACCTGCTGAGCGAAAACGGCAAGATCTTCGGCCCCCAGGGCAAGTCCCTGAATGCCGTGGCCAGCCGGGAGGTCAAGGTACTGGTCGTGGGCAACCCGGCCAATACCAACGCCCTGATAGCCCAGGCCAACGCCCCGGATCTGCCGTCCCAGAACTTTACCGCCATGACGCGGCTGGACCACAACCGGGCCCTGGCCCAGCTGGCATCGAAAACCGGGATCCATGTTTCCCTGCTGTGGCGCATGATCATCTGGGGCAACCATTCCTCCACCCAGTATCCGGATATCAGCCACGCCCTGATCAGCGGTGATCCGGCATCGGATGCGGTGGACAAGGACTGGTATGTCAATGAATTCATTCCCACCGTCCAGCAGCGCGGAGCGGCCATCATCAAGGCCCGTGGGCTGTCCAGTGCTGCATCGGCGGCATCAGCGGCCATCGATCACATGCACGACTGGGTCCTCGGTGCCCGGGAAGGCGACTGGGTCTCCATGGCGGTTCCGGCCAACGGCAGCTACGGGATCGAACCGGGTGTGATCTATTCTTTCCCGTGCACCTGTGAGGGTGGAAAGTGGCACATCGTCAAGAACCTGGAAATCAGCGATTTTTCCCGGGAACGGATGATGGCTACCGACCGGGAACTGCGGGAGGAACGGGCCGCTGTCGAAGACCTGCTGGGCTGAACGGAAGGTTGACGGTTGCACCTGACGTCAACACGGGCGGGAAAGCACTTGCCGCAAGCCAGAACTATCCGTGTTTTGATGAGTCTGTTGCACTGAATTCGTTACCATATTCAACATGACCCGATTCCTGACATACCGAATCAGCATGCTTGCGGTCTTTGCGATCAGTGCAGGCCTGCTCGGCTATGCCTATTACAGCCAGTTCGTGCTGTACCTGGACCCCTGCCCGCTGTGTATCCTGCAGCGGGTGGCCTTCATCATCATGGCCCTGCTGGCCCTGGTGGCAGCCATCCACAACCCGGGCCGGACCGGGCGCTGGGGATACAGCGTGCTGATACTGGCCGGCGCCGGATGGGGTGTGGCCACGGCCGGACGCCACCTCTACATCCACCACGCCGCCCAGGCCGGGGAGATGGTGCCAAGCTGCGGGGCGGGGCTCGGCTACATGATTGAGGAGCACTCGCTGCCCAATGCCATCCAGATGGCATTCACCGGCGGCGGTGACTGTACCCTGGTCGACTGGACTTTCCTCGGACTCTCCATGCCGGCCTGGACGCTGGTCTGGTATCTGTTGCTCGCCGGGTTTACCCTTTGGGCAACCATCAGGAACGCATAATGAAAGAACCGCTCAAGCCAATCACGCCCGCCAAAAACTGGCGACTGGATTCCTGGCAGGAAAAACCTGCCGGGCAGCAGCCAGTCTACGATGATCCCTCGGAGCTGAACCGGGCGACTACCGCACTGGCAGCCCGTCCACCGCTGGTGACTTCCTGGGAGATCAACTCCCTGCGCCAGCAGCTTGCCGAAGCCCAGGCGGGCAAGCGCTTCGTGCTCCAGGGTGGAGACTGCGCGGAGACATTCGACGAGTGCAATTCCACCATCGTGGCCAACCGGCTGAAGGTGCTGTTGCAGATGAGCCTGGTCATGGTCCACGGGCTGGAAACGCCGGTGGTCCGGATCGGCCGGTTTGCCGGGCAATACGCCAAGCCCCGGTCGGCCAATACGGAGACCCGGGACGGGTTGACGCTGCCCAGCTACCGCGGAGACCTGGTCAATGCCCCGGAATTCACCGCCGAGGCCCGTCGACCGGACCCCCAGCGACTGCTCCGGGGCCATGCCTGTTCGGCCATGACCATGAATTTCGTTCGGGCCCTGGTCGACGGCGGCTTTGCCGACCTGCACCACCCGGAATACTGGGACCTGGGCTGGCTGGAACATTCCCCCCTGGCCGACGAGTTTCACCGGGTCGCCGGCAATATCGGCCACTCCGTACGATTTCTCGAAACAGTCACCGGCCAGCAGCCGGGCAGCCTGCGTCGGGTGGATTTCTTCACCTCCCACGAGGCCCTTCACCTGCCCTACGAGCAGGCCCTGACCCGCCAGGTTCCCCGCCAGTGGGGCTGGTTCGACCTGTCTGCCCATTTCCCCTGGATCGGCATGCGAACCGCCGAACTGGAAGGCGCCCACACCGAATTCTTCCGCGGGGTACGCAATCCCGTGGGCATCAAGGTCGGCCCGGGCATGGACAGCGACTGGCTCAAGGGACTGATCCGGCACCTGAACCCGGACAACGAGGCCGGTCGCCTGGTCCTGATTCACCGCCTGGGTGCCGACAAGATCGCCGACGGCCTGCCCCCGCTGATCAAGGCCGCCAAGGCAACCGGATCGCCGGTGCTGTGGATCTGCGATCCCATGCACGGCAACACCGAAAAGACCGCCAACGGCTACAAGACCCGGAAGTTCGCCAACATCCAGTCCGAGCTGGAACAGGCCATCGAGGTCCACGCCGAATGCGGATCAAGGCTGGGTGGTGTCCACCTGGAACTGACCGGCGAGAATGTCACCGAGTGCATTGGTGGGGCCAGGGAACTGACCGAACATGACCTGACCCGGGCCTACAAGACCACCGTGGACCCGCGCCTGAATTACGAACAGGCCCTGGAGCTTTCCATGCTGATCGTGAGAAAGCATCAAAGCCTGGGTCTATAAATGGGTCTATAAGGAAGGCAGTATCCAGTAGAGGGGCAGACCCGCGACCATCGCCAGGATCAACACCCCTGCGACCAGCACACCCATCCGGCGACCGCCGATGAATCCTGCCAGTCCGATCTTGACCAGGGTGTTGACGACCGCGGCGATGAACAGGCTCAACGCAGCCACCGGTCGGGTTACCTGGGCTTCCCGGGAAAGGTCAGCCATGGACAGGGAGATGGCCGCCACATCCGCCAGACCCGCCGTTGCAGCAAGCCCGTAAAGCCCGGCCTCGCCCACGGTGACCTGCAGCGCCCGGGAAAGAAATGCAATCGCGGCCAGCACCAGCCCGAAGACCACCGCCGGCTTGATATCGAAGGGGTTGTACAGACCCACCGCGGCCGGATGGGCAGGCTGTTGTTCATGGCCCCCGGTACGCCTCCACACCAGCAGCGCCAGGAAATAGGCCACAAGGGTGGTCACCCCCATCGGAATGGCCATTTCCATGAACAACTGTGTGTCGAGCACGGCGACGATAACCAGGATTCTCGGAAACATGGTAGCGCAGGAAAAAAGTGTCGCTCCGGCCAGGGTATCGACCATGGCCGGAGATTCCGCCCGCCGGGCCGCCCGGGAGAAATTGAGGGTCACAGCCGTCGATGATGCAAGCCCGCCCACCAGGCCGGTGAAAGCCAGCCCCAGCCGGGGCCCGGCCAGTCGTACCGCAACATAGCCGGCAAAGGATATGCCGGCGATCAGGATGACCATCCACCAGATCCGGAACGGATTGAGCGCCTCCCAGGGCCCGTATCCCTGATCTGGCAGGATTGGCAGGATCACCACGGTGATCAGCAGGAGCTTGAACGTGGCAAAAAGCTCCTTCTGTTCCAGTCTCTCCAGCCAGCCGTGGAGCTGGGGCTTGTAGCCGAGAAGGAGAACGGTGACCACCGTTGCAGCGGCAGCCAGCCCCATGTAACCGATAACAACCATTGCCCCGAAGACAAAGGCCAGGATCCCGGCTACCAGCCCGGTAATACCCAGGTCACGACCGCGACCGGTAGATGACCAGTACGCAGCAACCAGGACTCCGGCAATGGCCAGCAGCCCGAAGCCGAGCAGGACTTCTCCCAGGGCTTCGGCGACCAGGGCCCAGGTCCCGCCCAGGAGTCCGAGCAGACCGTAGGTTCGAATACCCGCGATACGGCTGCCCTCGGGGGCCTCCCGTTCCTTCCAGCCCCTCTCCAGGCCGATCAGCAAGCCCAGCACAAGGGCAACGCCAAGAGCCAGGAAATTCTCGAATGGTTCCATGGTTGAATTATCCCACGGGTTCAATTTCCCCAAGGGTAAAATGATCAACGGGCTCAATCATCAAACGAGTCCGATCACCACACGGACCCGCCCCGGTCAGCGTTGATATACTTTCATGCTTGACTTTCAGGGAGCCCTTCGATGGTTGCAAAACCCAGACCCGCCACATCACCCGGCCCCATCCGGGCAGCCCACGGCACAAGTCTCAGTTGCCGGGGCTGGCATCAGGAAGCGGCGTTGCGGATGCTGATGAACAACCTGGACCCGGCGGTGGCCGAAAAACCCGACGAATTGATCGTCTACGGCGGGACCGGCAAGGCGGCACGGAACTGGGATTGCTACCACGCCCTGGTTGCCACCCTGAAGCGACTGAAAAATGACGAGACCCTGCTGGTCCAGTCGGGCAAACCGGTAGGCGTATTGCGCACCCACGAGGAAGCACCCCGGGTATTGATCGCCAACTCCAACCTGGTTCCCCGCTGGGGCAACTGGAAGACCTTCCGGGAACTGGAGGCAAAGGGGCTGACCATGTACGGGCAGATGACCGCCGGTTCCTGGATCTACATCGGCTCCCAGGGCATTGTCCAGGGCACCTACGAGACCTTTGCCGAACTGGCCCGACAGCATTTCGACGGATCCCTCAAGGGCCGGTTGACCGTAACCGCGGGCCTGGGTGGCATGGGCGGTGCCCAGCCCCTGGCGGTGACCATGAACGAAGGCCACTGTCTGGCCGTGGAAGTTGACGAAAGCCGCATCGACCGGCGCGTGGAAACCGGCTATTGCGATCGCAAGGCAAAGTCCCTGGACGAGGCCATGGAAATCTTCCGCACCGCAAGCCAGCCGGTGTCGGTGGGTTTGCTGGGCAATATAGCCCGGGTACTGCCGGAGATGCTGCGCCGGGACATCATTCCCGACGCGCTGACCGACCAGACCTCGGCCCATGACCTTCGAACCGGATACATCCCGGACGGGCTCGACCTGGACGAAGCGGCCCAACTGCGCGAGTCCGATCCGGAGGGCTACGACAACCGGGTGCTCGACTCCATGGTCGTCCACGTGGAAACCATGCTGGAGATGCAGAAGAAAGGGGCGGTGACCTTTGACTACGGCAACAACCTGCGCGGCCAGGTGGCCGACCTGCGGGGCATGGAAAACGCCTTCGACTTCCCCGGCTTCGTACCGGCATTCATCCGCCCGCTTTTCTGCCGTGGCGCCGGGCCGTTTCGCTGGGCCGCCCTGTCGGGCAATCCGTCAGACATTGCGGTCACCGACAAGGCGATCCTGGAGCTGTTCCCGGAAAAGGAACACCTGCGACGCTGGATCGAAAAGGCCCAGGAGAAGATCCAGTTCCAGGGCCTGCCGGCAAGAATCTGCTGGCTGGAATACGGTGAGCGGGCCCAGGCCGGCGAAAAATTCAACTGGCTGGTGGAAAAGGGCAAGGTCGAAGCGCCCATCGTGATCGGCCGGGATCACCTGGACTGCGGATCAGTGGCCTCGCCCAACCGTGAAACCGAAGCCATGGCCGATGGCTCCGATGCCATTGCCGACTGGCCCCTGCTCAACGCCATGGTCAATACCGCCTGCGGGGCTTCCTGGGTGTCCCTTCATCACGGCGGCGGCGTGGGAATCGGCTACTCCATGCACGCCGGCATGGTGAGCGTGGCCGACGGCACGGAATCCGGTTACAGACGCCTGGAACGGGTGCTGACCGCCGACCCGGGAATGGGGGTCATCCGCCATGCCGATGCGGGCTACGACGAGGCCATCGACACGGCCAGGGAGCGCGGGGTGGACGTGCCGATGCTCGGATGACCGCCGGGATCGAATACCCGGAAGACACCCACCCCGGCTGTGCCGGCAAGAGAACTGACCGATGAACATAAGCATACGAAACCTGTACACCGACCTGGATGCCAGCCTGGCCGCCCTTCGGGCCGATGACAGTGCGGTTGCACGGTCACGGGCGGTGGTCGATGAGGCACTGGGCCGGGACGAGGCCATCTACGGCATCAACACGGGCTTCGGGGCACTGGCCGACAAGCGAATCGGGGACGACCGGCTGGCCGAGTTGCAGCGCAACCTGCTTCTCTCCCATGCCTGCGGTACCGGCGAACCGGTCCCGCCAACGATTTCCGGGCTGATGCTAAAGCTCAAGATTCATGCCCTGGGCCTCGGGCAGTCGGGCATATCCGAACCGGTTTTCAGGCAACTGCTGGCATTCGACCGGAAAGGCGTATTGCCCTGGATTCCCTCCCGGGGCAGCGTGGGCGCATCCGGCGACCTGGCTCCCCTGGCCCACATGAGCCTGCCCCTGATCGGCCTGGGCAAGTGCTGGAACCCCGACCACAGCGGTCCCGAACCGGCGGAAAAAACCCTGGCCCGGGCCGGGCTGAAACCGGTGGAGCTTGCGCCCAAGGATGGCCTGGCACTGATTAATGGCACCCAGCTCATGGCCGCCTACGGGGCCTTCGTGCTGAACCGGGCCTGGCATTTGCTGCCCGCCGCCGACGTGCTGGGGGCCATGAGCCTGGAAGCGCTTCAGGGCAGTGCCCGGCCCTTCGACGCCCGGATTCACGCCATCCGCCCACATCCGGGCCAGATCCGGGTCGCCCGTAATATCCGAAACCTGCTCCACGAAAGCGAGATCCTGGAATCCCACCGGGACTGCGGCAAGGTCCAGGACCCGTACTGCCTGCGCTGCATTCCCCAGGTCCACGGGGCCAGCCGGGATGCCCTGGCCCACGCCACGGAGGTGGTCGAGCGGGAACTGAACTCGGTCACCGACAATCCCCTGGTATTCAACAACGGGGACATCGTCTCCGGCGGAAACTTTCATGGCCAGCCCCTGGCACTGGCCCTGGATTACGCCGCCATTGCCCTGGCCGAACTTGGCAGCATCTCCGAGCGCCGAACCTATCTGCTGCTGGAAGGCCATGACGGACTGCCAAAGCTGCTGATGGCCGATACCGGCATCAATTCCGGCTACATGATTCCCCAGTACACGGCGGCAGCGCTTGTCAGCGAAAACAAGGTGCTTTGCCACCCGGCCAGCGTGGACTCCATACCCACCAGCCTGGGCCAGGAAGACCATGTGTCCATGGGCTCGATCTCCGCGATCAAGCTGCTCAGTGTCATCTCCAACCTGGAGAGCATCATGGGGGTGGAAATGCTCACCGCCGCCCAGGCCCTGGACTTTCGCAAACCCCTCAGGCCGGGCAAGGGAGTCGCCCTGGCCCACGATTGCGTGCGCGGGATCGTCGAGCATGCCGAGGTCGATTACCAGCTTGGCCAGGACCTGGACGCGTGCACCGAATTGCTGTGCCAGGGCGATCTGGTCAGAACCGTGGAACAGGGACTGGAGCATCTGGGCCTGTGGGACTGATTACCAACATCGGCCAGTTGCTTCCCATGCCCGCCAGCGGCGGGGTCGGGGAGACCGGTGCCATTGAAAATGCTGCCGTGGCCTGGCGGGAGCGACGAATCGTGTTCGCCGGACCCGAATCGGAGCTGCCCCGGGAACTGGCCGACCAGGAGGCTTTCGATGCCGGTGGAAGGGTCCTGATCCCGGGCCTGATCGACTGCCACACCCACTTGTGCTTCGGTGGCTGGCGAGGCGACGAGTTTGCAGCCCGCCTCGAAGGGGCCAGCTACCAGGAAATCCAGGCCGCCGGTGGCGGCATTTTAAGTACGGTACGCGCTACCCGGGACACCGATCCGGAAACCCTTGCCGCCAGGGCCGCCGAAGCCCTGGAAGGCATGGCCCGGCTCGGGGTGACCACGGTGGAAGCCAAGTCCGGCTACGGGCTGACCACGAAAGACGAAATCAAGCAGCTGGAGGTCTACGCCGACCTGGCCGGGCGCCAGGGGGTTGAGATCGTGCCCACCTTTCTCGGTGCCCACCTGGTTCCGCCGGAGTATGCCGACAACCCGGATGCTTACGTGGACCTGGTCTGCAAGGAGATAATCCCCCGGGTGGCCGATCGGGGCCTGGCCCGGTTCTGCGATGTATTCATCGAAAAGGGCGCTTTCACCCTGGACCAGGGACGGCGCATCCTGGAGACCGCCCGGGATCACGGGCTGGGCCTGAAGATCCACGCCGACCAGTTGTCATCCGGCGGCGGTGCCGGGCTGGCCGGGGAACTGGGCGCGTTCTCCGCCGAGCACCTGGAGTACGCCGATGAGGCGGGCATGAAAGCCATGTCCGATGCCGGAACGGTGGCCGTGAGCCTGCCCATAGCCTCCCTGTATCTGAAGGAAAACTACCTGGATGCACAACGCTGGAAGGCGGCCGGGGTAAGGCTGGCGGTGGCCACGGATTTCAATCCGGGCAGTGCGCCCAGCTACCACCTCCACATGGCCCTGGTACTGGCCTGCCTCAACCAGGGCATGAGCCCCGCCGAAGCTGTCCAGGGTGCCACCACCCATGCGGCCCGGGCCATCGGCCTTCAGGATTCCCATGGCAGCCTGCTCCCCGGCTACCAGGCAGACCTGGCGATCATCGATGCCCCGAACATCAACCACTGGATCTACCACTTCCGGCCCAACGCCTGCGTGGGGACCATCAAGTGCGGGGAATGGATTCACGGCCCCGAGATTCCAGGTGCCCTAACGTAAAAGGCCGGCCCCGTTGGGCCGGCCTCCTCATGCCGATTGCTGATCCGGTCCGGATCAGGTCTGCTGGGTGCCAGGATTGTTCCGGAAGCGCTCCGGCAGGTCCATGGTCACGTCTTCCTGGTTCTCGCCTTCCTT
>SLIZ01000031.1 GCA_007135395.1 Wenzhouxiangellaceae bacterium | reverse complement strand
CGGCCTGGGCCATCGGCCCGGCGGTGATTAAAAGCATTGTGGCGGCTGTGAGCGTGCCAGTCATGATCCGGTTCATGAAACGTCCCTCGTTTTGATGTCTCCCTCAGAAAGCGAAAACCGACGAAATCCGGCGCCAGAATCGTTTCAAACGAGGCCAGGCAGAGGCCAGGCAAGTGCTGTGGGTTGCCTGGCAGCCAGCCGGCAATCCTCTTGCCCAGGCCATCTGGAATAAGCTGGACGGGTTTGCTAGGCTGATAACCTGAGGGAGTCCGGGCGCGACCGTCGCCCGGGTATGAAAAGCTGATTCAGCAGCGGTACGCCTATGGGGAGCACACGCCCAAGCTTGACCACCGCACGCCGCCGGGCGCTTGACCGGTTGCTGGCCGAATATTTGAAACTGGAACCCGGTCAGCAGGAGGCATTCATGCAGCGGTGCCGGGCCCGCTGGCCGCGTCTTTCACGCTGGCTGGCGGAGTTGCTGGAGGCCGGGCCCAGCCCCACCCTGACGATCCTGGATAAACCTGTACGACGGCTGGCCCGCGGGGCGCTCGATCCCGGGATCGAAGAGATTGCCCGGCTCGTCGAGCCGGGGCATCGTCGGGGTCCCTGGCGGCTGCTGGAGAAGGTTGGTGAGGGGGGCATGGGGGTTGTCTACCGGGCCGAGCGTGCCGATGGCTCGTTCAGGAAAACCGTTGCGGTCAAGCTGCTTCGGCTGCGCGGCTCCGGGCTTGGTGAGCAGCTCCAGAGGGAAAGCCACCTGCTTGCCCGGCTGGATCATCCGGCGGTTACCCGCCTGATCGACGCTGGTCTCGACGACCGGGCCGGTCCTTACCTGGTGATGGAATGGGTCGAGGGAATCGATCTGCCGACCTGGATCGAAGGTGCACCGAGCCTGGATGAGCGACTGGATGTGCTCATTGCCCTGTGCGAAGCGGTCAGCCATGCCCACCAGCACCTGATCGTTCATGGTGACATCAAGCCGGCCAATGTACGCCTGCACCAGGATGGTCAGGTCAATTTGCTGGATTTCGGCGTGGCCCGGCTGTTCGACGAACGGGACCCGGAAGACCACCCTGGCGCCGGGCTGACTCCCAGCTTTGCACCCCCCGAACAGTTGCTGGGCCAGCCACTGCGCCCGCACGGCGATATCTGGGCTCTGGGTGCCGTGCTGGGATGGATGGTGGAAGGCCGGATACCCGGACGCAACGATGGACCGCCGTCGTCTGCCCCCGTGCCCGAACCTGACCGGCCCGGCGAGTTGCGGGCGATAGTGGACAAGGCCTGTGCCTTTGAGCCGGAAGATCGCTACTCGTCGGTGGATGGACTGGCCGCCGATCTTCGCCGCTACCAGGGCCACTGGCCCGTAGAAGCCCACCAGCCCTCCCGATTCTCCAGGGCCTGGAAGTTCCTGCGGCGAAACCCGGTACTCACCGGCGGCGTTGCCACCAGCCTGACGCTGCTTGCCATCGGCCTGGTCGTGAGCCTGCTGCTTTACTCCCAGGCCAGTCAGCGAGCCCTGGAGCTGGAGCAGCTGGTCTCCTTTCAGCAGGCGCAACTGGCCGACATCGAGGTAGCGGATATGGGTGCGGCATTGCGTGAAAGCCTCGTGGCTCAACGGGAAGCGCTTCTGGAAGAATCCGGCGGCGGACATGAAAGCGAAGGTGGTTATGAAACTCCGGACTTGGGGCTTGAAGGTATCAATTTCACCGACGTGGCCCTGGATGTACTGGAAGCATTCATCTTCGCCCATAGCCTGGCGACCATCGAAAAACAGTTCAGCGACCAGCCGGACTATCGGGCCCGGATGTTGCAGGCTGTTGCCACCACCATGCGCGAAATCGGCCTGATCGATGCGGCCAGGGAGCCCCAGAGGCAGGCGCTCGAATTGTTCAAGACGACCCGGGGCAAGGACCACCCGAAGACCCTGAGCGCCCTCTACCAGAGAGGGCTGGTCGCGCGTGATTCGGGCGATTATGAGAAGGCAAGAAGCTATCTTGAGGCCGCACTTGAAAGACAGGAACGAGTTCTTGGAAGCCGGCACCTGGATACGCTGGACACCCGCAATTCCATGGCCTCGATCCATACGCGGGCCGGTGATCTCGATCTGGCAGAAGAAAACTATCGCGCAGCCTTGAACGGACGCCGGGATCAGCTTGGAGATCATCACCGGAAAACATTGGCCTCGGTGCACAACCTGGGCATCATCCTGCGTATGCGCGGTGACCCGGAACAGGGAATGGAATATGCACGCATGGCCCTTGAGGGCTTCAGGGAAAGCCTGGGGGAGAACCATCAGGCAACGCTGGGCGCCAAGAGCGGCCTGTCCAGCATGCTAAGAGCCCTTGACCGGCCGGACGAGGCATTGAAATACAGCAAGAAGGCACTGGATGGCCGGCGTGATTTGTTGGGTAGCCGCCATCCCGATACCCTTAATTCAATCAGCAACACCGGCATGCTCATTGCGAGCATTGGCGACCTGGAGAAGGCGCTTCCGTACTACGTCGAGGCACTGGAAGGTCGACGGGTCGTGCTGGGCCCGGACCACAACTCGACTTTGGCGTCAATGACCAACCTGGGGGTCTTGAAACGCAGAATGGGCAAGCTCGATGCCGCCGAAAAGTTGCAGCAGCAGGCTTTTGAGCGCAGACACGGGATCTATGGTCCTGATTCTCCCGGCACACTGGCTTCCTTGAACAACCTGGCCCGGGTACTTGAGGAAAAGGGATCGTATGATCAGGCGCGCAATCTTTATGCCCAGGTGGTCGAGCGAAGCAGCCGGGTTCTGGGACCAGACCATGTCAGGACCCTGTCTACAACAAACCGGCTGGGAACGGTTACCCGGCGGCTTGGCAAGCTGGAAGAATCCCGGGCAATCCTGGCCACGGCGGTGGAAGCAAGCCAGACCCGGTGGCCGAACGGGAACTGGCGGACGGGCTACTACCTGGCCAACCTGGGCAAGACATTGCATGCCAAGGAGCATCACCGGCTGGCCGAAGCCCGCCTTCTGCTGGCGTTTTCCATCCTCGAATCGGAACTCGGGCTCGATGACGAGCGCACCATGGATGCCAGCATGGCCCTGACCCGGGTTTACGTCCAGTGAACAAAGCCGACTTAAAGGTCGAGACCGGCCGGGCTTTGCCATGACTGCCTCCCGTGGAGAAATCACCCACCTGCTGCGGGAATTCCAGCAGGATTCGGAATCCAGGGAAAAGCTGAGCCGGCTGATCTACCAGGACATTCGCGCCATTACCCGCCGCCGTCTCCTTGGCTCCCGGCAACCGGTGACGTTGCAAACCACGGCGGTGGTTCACGAAGCATTCCTGAAGCTGTTTAAGGGGAGTTGGGAGATCAGCGACCGCAAGCATCTGATGCATCTTATGGGCCGGGCCGTGCGCCAGGCTATTGTCGATCATGCCCGCATGCGCCAGTCCAAGAAGCGAGGCAGTGATCCTGTCCGCACCGGCACCGGGGTCGACCAGATCCAGGCACCGGACACCCCCACCCCGGATACGGCGGAGCAGGATGCCCTGCGGGTGCTGGACCTGGAGGCTGCCCTGGAACACCTGGAGGAAGTCGAACCGGAACTGGCCGACGTCGTTTCAGCCCACTATTACGCCGGATACACCCTGGAAGAGCTGGCTGAATATTTCCTGCACCACAAGTACGGAGCCTTCCCCGTCGTCTACGGCTCCACCACTCACGGGTTGGTTTCCCTGCAGAACATGAAGGTAGTGCCCCGGGAGGAATGGCCTCATGCCAGGGTGGCCCGGGTCCTCACCCCGCTCAAGGAGACCATGGTCCTGAGCCCCGGCACCGACGCCGCCGAGGTGATGATGAAGATGGCCGCCGGCAATACCGGGCGGGCCCTGGTCATGGACAACGGGGACCTGGTGGGCTTGCTCAGCCGCACGGATATGATGCGCTTTATCCAGATGCACATGGTCCTGCGCGAAGAGTGATTGACCGCGCCGGCCGAAAGGAGTTCGATTCAATGACCGCCCTTGCCGTTCCGGTAAAGAGGGGCCTGCAAAAAAGCCTGCAACTGCTCCTGGTGCTGCTCAAGATCATCGTCCCGGTATCCTGCGCCGTGGCGATTTTCGTTTACTACGGGCTGATAGAGCCCGTCGCCGCCTACTTCGAACCGGT
>SLIZ01000134.1 GCA_007135395.1 Wenzhouxiangellaceae bacterium | reverse complement strand
GCCACCAGCTGCGTTCCGCTCGCTTGAAATAGTCCCGCTATGTCTGCGCTCGCGCGCCTTGCTGGAGGCCGGCTCTGAAGCGCTGAATGTCTGCTGATTAGTGATCTCGTTAGTAAACTAGTTTGCCTCGAAGCGGTCCCTGAAAAGGGCGGTCTCCCAGCCAATGTCCTGCATCAGGGCCGGAGTCAGGTCCACCTGGGTGAAATCGATATTGCCCAGGACAGGTTTCATCAGCAAATCCGGTGAGGCATCCGCCGTCCAGTGGGATATGGACGACCCGCTTGCCAGATCATCCGGTGCATGGATCCGGAGAAACCCCTGGGAAAAGGCCCCGGTATTGAAGACATATTGATCGGCCGAGCCAGTAACCGCCGGGCCGGTCCACACTACGTTAGGGTCATTGGTAGCAGAGTTCGCCCGCTGGTTGTCGGTCATGTCCGGCCAGTCCTGCCCAATCTGGGTATCCCGGAGGTTGTTGATATATACATCCGTAAGATCGTTGAACAGCGACCCTTCCTCCAGATTGACGAAGTTGGAAAACCCCAGCCCGTGTGCCAGCTCGTGAAGAATGACCGGATACAGGTCGATGGTTCCCGCTGGTCCGGACCCGTCGAGCCCGTAATACCAGGTGTTGCCCAGCAGGCAATCGTCATCGCCCTCGTCGAGTTTCATATTGAGGGTCATGGAAATGTCCGGCTCGCCGGTATCCAGGGAGGAACCTGGCCCGGCAATGGCCCGTGCCAGGGCAATGTGGTACCAGGTGTCGGGCTCGGCACCGGGGAAGTCCCTCGCCACCTGGGTGGGCCCGGCAGAACCCAGCACGCCGCTGTTGGATTCACAATCGAGTTCTTCCCAGGCCCCGGAGATCTTGATTTCAACGGAGCTGTTGACCAGTCCGGCCCACTGGTCGGCAGCCGCCTGGGCCACGTTCATGCGTTGCTGGCCCAGAGTCTGGCCGGTGTTTCCACCCACGGGATTGACCGGGGTGGTGTCTTCGAAGCCCTCGCCGGGATCGTCATCGCTGAGCACGGTGATGGTCGTGGCCTGGGCCTGGACCGGGATCGTGAGAATCACCACGGCGATCAGCGTGGCAAGCAGTCTTTCAATCTTCATGGTCGGTCTCCCGCTTGCCATCGGAAAACGCCTGCAGTCTGGAAGGCTGGGTAAAGCAGCCCAACACCACCGAGCCCCGGGCGTCGGTGCGTGCAGCAAAGAGGTTCTGAAACCTCCCCTGGAGGTCCACCAGCCGGGTCCCGTCCTCAAGAACTCTTTCCTTCAGCCCCTCATCGGACCGGTTCAAGGCCCGCTTGAGTGTGTCCTCGTCGGTCCGGGTGGTCTCGGCAGCGGCGGAGTAGGTTCGTTCACCGGTCTGCGGGTCCAGGTGCAATTGCATGCCCTGGGCTGTCTGTCGGGACTGTGTTCGTGCCGGCCCGGATTCTATTTCCGGGGACACGATGACCACGGTGGAATGGTCCGGATCGTTGTTGACGTTGGTCGATCCGGGATCACCGGGTGGGCCCGAATGGGCCGGGACAGCCAGCGTTCCCAGCAAGACCATGGCAACCAGGGCGGTCGACAGGGTGGCACTCTTGCTCATGGGGGTACCTCGAGTAGTCTTTTATGGAAGTTGCAGTTCTGATACGCAAACCCGTACCAGAGCCCGTCAGGCACGGGAATCGCTGCGGTACCTCTTGCCACTCCAGCCGGTTATGCCGTGGAACTACATGTCTTCCGGAAGCTCGGCGGGGTCCATCAGTCCCCGGGTTCTGGCCAGTGTTTCAAGGTCGGCGATTTCCCGTTCCAGGATTCTTTCCCGTTGGCGCAGGCGTCCGATCCCGGAGCCATCGGCTGGAGTATACCGTCCCTCTTCCATGGCCTTAATCTGAAGTTCAGTGGATTCCTGTTCGACACTCAGGACCCGCAGCGTGCGACCCATCTCGAAGTTGGCCCGAAATTCCCGGCTCTCGCAGATCCCGTAATGGATATGATCGGACAGGCCCAGGTCGAATGCCATTTCGTCGTCGCAGTAGGCCTCCCTTCCCAGTTCCCAACCCTGGTCGTATTCTTCCAGGCAACCCGGGTGGGTCTCGGCCCGGTCCGCTTCCCGCTCCATGCCCAGCATCCCGATTTCCCGTCCGGTCTCCCGTGCCTGGTCGCAATCCGGCTCGGCCGTGCAGGCGAATAGAAAAACGGTCAGCATTGAAACGATCAATGCCTGCGTGATGGATCGATCAAGTATGAACGATGGCATTTCGTCGACTCCATTTACGCCCCTTTGGTGATCTTAGTGTACCTTGCTGTCAGCGATCAGGACGGAGATGATGGATGGACCCGGTCAGTCACGCCATATTTGGAGGAATATGGGCCCAGGCCGGCGCTGGAAGGAGCAGGGCCCGGGTGGCCGCTGCGGCCGGGGGGCTGGCAGCGCTGGCGCCGGATCTGGACGTGCTGATCCGCTCCACAGAAGATACCCTGCTGCAGATCCAGTACCACCGCCATTTCACCCACGCTCTGAGCTTTGTACCCATTGGCGCCATGGTGGTTGCCCTGGTGTTGTGGCCACTGTTCCGGCGCTGGACCGGATTTGCCCGCCTGTACCTGTTCTGCCTGCTTGGTTATCTCTCCCATCCATTTCTCGACGCGGTGACTTCCTACGGCACCTACCTGCTGCTGCCTTTCTCGGACCATCGTTCGGCCTGGAATACCATCAGCGTGATCGACCCGCTGTTTACCGTGCCGTTGATCGCCCTTGTAATCTGGGGGCTGTGGAGCCAACGGCGCCGGGCCTTCGCGCTGGCAGCGGCCTGGGCGGGGGTCTACCTGGCCTTCGGCGCAGTTCAGCAATACCGGGCCGAGACAGCCCTGATCGCCTGGGCGGCCGATGAAGGTGTGGAGGTCCAGCGCCGGGTGGCCAAGCCCGCCTTTGCCAACCTGGTGCTGTGGCGGGGGCTGGTCGATGACGGCCGCGACCTGCATGTGGTGGCCATCCGCAATGTGCCGCTGACTTCAATCCGCACCTGGGCCGGGCCCCGGGTTGCCCGTTTCGACCCGGCAGAGTTTGCCGCCGACACGCGCCTGGGCGAGGATCTGCGGCGCTTCGATCATTTTTCCGCCAGGTGGCTGGCCCGGTACCCGCCCTACGAGGACGATTCGGGCTGGTTTGTCGGTGATCTGCGCTACGCCATCGATCCGGCCAGCGACCGGCCCCTGTGGGGGGTGCGTTTCGACTCGCAAGACCCGGATGGACATGCCGAATACACCACCCCGAGGCAGGTAACCGAGGAAGAGCGTGAGGCATTCCTGAGGCGTTTGCTGAACCAGTAGTGGGCCGGCCTGGCTTTTGAAAATCCCGGGGCAAACCATGACAATTGGGATTCATGACTCAGGCTGAGGGGCTGTAAAGCCGGCCGGGGAGGATCATGGACAAGAAAGGATTGAATCGGTTGACCGCCACCCGCCGCCGGGCCGTGGACCGTTTGCTGGTGGAATACCTGGAACTCGAGGACCGGCAACGGGATGGATTTCTGCGAGGGTGCAAGGCCCGCTGGCCCCGGCTTTACCGCTGGCTGGAAGAGCTTGCCGCCGGCAGCAATACGGTCAGCTTGCTCGATGAGGCGGTGGTGGATCTGGCTCGAAGGGGCGTGGAATCGATGACCGATGCCAGGCCGGTCCATCTGATGCCGGGTCAGCGGCTGGGGCCCTGGGAGGTGCTCGAGCCCGTCGGGGAAGGTGGCATGGGGATGGTCTACCGCGGCCAGCGTGCCGACGGGGCATTCGAGATGACCGTGGCAATCAAGCTGCTTCGCCTTCGACGGGCCGGGTTGAGCCGGCAGCTCCAGGAGGAAAGCCGGCATCTGGCCCGGCTCAACCACCCGGGCGTGACCCGGCTGCTGGATGCCGGTCTGGACCAGGACGGGGGGCCGTTTCTGGTCATGGAGTGGGTCCAGGGGCATGACCTGCAGGTCTGGCTTGATGAAGACCCGCCCATGGAACGCCGGCTGGAGGTGTTTTTCGGTATCTGCGAGGCGGTGGCTCACGCCCACAGGCGAATGATGGTTCACGGGGACATCAAGCCCGGCAACGTCCGCCTGAACGAAGAAGGGCAGGTGAAGTTGATGGACTTTGGCGTGGCGCGCCTGCTGAGTGGCGACGGGACTTTCACGAAAGGGCTGGAGGCATTGACGCCGAGCTTCGCGGCTCCCGAACAGCT
>SLIZ01000136.1 GCA_007135395.1 Wenzhouxiangellaceae bacterium | reverse complement strand
TGATCGCCCACGGCTCCGACCGCCGGGCCCTGCTGGCTGCCTTCCGCTACCTGATCATGGGCACCGTGGCTGCCACCTTCCTGCTTATCGGCATCGCCTTTCTGTACATGATGACCGGCACCCTGAACATGGCCGACCTGGCCGAGCGGATCCCGGAACTCCGGGACACCCGGGCCGTACGAGCCGCCCTGGCGTTCATCATTGTTGGAATGGGCCTGAAGCTGGCCATGTTCCCGCTTCACCTGTGGCTGCCCAACGCCTATACCTACGCACCGTCGTTTGTCACCATCTTCCTGGCGGCTACGGCAACCAAGGTTGCCCTGTATGTGATGCTCCGGTTCGTCTACACCGTGTTCGCCCCGGACTACAGCTTTGTGGTCCTGCCCCTAGCCACGGTGCTCATGGTCCTGGCCGTGGCCGGCATGTTTGCCGGTTCCTGGGTGGCCATTTTCCAGAAGAATCTCAAGCGCATGCTGGCCTATTCCAGCGTCGCCCAGGTGGGCTACATGGTGCTCGGCGTGAGCATGGCAACCGCCCTGGGACTGACCGCCGCCTTCCTGCATCTTTTCAATCATGCACTGATGAAGGCAGCGCTTTTCATGGCCCTGGGCACCGTGTTCTACCAGATCGGCAGTGTCCGCATCGAGGCCCTGCGGGGCCTGGGCCGGCAGATGCCCTGGACCATGACCGCCTTTGCCCTGGGCGGGCTGAGCCTGATAGGGGTGCCCCTGACCGCCGGGTTCATAAGCAAGTGGTATCTGATTCTGGCGGCCCTGGAATCGGCCCAGTGGTGGCTGATCATCCTGATCGTCATCACTTCCATGATGGCCGTGTTCTACATCTGGCGGGTGGTCGAGGCGGCCTGGTTCCAGCCCCGCCCGGACGGTGCCGCACCGGTTTCCGAGGCTCCCCTTCGCCTGCTTGTCCCGGTCTGGGTCCTGGTTGCGGCGAACTTCTATTTCGGCATTGACACCCGCCTGACCGTCGGTGCCGCCACGGCTGCCGCCGAAGCCCTGATGATGGGCCTGCCCGGGGGAGTCGACTCATGAGCCTGCCGGTGGCAAGTCCCTTTGCGGTCATCCTGATTCCCTTTATCGGGGCCCTGGCCATCGCTCTTGCGGCAAGGGCGCCGCTGTTGCGGGACATCTTTTGCTGGCTGTTTGCCGGGCTCTTCTTTGTCGGGGTGATCGGCCAGGTCGGCCCGGTTCTGGAAGGGGCTGGTGGCGAACAGGTTCTCTGGGAAATCCTGCCCGGGCTTTCGATTGCCTTTTCCATCGAGCCCCTGGGCCTGTTGTTTGCCCTGATAGCCTCCAGCCTGTGGCTGGTCGCAACCCTGTATGCCATCAGCTACATGAAGTCGCTGAACTACAGGAACCTGGCCAGGTTCTTTGCCTGCTACGCCATCGCCCTGGGCTCTGCGGCGGGGATCGCCTTTGCCGACAACCTGCTGACCCTGTTCATTTTCTACGAGATCCTGTCGATCTCCACCTACCCGCTGGTGGCCCATACGGGCACCAACGAGGCCCGCAAGGGAGCCAGGATCTACCTGGTCTACCTGCTGACAACGAGCATCTGCCTTCTGCTGCCGGCCATGATCTGGACCTGGCATGCCACGGGAACTCTGGATTTCACCCCGGGGGGCATCCTGGAAGGCAATATCGATCCGGCCCTGGTGCCGGTGCTCGCCGGCCTGTTCATCTTCGGCATCGGAAAGGCCGCCGTCATGCCAACTCACCGCTGGTTGCCGGCAGCAATGGTGGCTCCAGCCCCGGTCAGTGCCCTGCTCCACGCGGTGGCCGTGGTCAAGGCCGGTGTATTTACCGTCCTCAAGGTGGCTGTCTACATCTTCGGTGCCGACTTCCTGCTCGACACCGGGGCGGGAATCTGGCTGGCCTGGTTTGCCGCATTCACTATTGTTGCCGCCTCCCTGGTTGCCCTGACCCTTGATGACCTTAAGGCCCGGCTGGCCTATTCCACCGTCGCACAGTTGTCCTATGTGGTTCTCGGCGCCATGGTGGCCACCCCGGTGGCAATCATCGGAGCGGCCATGCAGATTGCCATGCACGCAGTGGCCAAGATCACCCTGTTCTTCGGAGCCGGGGCCATCCAGGTGGCCCACGATCGCAAGAAGGTCAGCCAGCTCAATGGACTGGGCCGGGTGATGCCGGTTACCTTTACCTGCTTCACCATTGGTGTGCTGTCGATCATCGGACTGCCCCTGTTTGGCGGCATGTGGAGCAAGTGGTACCTGGCCCTTTCCACCCTCCAGACCCACCAGTGGATTCTGCTGGGTGCACTTATGGCCAGCTCCCTGCTCAACATCCTGTACCTGCTGGTCATTCCCATCCGCGGTTTTTTTGCCACCGCCTCGGAAGGGGTGAACGACAAACTGGTCCGGGAAGCGCCCTGGCCCCAGGTACTGGCCATGGTCATCACAGCCACCTGCTGCATCGTCCTGTTTTTCTGGCCCGGTCCGCTGTATGACCTGGCCGCCCGGCTGACCACAGGGAGTCCGTGACCCATGCGTTCGCTGCCCCTTGTCTGGCTTGTTCTGACTGCCCTGGCCCTGGCCGGGGCCGGTCTGTTCTTCCGTGCCGAATCCGGCCCGGAAGCGATTCCGTTTGTCCATCCGCTGCTGGCCATTCTGGCAGTCACGGTTCTGCTGATGGCAGTCCGGATTCTCAAGCCCCTTCTGGACCGCAATTCGGATGACCACGATGCCGATTGAGCTGCTTCCAGTCCTCATCTTCTTCGCCGGCGCCCTGGCCGTGGCATTCATCGGTGGCCGCGGGGCGGCGGCCATTGCCGTGCTGACACCGCTGGTTGCAGGGTGGTCGGCGTGGCAGACCTGGCCGGGGGAGGCAACCTTCCTCTGGCCGGTCATGGACTATCATCTGAGCCTTCGCCTGGATGGCATGGCACTGGTTTTTGCCGGCCTGTTCCACGTAGCCGCCCTGCTGGCGGCCATCTATGCCCTGGGACACGGCCGAAGGCTGGAACTGGCTGCCATGCTGGGCTATTGCGGGGCCGGGATGGGGGCGGTTCTTGCCGGCGACTGGCTGACCCTGTTCATTTTCTGGGAGCTGATCGCCCTGAACGGCGTGCTGCTGGTCTGGGCCGGAGGCACCAGCCAGGCTGTGGCTGCGGGAATCCGTTACCTGGTGTTCCAGGTCACCTCCGGGGTCACCCTGCTCGGCGGGATCCTGTGGTACGGCAGTACCACCGGCAGTTTCGAGTTCGGTCAAACCGGGCTGGCCGCCCCGGGGGCCTGGATGATCCTGATTGCCTGTGGAATCAAGACCGGATTCCCGCTGCTTCATTCCTGGATCGTGGATGCCTATCCGCGCTCCACGGCGATGGGTTCGGCCATTCTCGTTGCCGTGACCACCAAGGTGGGAATCTACGTTCTCGCCCGGGCGTTCGCCGGCGAGGCCCTGCTGGTATGGGTGGGCCTGATCATGGCGCTTTGGCCGCTGTTTTACGCCATGGTCGAAAACGATCTGCGACGCGTGCTAGCCTATACCCTGATGGTCCAGCTCGGCGTGATGGTGGCTGCCATTGGTGTAGGCAGCGACCTTGCCCTGGACGGGGTGACGATGCACGTGGTCATGGATGTGCTGTTCAAGATGCTGCTGTTCATGGTCCTGGGTGTGGTGCTGCTGCGGGCGGGAACCACCCGGGCCTCCGAACTCGGCGGCCTTGCCCGAATGATGCCTGTGACCACGGCGCTTCTGATCGTAGGCGTGCTGGCCAATGCCGGCATGCCGGGCACCGGCGCGTTTGAAAGCAAGAAGCTGCTCATGGCCAGCCTGGAGTACGGTGGCTACACCGGTGTATGGCTGGTGATGATGAGCCTGTCCGGCCTGGGCATGCTGTATATCGGTCTGCGTGTTGTCTGGCAGGGTTTTTTCCAGGAACCTGCCGAACCCAGGCAGGTCCGGGAGGCTCCCTGGCCCATGCTGCTGGCGATGGGGCTGATTGTCGCCGGGCTCCTTGTGGCTGGATTCTGGCCAGCGTTGACCGATGGGCTGCGGGTTTTCGGCAGTACCTACGATCCGTTCAACGGACTGAAGATCGTCGGCCAGCTGCAGTTGCTGGTCTGGGCGGTCTTGGCCTATGTCCTGCTGTCAAGAATCGGACTTGGCGTCCCGGCGCCCCGGGACGGGGCCTGGCTGGATTCGGAATGGATCTATCGCCGGGCGATTCCGGCGACTGCCGGGCGAATCCGGAACGGGCTGGGCCGGCTTCGGGACCTGGCCTGGCATGTATTGACCCATCGCGGCTACCGGGCCGGAGACGGGCGCTTGTCGGACACGCTTTCAAAGAGCTGGCCGACCGGTTCCATGGCCCTCTGGGTGGCCGTATTGCTGGCCGTGTTACTGGTGTTCGGCCTGGGGGAGAACTAGCGGGCCGGGCAAACCACTAATCCTTTTCCCGCCGCACCACCTTGTATTCGACCTGAACCAGATCGTCATCATCCTCGCGCTTGCGCCGGAATCCCCGGAACAGGCGCATGAGCCCGATGTAGATCGCCCCCAGGACCGCCAACCCGGCGAACACGGCGAGCATCATCAACCCCACGAAAAACGACACGGCAATCAGGGCCAGACCCAGGGCCACCAGGCCGGCCCGGGCCAGCGGATTCTGTGGTACCCGATATACTCTGTGCCAATTGGGGTCTTTCATGCTCGCATGGCTCCTTTGCCGGTTCGGTGTGCCCGTATATTGTGACAGGCCCGCGCCGGACTGGTTTGATCGAAACGGAGAACCCGAGTGACCAGCGAAACAGAATCCCACCCCATTGGCAAGCCGGAAGACTTTCCCGACGGCAAACCCGTGGATGTGGACATTGAAACCGGCGCCGGAAACCGCAGCCTTATCGTATATCGACGGGACGAGGAAATCCGGGCCTGGCTCAATGTCTGCCCGCACCAGGGCCGTCCGCTGAATCTTGCGCCGGGCCGGTTTCTCCTGGATTCCGAACAGCGCCTGGTTTGCGCCGCCCACGGGGCCGTTTTTTTGCTGGCCGACGGGCTTTGCGTCGGCGGCCCCTGCAAGGGCGCCGGGCTGACTACGGTACCCCTGTCACGCATTGATAATCATATCGTGGCGCACATCACTCTTTGATTGCCTCAAGCCGGACTTGTTTGCGAAACCGGCAATAATTGCCTTAAAGTGGACCGGCAACCTTTACCTGACCGGGAGACGAGGAAATGAAAGAGCCTTGGAAGTATTTGCGCTTGCTTTCGCTGGCACTCACCTGCCTTTTGCTCCTGGTTGCCTGTCAGCCCGATGACGGACCGGAAATCGAGGAGGCTGCACCAACTGCCGAGCCGGAAGCCGAGGTAGCTGAAACCGATGAAGCCGTCGTCGATGAACGCAGGGAGGAAGAGTTTGTCGATGAGGAGCCCTGCACCCTTAGCATGGGCTGGGATCCCTGGGAGCCGTACCATTTCATGGGTACAACCGGGGCGGTTGAAGGGCTCGACATCGAGATCGCCAGTGCCATGGCCGACGTGGTTGGCTGTGACCTGGAGTTTGTCCAGGGCAACTGGGCCAGCCTGCTGCGGCAGATCCAGCAGGGCGAGCTGGACTTTCTGGGTGGGGCAACCCGAACCAGCGAGCGGGAACGGTTTGCCTGGTTTACCCAGCCCTACCGGAATGAGCAATTCCAACTGTTCGTGTACGCCGACCAGTCCGACGAGTTCTCCGGGGAAACCCTGGAAGAATTACTTGAAGATGGTTTCCGCCTGGGCGTCACCCAGGGTTTCATCTACAGTGAGGAGGTCTCGGAATTGCAGGGTGATCCCCGTTTCGAGGACCAGTTCATCGAAGCCCCCCTGGGCGATCTGCACTTTGCCCGGCTGCAGGACCAGATGATTGACGGATTCCTGGAAGATCCGTTCGTTGCTGCAGCCATCGAGCGGCGAAGGGGCTGGGAAAACGACGTGGAAACCCACCCCATTGAGTTCCCGGTTGGTGATGTGCATTTCATGTTCAGCCGGGAAAGCGTATCCGAAGACCGGGTGGAGGCCTTCGACGAAGCCCTGGGAACCATTCGGGAATCCGGGCGCTACCAGGAAATTCTCGACCAGTACGGAAACTGAGAAAGCCTGATTGGCTCAGGCCTGCCCGTCGTCGTGCATTCGGCGACGGCGCAGGTCCCAGCCGATGGCAAGCAGGGAAACCACGAGAACAAGCAGCCCGGAAATCCGGCTCGGCTCGACCAGAAGTCCGCCACCGGCCAGTACCAGGCCACCGACCATCAGCCAGAACATCATCCGGGCCTGGGCAAGGTGTTCGGAAGGTACCTTGAGCCTCTCCCCGCGGCTGCGGCAAAGCAGTTCATGGACAACGAATGCCCCGGCCAGCCCGGCGGCCAGCAGCAGGAATGTCTCACCGCTCCCCATCAGTCTCTCCAGGCCCTCGATTGGCCCGGGAACCTCTGCACAGGCTTCCTAGTAGAAAACATTGACCATGACCAGCAGAACGACCAGGAAAAGAATGCTCATCCCCCCGCCTGCCCGAATGAAGTCCTTCACCTTGTAACCCCCCGGCCCCATGATCAGGGCGTTGACCGGATGGGTGGGCAATATGAACGCGTTGGAGGTACCCAGGGCAATGATAAGCGCGTAGATCCCAGGGTTGTTGTCCGTGGCGAGAGCAACGTTGATAGCCAGGGGTACCAGCAGCACGGTTGCGCCCACATTGGACATGACCAAGGTAAAGAAAGTGGCCATCAACGCCAGGGCAATCTGAAGGGCAATATCCGGCACTTCTCCCAGGGCGCCGAGGATTTCCTGGACAATCCAGGCGGCAGTCCCGGTGACTTCCATGGCCATGCCCAGAGGAATCAGGCTGGCCATCAGGAATACGGTCTTCCAGCTGATCGACCGGTAGGCCTCGTCCATACTCAGTACGCCGGTGAGAATCATGCCCACCGCGCCGGTCATCAGGGCCACCGACAGGCGAAAGTCGGTAAACAGGATCAGGTACAGGGCCAGGCCGAAGAAGATCAGCGCGTGGGGGACTTTCTGGGGGCGCTGTTCTTCCTTGGGGATATCCGTGGCCACGATGAAATCCTTGTTCCTGGCCACCTCGCTCAAATCCCGCCAGGTACTGTGGCTGACCAGGCAGTCGCCGACCTTGAGGGTCTGGGTACGAACGTCCTCGGTGATGATTTCGTTGCCCCGGTTGATAGCCAGCACCGAGATGCCGAAACGCGAACGCAATCGCGCCTCGGCAACACTCTGGCCCTCCAGGCGGGAACCGGGTGGAATGACCACCTCCGAGATCCCCGCCCGGGTGGGATTGAAAAGATTCCCGAAAGTGCGAAGCCGGGGTTGCAGCCTGAGTTGATTGTCCAGGGCAAACTGGCCGACCTCGTTGCGGGTGCCCATCACCCCAAGGATGGTTCCCGTCCAGATCATCTCATCGGAAGGCGGTGCCAGTCGGGCCGTGTCGGTGCTCTGAATGGCCAGCATCAACGGCGCGCCGGGCAGGTTCTCCGCCTCGGCGATACGCATGCCGACCAGGGGGCTGTCGACGGTGACCACCATCTCGTAGACATCCCCCTTGATACCGTAGACATCGGCAAAATAGCTCTTGGTGCGCGACGGCGAGGCCGACCGTCCCTTGTCGCCCCGGGGAAGAATCAGCGGTGCGGCGACAAGGAAGTACAGCAGTCCCGCAGCCAGCAGCGCCAGACCGATCGGGGTCACATCGAACAGGCTGAAAGGTCGCATGGCCTCGGCCCCCGGGGGCAGGGACCGGTTGGAGGTCTCGATCAGATCATTGAGCAGGATCAACGGCGAGGACCCGACCATGGTGATGGTCCCGCCGACAATGGCACAAAAGCCCATGGGCATGAGCAGACGGGATACGGGCACATCCAGCCGGGCGGAGATGCGGCCCACCACGGGCAGGAACAGGGCCGTGGCCCCGGTGTTTTGCATGAAACCCGACGACAAGCCCACTGTTGAGGAGATCATGGCCGAGAGTCGCTTTTCCGACCGGCCGCTCAAGCGCATGATAAAGGTGGCCACCACCCCCATGACACCGGTTCGTTCCAGGCCGGCGCCAATGATCATGACCGCAATGATGGAGATTACGGCATTGGATGCAAAGCCGTTGAACAACTGATCCCCGGGGACCAGGCCGAACAGCCCGACCAGGACCATGATGCAGATCGCCGCCACATCGACCCGGACAACTTCGCGAACAAAAAGGACAACCGTCAGAGACAACAACACCAGGACGATAATCATGTCTCTGGTCAGGGCCATCCCTTCAATCATGTAGGGCGAATTCCTTCCACTGGTGTGACGAAACGCAGGTTGCCTATACCTTAACGCATACCGATCAGGCTCGTTGAGCTTTTCAGGTCATCGGCCGGCGCGCCGGTACAGAAGATCGGCTATGGCGTGCCCCTTTCTCGCACCGCGTGTCTCGAAATGAGTCCGGGGGCGCCATTCGGGTCGCTCGGTGAGCGGGTGGTCAAGCCGCACGAATCCCTCCTCGGCGTCAATGACCTCCAGCATCCACTCGCAATAGGGTTGCCAGTCGGTGGCCAGGTGAAGCAGGCCACCGGGACGGATGTACAAAGCCAGTTGGCCGACGAATTCCGGCTGGATCAGGCGGCGCTTGTGGTGGCGTTTTTTCGGCCAGGGGTCGGGAAAATAGATCCGGACCTCGTCGATGCTCCCGGGCGTTGCATGTCGGGCCAGCACATCCACCGCATCGGCCATGACTACCCGGACATTGTCCAGTCCCTTTTCGGCCAGACCCTGGAGGAGCCGACCAACCCCGGGCTCGTGGACCTCGATGCCGACGAAATTCTTTTCCGGCTCCCGCTCGGCCATGGCAATCAGAGCCTGGCCATTGCCGCACCCGATCTCCACGACCAATGGAACCTTGCGCTCGAATGCGTCAGCCAGGTTCCGGCAATCATCCGGCAGGGCATACCGCGGGCCAAGCTCTTCCAGCGCCGCCTTCTGGGCCGGTGTCAGACGGCCGGGCCGGCGGACGAAGCTGCGAATCCTGCGCAGCCGTTTTTCGTCCCTGCCAGGCGTTGGGCCATCGATGGATTCCCCGGACATTGGCAGGCCTAAAAGAACGTGCCTTCGATGGGAGAAGATGCCGAGGCGAAGCGTTTTCTCGGAATCCGCCCGGAAAGCCAGGCCAGCCGGCCGGCTTCCACGGCCAGCTTCATGGCCCGTGCCATGCCCACCGGATCCCGGGCACCGGCGATGGCGGTATTCATCAAAACCCCGTCGCAACCCAGCTCCATGGCAATGGAAGCATCCGAGGCGGTACCCACGCCGGCATCGACCAGTACCGGGACGCCGGCTTCCTCGACGATGGTCATCAGGTTCCACCGATTCTGGATGCCCAGCCCGGAGCCGATGGGGGCGGCCAGGGGCATGACTGCAACACAGCCCATGGCCTCGAACTGCCGGGCGACCACCGGGTCGTCATTGGTATAGACCATGACCTTGAAACCGTCGGCAATCAGGGTTTCGGCGGCCTTGAAGGTGGCCACCACGTCGGGAAACAGGGTCTTTTCGTCACCGAGGACCTCGAGCTTGACCAGGTCGTGGCCATCCAGCAGTTCCCGGGCCAGCCGGCAGGTTCGTACCGCATCCTCGGCGGTATAGCAGCCGGCGGTGTTGGGCAGGATGGTGTACCGGTCCGGCGGCAGGACATCCAGCAGGTTCGGCTCGTCCGGGTCCTGACCGATATTTGACCGGCGCACGGCCACGGTCACGATTTGCGCCCCGGCAGCCTCGGTTGCATCCCGGGTCTGTTCCAGGTCCCGGTACTTGCCGGTACCGGTAAGCAGGCGGGAGGTATAGGTCCTGCCGTCAATCGTCAGGGGGGTGTCAACGGGTTCGATTTGTTCGGTGTTCATGGGCTACCGGGGTTGTGGATTGAATTTTGGTTGAAGGCGGGACTAGCCACCGCCGATGGCGGTGACGATCTCGATCCGATCGCCATCGGAAAGTCCGGTCGTTTCATGTCTGCTCCGGGGAACGATGGCCTGGTTTTTCTCCACCGCCACCCGCTTTTCGGACAGTCCCATGTCAGCCAGCAGGCCGGTGATGGTCAGCTCGGCCGGGACTTCCCGGTCCTCTCCGTTTACAACGATCCGGATGCGGGTCATTGGAATACCTCCTTTACAAGGCTTTTCGACAACCACTCGAACAGGGCCATGCGCATGGCAATGCCATTGTGAACCTGTTCAAGGATCAGCGAGTGGGGACCGTCGGCAACTTCCGGGGCAATCTCCACGTTTCGGTTGACCGGGCCGGGATGCAAGACACGACAATCCGGAGCAGCCTTTTCAAGATGATGGGGCTTGAGCCCCCATTTTTCATGGTAGTCCCGGTCATTCGGCCAGTGGTCCCGGTCAATGCGCTCACGCTGGACACGCAGCATCATGATCGCATCGGCATCCTCGACGGCCTCTTCCAGGCTTGCACACAGGGTGACTCCGGCCGGCGGGGGGTCGGGCAGCATTCCCTCGGGACCGGCAAGGCGCAGGTCATTCACGTCCAGCCGGGATAGCAGCTCGATGTTCGATCGGGCGACCCGGGAGTGCTCGATGTCGCCGATGATGGCCACCGTGGACCGGCGCCATTCCAGGCCTGCCTGCTTGAGGGTCAAGGCATCGAGCAGGGCCTGGCTGGGATGCCCGCACATTCCGTTGCCTGCATTGATGATGTGCATCGGCCCGGTCATTCCGGCAACCAGCTCCGAGGCCGCCCCCCCGTTGGGATGCCGAAGTACGAGAAAATTCACGCCCATGGCCTGCAAGGTCTGCGCCATATCGAGAAGCGACTCCCCCTTGGTCAGCGAGGTGGTGTCCGAATCCATGGTGACCACGGACATGCCCAGGTTTTCGGCAGCTACCTGAAAGGAGATCCGGGTACGGGTGCTGGGTTCGCAAAACACGTTTGCCACTCGGTTGCCGGAAAGTCCGGGGCCCGGATAGCTGCGAATGGTCGCCGCCCGGCTGAGCAGCCAGCCCACGGCTTCATCGTCAAGCGACTGGATATCGATCAGGTGGCGATTGGCGGTCATGACATGAATCGTGTGGTTCCGTGATTAATTCAGTTCCCGGCTATGCCGGGGGTTGTTCGGCCAGCCAGGATTCGGCAATAAGGGTCGCGGCCATGCTGTCAAGCAGGCGTCGATCCCGACGGCGCATTCGTTGCCCCGCCCGGGCCTCGGCAAAGCGCGATTGCGCCTCCCTGGAGGTCAGGCGCTCATCGTGCAGGATGACCGGAATGCCAAAGCGTTTTTCCAGTGCATCGGCAAACGCCCTGGCCTGGGCCGAAATCGGGGTTTCGCTGCCATCCATTGAAAGGGGCAGACCCACCACGACGGTAACAGGCTTCCAATCGTCAAAAAGCGACTGGATATCCCGCCAGAAGCGACCTGAATCCCCGGCATCAAGGGGTTCCAGCGGGCCCGCAGAGCCGGCCAGCCGGTTACCGGAGGCCACGCCGACCCGCGCCCGGCCATAATCGAAAGCCAACAAGGTGCCAGTCAAGCCGGGACTCCCGCTACAAAGCCCAGACGGAAGCTCAGGCCTGACCACCTACGGAATGCAGGCTGCCTGCATCGATTCCAAGCTGGCTGACCGCGAGCTCCCAACGCTTTTCCGGAGGGGCGTCAAAAACGATGAAGGGGCTGACCGGTGCCGTAAGCCAGGAGCTTTCCTTGAGCTCCTGCTCCAGCTGGCCCGCACCCCAGCCGGCATAACCCAGCGCCAGCAGGTAGTGCTCCGGCCCCTTGCCTTCGGCAATGGCCTCAAGGACGTCCCGGGAGGTGGTCAGACTCAGATCGCTTGAAATCCGGGCCGTCGAGGCCCAGGACTGCTCCGGGCTGTGGACCACGAAACCCCGGTCCCGGCTGACCGGACCCCCGTCGAACACCGGCCGGGATGCAATTTCCGATTCCTCGCAGGATGCACCGAGCTGCTGAAGAACCTCCAGTACCGTGAACTCCGAGACCCGGTTGATATTAATCCCCAGGGCACCATCCGCATTGTGCTGGCAAAGCAGGGTGACACTGCGATTGAAGTTCGGATCGTCCAGGCCAGGCATGGCAATCAGTAGCTGGTATTCAAGATAACTCATGGGCAAATTCTAGCACCGATGGGGGCTGTTACTGACACCGTCACTAATCCGGCGGCAATCCGGTCTGCCCGACCTACCGCTCCCGCATCCCGGAACGGCTGAACTGCCAGGTACGGGTAATCGTTAGCACGTCGACCTCTTCGCGAATGGAGTCGGGAAGCGGCGCAAAAGGTGCCGAAAGGCGAACGATACGCACGGCGGCCTCGTCGAGCACTTCATGACCGGACGAGCGCAGGACCTGGATGTCGGTCACGCTGCCGTCCTGCTGGACATCCACACTCATGACCAGGCTACCCTCCAGGTTGCTGCGCCGGGCGGCCTCGGGGTAATTGAGATTGCCCACCCGCTCGACCTTGGAAACCCAGGCACGCATGTACCCGGCGTACAGGTGCTCCTGGGTATTGGCGGAAATGAAACGCCGGCGGGGCCGTTCCGGGGTTTCCGGCTGTTCGGCGTGCATCTCGGGGGTAATGCGGGCCTGGGCCCGGGATTCCCGCACAAGCCGGCCGGTGTCCACCGCCGGTGCTTCCGGTTCGGGAATTTCCTCGACTTCCGGGACCGCCATGACATCCTCGGACGGCGCGGTTAGAACCGGGATTTCCTCGACCGGCTCGGGTGCCGAGGTCTCCTCGGCGGTTTCCGGCTCGGCCTCGGGCTGGGGCATGACATCGGGTACGGCCACGGGCTGTACGGGGCGGCCCGGATCTTCGGAATCCCCGCCACCGCGCTGATCAGCCTGGGCCAGGAAGTCCGCTTCCTCCGGGGGGCGGTCGCTTGCCCAGTCGACCAGTATCACATCCAGGCTGGTGGGAACGGACGCAGCCCGGTCCCGGTACCAGTCAAACCCCACCAGCAAAAAAATCGCGGCATGAAGCACCAGGGCAAGCCCCAGTGCCACGGTAAAGGCGTCTGGACCCGAATGTCTCGGCAAGGCCCTCATCAGGCTCCGATTGCGTCGAAAAGATCTCCGGCTATATTGATTCCGAATTCCCTGTCCAGTTCACGCACGCAGGTCGGGCTGGTTACATTGATCTCCGTGAGCCGGTCTCCGATGATATCAATGCCGGCAAACCGGATTCCGTTTTCCACCAGCAGCGGTCGCACTCGCCGGGCAATTTCCCGGTCCCCGTCCTCCAGTCGCCTGCCCTGCCCCAGTCCACCACGGGCAAGGTTTCCGCGAAAGTCGGATTTCCCGGGAATACGGGCCAGCAGATAATCCACGGGCTGACCGTCAATCATCAATACCCGCTTGTCACCGTCGACAATGGCATCGAGCCAGCCCTGGGCCATGGCAGGGCGGCAGCCCTGACCGGTCACGGTCTCGATGATCACGTTGAGATTGGGGTCATCGGCGCCGGTCTTGAAAATTCCGAGTCCGCCCATTCCATCCAGCGGCTTGATGACCGCCCGGCCCTGTTTTTCCACGAAAGCCCGCAGTTCATCCGCCTGGCTGCTGACCAGGGTGGGCGCAATGAGGTCCGGATAGCGTGCAATGGCAAGCTTTTCGTTGAAGTCGCGAAGGGCCGCTGGCCGGTTGATGACCTGTGCACCGGTCTGCTCGGCCAGGTCGAGAAGGTAGGTGGTGAAGATGTAGTTCTGGTCCACCGGCGGATCCTTGCGCATGAAGACCAGATCTCCTGAACCGAGTGGCCGGGGCTTTTCCGGGCCCAGTTCGTACCACCCCTCCGGATCCTCTCGAACCTCAAGAGAGCGCAGACGGGCATGGACATCCCCGCCGTGCAGGGAAAGATCATTCTGCTCGGCATACCAGACCTGATGACCGCGCCTGCGCGCCTCGAGAAGCAAGGCAAACGTGGTGTCCTTTTTTATGTTGATCCGGGCGATATCGTCCATGATCACCACCACGCTGGCGCTCATTTCCTCCCTCCACAGGCGGTCCCGGACACGCCTGAAACAACCGGCGAAAAGCTGGACTCCAGATGAAAAAACGCTGCCAGATATTGAATTTCTACCGGTTTTTGCACTAGATTCCTGAAAATGTTGCGAGTAGACTAGGTTTTCACGGCGGTACTATAACCGGAAAATCAAGGCAATTTCCCGACAAACAACGGGCCGAGGTTCCATGGATTCGACCGAAAAAGAAAACCTGACCGAAGGGGTATCGCTGGACGGTCTCAAGATTATGGTCATTGACGACAGCCGGACAATCCGGCGCTCGGCAGAGACCATGCTCTCCAAGGAAGGGTGTGAAGTCATCAGTGCAGGGGACGGATTCGAAGCACTGGCACTGATCCACCAGCACAGACCAGATCTGGTATTCGTGGATATCATGATGCCCAGGCTGGACGGATATCAAACCTGCGCTATCATCAAGAACAATAGTCAGTTTTCTGCAACTCCTGTCATCATGCTGACAAGCAAGGACGGGCTTTTCGACAAGGCCCGGGGCAGGATTGTAGGCTCGGATCACTATCTGACAAAACCATTCACGAGGGACGAACTGCTCGACGCGGTTCGTGAGCACCACAAGGCCGCATAGCCCGGCCCGGACGACAAGACAGGCCTGATTTGATTTTTTCAGGGGAGGAAACAGGCAACACCAATGAGTGAACCGAGCGGTCAAATTTTTGCCCGACTGGCAGCTTTTGAGGAACGAAGCCTGGCCCACGATGTGGGCGAGTCGGAGCGACAGGAGCAAATCAGCAACTGGGACGGTGTGGTATTTCGCCTTGCCGACCACAGGCTGACCTGTGCCATTGACCAGGTCGATGAAGTCCTCGCCTTTCCCCCCTACACCGACGTACCCGGCTCCAAGGAATGGATTCTCGGGATCGCAAACGTTCGCGGCAGTCTCGTTCCCGTCGTAGACCTGGGCTGGTACCTTTTCGGTATCCGCACGCCTGTCAGTATGCGTACGCGAATGCTTCTGGCCAGCGTCCAGGGCCGTGCAACGGGCTTGATGGTCGACGAGGTATTCGGGCAGCGCCACTTTCACACCGACGAAGCGCGGGATTGTGAATCGGTGCGCGGCACCCCCCTGGAGGACCTGGTGCGAAAGGAATTCAGCCTGGGCGGAGAGACCTGGGGAATTTTGCAATTGGAAACCCTGATGCGAAAGCCGGATTTCATTGATGGTGCGGCCTGACCCGGCCCCCTTTATCCGGAAAAGCATCCAGACACTGAGGTAATGGCATGAGTAGTGCGGCACCCCATAGCACAGAGCGAAAGCTG
>SLIZ01000228.1 GCA_007135395.1 Wenzhouxiangellaceae bacterium | reverse complement strand
TTTTCAAGCAATTCCTGGATGTCCGGGCAGGGTTCGAGCTCTTCCAGGATCGAGGAAAGCGCTGATGACGACAAGTCGGAAAGGGTCTCCCGGAGTTTCGGAATGCGCCGGAGTCCCTCACGCAGGGTGGACAAGTCGCGGGGGCGGGCGGATTTCAGGGCAATCCGGGTGAGAATACGTTCCAGATCTCCAGCCCCGTCGAGTTGGTCGGCCAGTGCTGCGTGGGTCTGGTGGTCGATCAGGGCCTGAACGGCGTCCAGGCGGGCATTGAGCGCCCCGTGATCCCGCAGGGGATGGGTCAGCCACCGGCGCAGCTTGCGAGAACCCATCGGGGTGCTTGCCGAATCCATGAGTCCGACCAGGGTGTGCTCTGTTCGCCCTTCCGGGTGCTTGTCGATCTCCAGGTGCTTGCGGGTGGCCGCATCCAGTACCAGGTGCTCGCTGGCCCGGACATGGCCGATGCCCGAGATATGGGGCAGGTCCCCGGCCAGCATGGTCCGGGCATATTCCACCAGGGCGCCGGCGGCCCCCAGGCCAACTCCCGGGTCATCGACTCCGAAGCCGGACAGGTCCTGGACCCCGAACTGCCTGCACAGCAGTCGCTGGGCGGTCTCGATATCGAAGTGCCAGCCTGGAACCGGCCGGGTTGGCCGGTCATCGGCTTCCAGGACAGGCAGGGTGGCTTCTTCGGGAACCAGCAACTCGGCCGGGCGCAGGCGCTCCAGTTCTGCCCGCAGCTCGCCGTCACCGGAGACTTCGGCAAACCGCAGCCGCCCCCCGGCCAGGTCCAGCCAGGCCAGTCCGTAGACTCCCCCCTGGTATCCAACGGCGGCCAGCAACCGGTCCTGGCGATCATCAAGCAGGCCTTCATCGGTGACCGTGCCCGGTGTGACGATCCGGACCACCTTCCGTTCAACCGGCCCCTTTGCCGTATCCGGGTCGCCGATCTGTTCGCAAATGGCCACCGATTCACCCTTCTTGAGCAGGCGGGCCAGATAGCCGTCCACCGAATGATAGGGAATCCCGGCCATGGGAATGGGGGCACCGCCGGACTGGCCCCGGGTAGTCAGCGTGATGTCCAGGAGTCGGGCTGATTTTCTCGCATCATCGTAGAACAGTTCGTAGAAGTCGCCCATCCGGAAAAACAGCAGGGTATCCGGGTAATCCGCCTTGATCCGAAGATACTGCCGCATCAGCGGCGTATGCTCGCCTCCCTTCTTTTTCATTGATATATTTCAGTCATTTATAGTGGTTAATTAAAGTAATTTATATTGACTGGGCCAACCCGTTTCCGGGGCCTGACCGGCCCGGGATGATGGATCAGGCCGACGGGTCGTGCAAGCGCAACCGGAAATGGGCATGATACGCCTCATGGACATTGAATTTACCGACGAGGCCCTGGCCAATCTGATCGAGACTGTGGGTCACGAGATTCGAAACGGGGGACGGGTTCTGGCTATTGCCGAGTCGTGCACCGGTGGCTGGATGGCCAAGCTTTGCACCGATCTTCCGGGCAGTTCGGATTGGTTCGAGCGGGCCTTTGTGTGCTATTCCAATGCATCCAAGCAGGAAATGCTGGGTGTGGGAGCCGCTGCCCTGGCCCGCCATGGAGCCGTCAGCGAGAAGGTGGTTTCAGAAATGGCCTCCGGGGCACTGGACAAGAGCGATGCCAATATCGCAGTTGCCGTCAGTGGCGTCGCCGGGCCCGATGGAGGCACGCCGGAAAAGCCGGTGGGTACGGTTTGTTTTGCCTGGGCTGACAGCAACGGCGGTCTGACCACGGAAACCTGCCATTTCAACGGCGATCGGGATGATATCCGCCGCAATGCCGTTGGCCACGGATTCCGTGGAATTGTCGAGCATTTGCTCAGGACCTGAGCTGCCTGATGTCTCGAAGGCGACTTTTTTTTGCCCTCTGGCCGGATCAGGATACCCGGCGGGCCATTGTTGCCAGGCGAAAGCTGTTGCCGGAAGATGCCGGTGACCAGGTGCCGGATTACAACCTGCACATGACCCTTCTGTTTCTCGGAGAATGCCCCGAAGGCAGCCTGAGGGAGATTCAGGCAGCTGCCGGGGAGCTTCGCGTTCCGGCTTTCGACCTCTTGCTTGACCGGTTTGGCTGTTTCCCCGGGGCCCGGGTACTGTGGCTGGGCGGCGGGGCACCGAAGGCGGCCGATGAACTGGTCGGCGGCCTGACCGGAGCCATGAAGGAGATTGTCCCCGAACTCAACCGGGGCCCCTGGCGCCCCCATGTAACACTTTTCAGAAAAACCGACACCCGTCCCGATTCCCTTCCCGACCCTGAGCCGGTGAATTGGCCGGTCACCGGATTCGGCCTTGTCGAGTCACTCCCTGGGCGCCCTTATCAGGTTTTGAGAACCTGGCCGTTGATAATCAGCCCCGATGTGGCCTGATTTGTAGGAAATCGACTCGTTCTTTTGTAGGAAATCGTCGCGACCTGCACATCAGCCCTTTTCGGCCGAGGGCGCTGTGAGATAATCAGGCCATCCGGAATTCAGGCCCAGGAATCGAGAGGAAATGACAGTGGATGACAATCGCAAGCAGGCGCTGGCAGCAGCGCTTGGACAGATCGAAAAGCAGTACGGGAAGGGCGCAATCATGCGCATGGGCGATGATTTTGCCAACCGGGACGTACCGGTGGTTTCCACCGGTTCCCTGGCGCTGGATGTAGCCCTTGGAATCGGCGGGCTGCCCCTGGGGCGGGTCATCGAGATCTACGGCCCGGAATCCTCGGGCAAGACCACCCTGGCACTCCAGACCGTGGCCGCGGCCCAGAAAAATGGCGGCACGGCAGCCTTCGTGGATGCCGAGCATGCCCTGGATCCCAACTACGCCGGCAAGCTCGGTGTCCAGGTCGATGACCTGCTGCTGTCCCAGCCCGACACCGGCGAACAGGCGCTTGAAATCACGGACATGCTGGTCCGCTCCGGCGCCGTTGATGTTGTTGTCGTCGATTCCGTGGCTGCCCTGACTCCCAAGGCGGAAATCGAGGGTGAAATGGGCGATTCCCACGTTGGCCTCCAGGCCCGGCTGATGAGCCAGGCACTTAGAAAGCTGACGGCCAATATCAAGCGCACCAATTGCATGGTGATCTTCATTAACCAGATCCGCATGAAGATCGGCGTCATGTTCGGCAGCCCGGAAACCACCACCGGCGGCAATGCGCTGAAGTTCTATTCCTCCGTGCGCCTGGATATTCGACGGATCGGGGCGATCAAGCGGGGAGACGAGGTCATTGGCAACGAGACCCGGGTCAAGGTGGTCAAGAACAAGATGGCCCCGCCGTTTCGCCAGGCCCATTTCGAAATTCTCTACGGCGAGGGCATCTCCCGCAACGGAGAGCTGGTAGACATGGGCGTGGAACACAAGCTGGTCAAGAAATCCGGCGCCTGGTACAGCTATGGAGACGACAGGATCGGTCAGGGCAAGGAAAACGCCCGGCAATACTTGAAGGATCACCCGGAAGTCGCCGACGAGATCGAGCGCAATCTCCGGGAAAAGCTTCTGCCTCCACCCCGGGAGACCGGCGAGGAAGGCGCGGAGAAGGCTGCCAGCCAGGCCGGTTAGCCCGCGGGTTGCCCCAGTGACCGGAACGGACGGGACAGACCCGGCGCTTCGGGAGTCGGCCATTCGACTGCTGGCCCGGCGTGAACATGCCCGGGCCGAGCTGGTACGCAAGCTGGGTCAGCGTGGCTGGACGGATGATGCGATCCAGGAAGTGGTCCGGGAGCTGGCCGGGGAAGGGCTGCAGTCCGACGAGCGGTTTGCCGAGAGTTTCGTGCGAAGCCGGGTGGCCAGGGATTACGGTCCCCTGAGGATCCGGTCGGAACTGGGTCAGCGGGGCATTGACCGGGCCCTGGCAGAGCGCAGCCTGGAGGCGGCCGATGTGGACTGGCATCGCCTTGCACGGGACTGGTATCAGCGCAAGTACCCGGACTCGCCAGCCGATGCCCGGGAACGCAGTCGCCGGATGCAGGCACTGAATCGCCGCGGGTTTTCCGCCGAGCACTTTCGCTGGCTGTTTCAAGACTGACCCGCCGATTGGCCCGTTACGAATTGCCCCGTTACGACTTGCATCATCCCGGGATGAACGCTATTTCTATACTTCTCGAATTCACGTGCCGCACCTGCCAGGAATTGAATGAAAACCACCGCTGAAATCCGTCAGTCCTTTCTCGACTACTTTGCCGGTCATGACCACCGGA
>SLIZ01000118.1 GCA_007135395.1 Wenzhouxiangellaceae bacterium | reverse complement strand
CGCGCCAGCCGCGCCTTTTTCAGGTTCACGTCATAATACGGATTCAAATCATCAAACCCGACTACCACATCGCCTCGGTCCAGGAGGATCTGGGCTACGTGGCTGCCGATGAAGCCGGCGGTTCCCGTAAGCAGAACGGAGTTCTGGTTACGTTGGTTTTTTGGTTTTTTGGTATTTTGGTTGGAGCTCATTTCGAGGCCTTGAGTTGCCTGTTCAGGTACGTCGTGAATGCAGAGATCTGGCGACCAACAAG
Organism: Wenzhouxiangellaceae bacterium; assembly: GCA_007135395.1. Taxonomy (GTDB): domain Bacteria; phylum Pseudomonadota; class Gammaproteobacteria; order Xanthomonadales; family Wenzhouxiangellaceae; genus SLIZ01. Next base: position 4,008 of record SLIZ01000118.1, on the reverse strand, counting down.
TTCTGCCTGCTTATTCAAGTGCTTGAAATTCTCTTCATCGATTAGCCCGACATCATGGGCAACATATAAATGCGACTGCACCTCTGAGCAGGAGCCACGAGCCATTCGAAGATATTGCAGGAATTCCCGTTTACCACGCCGCCCGAAGCCCTCTGCGATGTTTGCCATAATCGATACCCCGGCACGCTGAATCTGGTCACGCATGCCGAAATCCTTGCCGAGCGGACTACTTTTACAAGCTTCATAGATCATGCTCACCAACTGGCGGGCGTCCTGCCAGGCCCGTATTTCTTCGAAGCGCTCGATAGTGGACATATTTCAACTAAAACACCAACCAAACCAAAAAACCAATTCAACCATTACAGTCGCCCATCGACTTCTTCCTTCGGAAGCACATGCTTGATGTCATAGATGATCCCCTTCGCGGTAGCCCATTGGCGGATTTTTTGGGGGCCGAGGGTCTGGAATTCGTTGTGAGCTACGGCCAGGACTACGGCGGCGTAGGTTTCGGGTTCGGGGTTGTCGATGAGTTGCAGGTTGTATTCATCCTTGGCTTCCTGGCTGCTGACCCAGGGGTCGTGGACGTCTACTTGCAGGTTGTAGGCTTCCAGGGCCTGGACCAGGTCGACGACTTTGGTGTTGCGAAGGTCGGGGCAGTTTTCCTTGAAGGTCAGGCCCAGTACCAGGACCCGGGCGCCGGGTTCGTAGTTGGTGCTTCGAGCCATGAGCTTGAGAATCTCGGTGGCAATGTGGTTGCTCATGCCATCGTTGGTTCGCCGGCCGGAAAGGATCATGGCCGGGTGGAAGCCGATCATCTGGGCCTTGTGGGTCAGGTAGTACGGGTCCACGCCGATACAGTGGCCGCCCACCAGGCCGGGCTTGAATCGCAGGAAGTTCCACTTGGTGCCCGCCGCCTCCAGCACCGCCGGGGTGTCCAGGCCCAGCCGGTTGAACAGCATGGCCAGTTCGTTGACCAGCGCGATATTCACGTCCCGCTGGGTGTTTTCAATAACCTTGGCCGCCTCGGCCACCCGGATGCTGGCAGCCTTGAAGGTGCCGGCGGTAATGATGCTGGCGTAGAGCTGGTCGACAAAGTCGGCCGCCTCCGGGGTGGAGCCGGAAGTGACCTTGAGAATACTCGGCAGCCGATGTTCCTTGTCGCCGGGGTTGATGCGTTCCGGCGAATACCCAACGAAGAAACGGTTTCCGGGTTCCGGGTTCCGGGTTCCGGTACTCGGCTCGCCTTCGGCCTCGCCGTGGTTTTGATTCTCCGGAAACCGGAAACCGGAACCCTGAACCCTGAAACCTTCATTCCCATCCCCAACTTCAATCGCGCAGGCCAGGCCTGACATTTCCTCAAGAATCGGAACGCAATCTTCTTCGGTGCAGCCGGGATAGACGGTGGATTCGTAGATGACGATGCTTCCGGATTTCAGGTAGCGCCCGACGGTTGTTGATGCGCTTTTCAACGGGCCCAGGTCCGGGCGGCGGGCGGTGTCGATTGGGGTGGGGACGGTGATGATGTAGACCTTTGCCCGGGCGAGATCTTCCGGGTCGGCCGAAAACTCCAGCCCCTTGGCCAGGGCCATCTCTCCCGGGTCCACCTCCATCGTGACATCCCTGCCCTGCCGCAACTCGTCAATCCGATGCTGATTGATATCAAACCCAATCACCCGGTACTTCTTGGCGAACTCAACCGCCAGGGGCAGGCCAACATAGCCCAGCCCGATGACTGCAATGGTCTCGGAGTGGCTGGACAGGGAATCGAGGAGTTGGGGGAATTGGCTCATATCAAGTCAGTTTATTCATTTGGCGGTTCATTCGTTTGTTCGCTACGTAACTTAGGCGGGAAACTCGTTAGTTGGGGTGATTGTCGTTTCGTCGTTTTGGCTAAACCGGTTCGTTGGTTCCTTTGTATTTTGGTGTTTTGGTTAAAACCAGAACCCGGAACCCGGAAACCGGAAACCGGAAACCGTTGTTCTATCTCTCCAACCCCAAAATCTCGATAACCCTCTCCGCCAGTTCGTCCGGGTCGGTGTCGACGGTCTGGAGGTGGATTTCGGGGTTTTCGGGGGGCTCGTAGGGGGAGCTGATGCCGGTGAAGTTGGGGATTTTTCCTGCTCTGGCCTTGGCGTAGAGGCCCTTGGTGTCTCGTTGTTCGGCCACTTCCAGGGGGGTGTCGATAAAGACTTCGAAAAATTCGTTTTCGTCGAACAGCTCACGGGCCATGCGGCGTTCTTCCCGGAAGGGTGAGATGAAGCTGACCAGGACGATGAGGCCGGCGTCAGTCATGAGCTTGGAAACTTCGGCCACCCGGCGGATGTTTTCCACCCGGTCGGCATCGGTGAACCCCAGGTCTTCGTTCAGGCCGTGGCGAACGTTGTCGCCGTCCAGGATATAGCTGTGATAGCCCCGGGCGTGCAGCCGTTTTTCCACCTGGTTGGCAATGGTGGACTTTCCCGAACCAGACAGGCCGGTAAACCACAGGCAGCGGGGCATCTGGCCCTTGATCCGGGCACGGGATTCCTTGTCGACTTCGATGTGCTGGACATGAATGTTGGACGCCCGGCGAAGGGCGAAATCGATGATTCCGGCACCGATTGTGGCGTTGGTCTGGCGGTCGATCAGAATGAACGAGCCCAGGGACGGCTGCTGATCGAATGGTGCAAAGGCGATGTCTTCGTCGGTGGCAAGGGTACAGTAGCCGACTTCGTTCAAGTGCAACCGCCGGGCGGCCAGTTCCTGCTGGGTGTTGACGTCGACCTTGTGCTTGATCTCCATGATATGGGCATTGACCGTGCGGGTGGCCAGGCGAAGCTTGTAGTAGCGCCCCGGGAGCAGGGGTTCGTCGGTCATCCACAGCAGGTGGACGGCGAACTGGTCGGCCGCCTCCAGTGGGTCCCGGGCGCTGACAATCACGTCGCCCCGGCTGACATCCACCTCTTCGGTCAATGCCAGGGTGACCGGCTGGCCTGCATGGGCCTCTTCCAGTTCCGACCGGGTTCCCAGGATCGAACGGATTCGCGTCCTGCGCCCGGATGGCAGGATGGAGACCTCGTCTCCCGGCCGCATTGTTCCGGCCACCAGGGTGCCGGCAAAGCCCCGGAAATTCTGGTCCGGGCGGTTGACCCACTGGACGGGAAAGCGCGCAGCATCGGTGGCTTCCGGGGGCTCGATCTGTATGGTTTCCAGCAACTCCAGCAGGGAAGGCCCGGTGTACCAGGGGGTGTTGTCCGACGCGCCGATGACATTGTCCCCCTCCAGGGCCGATACGGGTACGCAATAGACATTCTCGACACCCAGGCTGTCGGCCAGCGCGCGGTAGCCCTCGGCCAGCCGGTCGAAGGTCTCCCGGTCGTAGTCGACCAGGTCCATCTTGTTGATGGCCACGATGACATGGCGAATCCCCAGCAGGGAGACGATATAGCTGTGGCGGCGGGTCTGGGTCAGCAGACCCTTGCCCGCATCCACAAGCACCACTGCCAGGTCCACGGTGGAAGCACCGGTAGCCATATTGCGGGTGTACTGCTCGTGACCGGGGCAATCGGCAACGACGAACTTGCGCTTTTCGGTGGAAAAGAACCGGTAGGCAACATCAATCGTAATACCCTGCTCCCGCTCGGCTGCCAGACCATCCACCAGCAAGGCAAAATCCAGCTCCCCGTTCCGGGTGCCAAACCGCTTGCTGTCCGCCGTCAACCTGGCGAGCTGGTCTTCCATGAGCAATTGCGTGTCATGCAACAACCGCCCGATCAAAGTCGATTTGCCGTCATCGACCGAGCCGCAGGTAATAAAGCGCAGCAGCGATCGGGACTCCTGCTCGGCCAGGAACGCCTGCAGGCTTGATCGGGATGCTGGCTGCTTGTCTGTTCGGTTGTTCATCTTTTCGTTTGTTTGTTTGTTAAAAAGGCGCAAGGAGCTTGGTTTTTTGGTTTTTTGGTTTGTTGGTTTTTTGCGCCTTGATCCTTGATCCTTTCACCGCTTTTCTAAAAATACCCTTCCTGCTTT
>SLIZ01000206.1 GCA_007135395.1 Wenzhouxiangellaceae bacterium | reverse complement strand
TGTACGGTGGGGCCAAGGGTGGCGATCACGGTCACCGAGAGTATGGCGGTGACCAGCTCGACCACCGGGTAGCGCGACGAAATGGGCTTGCCGCAGTGGCGGCAGCGTCCTTTCAGGATGAGCCAGCTTGCCACGGGGATATTGTCGTACCAGGCAATGGTTTTCTTGCAGTCCGGGCAGTGGGAGCGGGTGACAACCAGCCCGGGGGGTTCGGCCTCCACGGCCGCCGGCCCGGCGTCTGCCGCCCCCGGGACTCCAGGGGACTGGCCGTCGGCGGCCAGCAGTTCCCGGCACTGGCTGCGCCAGTCCCAGAACAGGCGCCTGGGGAAGCGCAGAATGACCACGTTGAGGAAGCTGCCGACCATCAGGCCAAACAGGGCGACAATGGCGATCAGGGCCGCCGGGTGCAGCGCTTGGAGAATTTCCATGACTTGTTCTTGTTGCTTGTGGCGGGCAGGCGTTTGCCCACCCGGTCCTTGGGTTTACATCACGGCGGCCATCTGGAAGATCGGCAGGTACATGGCGATCACCATGCCACCGACGACCACACCGATGAAGATGATGATCACGGGTTCGAGCAGGCTGGACAGGGCATCAACGGTATTGTTGACCTCTTCCTCGTAATAGTCGGCAACCTTGTTGAGCATGGCATCCAGGGAACCCGCTTCCTCGCCGATGGCGGTCATCTGGACGACCATGGGGGGGAACAGATTGGTCTGGGTCATGGCCAGCTGCAGGGAATGGCCGGTGGACACGTCCTCGCGGATGCGCTTGACCGCATCTTCGTAGACCACGTTGCCGGTGGCCCCGCCCACGGTCTTGAGGGCTTCGACCAGCGGAACGCCTGCCGCGAATGTCGTGGCCAGGGTGCGGGCAAACCGGGCCAGGGCGGCCTTCTCAAGAACGGGACCGACAATGGGAAGCTTCAGCGACATTCGGTCAAGAAAATGCGCAAATTTCTTGTTGCGCCTTTTCAGCATCACTATGCCCACAATGGCACCGATGGCGACGATCATGTACCAGAAACCATAGGCCTGCATGTTTTCCGATGCGGTAACCACCATGCGCGTAAAGGCCGGAAGATCAGCACCGAAGCCACGGAACATGTCCTCGAACTGGGGAATCACGTAGATGAGCAGGATCGATGTCACGATGATCGCAACGGCTACAACCGTTGCCGGGTAGAACAGGGCTTTCTTGATCTTGCCCTTGATGGACTCGATGCGTTCCTTGTAGGTGGCGATGTTGTCCAATACGCTGTCGAGCACACCGGCACTTTCACCGGCCTCGATCAGGTTGACGTACAGTTCATCGAAGTAAACCGGGTGCCTTGAAACTGCCTCGGAAAGAGTGGCGCCGGACTCAACGTCCGTTTGAACATCCCTGAGCAGCTTCTTCATGCGTGGATTTTCAATCGCCGCCCCGATGATATCGAACGACTGCACCAGCGGAATACCCGCATTGAGCATCGTGGCCATTTGCCGGGTAAAGAACGTGATGTCCTTGGCGGTGATCCGCTTGCCAGTGCTTCCAAACAGGGGTTTGGGCTTCTTTCGGACGCGGGATGGCGTGATTCCCTGGCGACGCAGGTCGGCCTTGATCAGGTTGGGATCCTTGGCCTGCTTTTCCCCCTTGAGCTTTACACCCCGCTTGTCCTTCCCTTCCCACAGAAAGGTGGGCATCTCCTCCCGGACAGTCGCCATCGCTTCAATTCCTCAAATTTGCGTGTACTAGTCCTTGGTCACCCGGTTGATTTCGGCCAGGCTGGTCACACCAGCCTTGACCTTGTTCAGTGCCGAGCGCCTCAGGTCAATGATTCCCTCATCCAGTGACTGTCTTTCCAGGTCCAGGGCAGACCCGCTGCTCAGGATAATCCGCTCCATTTCATCGGATAGCGGCATGACCTGAAAAACACCGGTCCGGCCCTTGTAGCCCTGATTGCACTGGTTGCAGCCGCCGGCCTGGAACAGTTTCAGGCCGGCTTCAATTTCTTCCTCGGTAAACCCTATCCGGCGCAAGGCCTCCGGTGGGATGTCTTCTTCCTTCTTCTTGCAGTTGTGCAAGGTCCGGCCCAGGCGCTGTGCCATGACCAGGTGCACGGCGGAGACGATATTGTAGGAGGCCACACCCATGTTCATCAGTCGAGCGATGGACTGGGGAGCATCGTTGGTATGCAGGGTGGAGAGGACCAGGTGACCGGTCTGTGCTGCCTTGATGGCAATCTCGGCCGTTTCCAGGTCTCGAATCTCACCAACCATGATCACGTCCGGATCCTGGCGCAGGAACGCGCGCAGGGCACGGGCAAAGGTCATGCCTTGCTTGGCATTCTGCTGGACCTGGTTGATACCCGGCATGCGGATTTCCACCGGGTCTTCGACCGTGGAAATATTGCGTCCTTCATCGTTGAGGATCCCCAGTGCGGTGTACAGGCTGACGGTCTTGCCCGACCCGGTGGGGCCGGTGACCAGCACCATTCCGTAGGGCTTGTTGATGGCCTCGAGGTAGTTCTCGCGCTGGGTATCGTCCATTCCCAGTTTTTCCGGGCCCAGGTAGGCGCCGCTGGAATCCAGGATACGCAAGACGATTTTCTCGCCCCACAGGGTGGGACAGGTTGACACACGAAAGTCGAATGCCCGGGTCTTGGACACATTGAGCTTGATTCGTCCATCCTGGGGAACCCGGCGTTCGGCAATGTCCAGGCCAGACATGACCTTGAGACGTGCGGCCAGCCGCGGCGCCATGCGCTGGGGGGGACGGATCATGGTCTTGAGAACCCCGTCTATTCGCATGCGTACCCGGTATTCCCGCTCATAGGGTTCGAAATGGATGTCCGAAGCATCGCGCCGGATGGCATCCATCAGAACCTTGTTGACAAATCGCACGACCGGCGCATCTTCGGCAGCCGACTCCAGCGCACTGTCGTCATCGTGATCGGTGCGATCGAATTCCAGGTTTTCCAGGTCTTCGTCTTCTTCCGTCAGCTCGTTGAAGGCCTGGGAGGAGCCGGCGATGGCCCGGTCGATGGCCAGCGCGAGGACATCCGAGGGCGCCAGGATCGCGTTGATCTGGAGGCCGGTGGCAAAGGCGACTTCATCCATGGCCGACTGGCGGGTCGGGTCAGCCGTGACCACAAAAAGGCGTTTGCCACGCTTGAACAGGGGCAGGACCTGAAGTCTGCGAAGCTGGTCTTCCTTGACCAGGTCCTGGGGGGCGTGAGCCAGATCGAAGGCATTGAGGTCGATCAAAGGAATACCGAATTCCTCGGCCGCCAGTTCGGCGAACGGTCCCGGGTCGACCAGCTTTTCCTTGACCAGGTATGAGGTCAGGGTCTGGCTCTTTTCGGCAGCCTTGGCAGTCGCGTCCACGGCCTGCTCCTCGCTGAGCAGGGCGCTTTCCACAAGTCGCCGTCCCAGTCCGGACAGGCGAACCGAGCCAGTGGCTTCGTTCAGTACAGCAGGATCTCCACGCATGGCACTAATCTAGCGTATTTGAACAGGAAGTTATACTAAGTGGCTCACATTCCGCAAATTTGTTCGCCAATCCATCCGGGGCTGTGCGAATTTCACACAACCCCAGGAGCCGCTGAACCAACTACTTGCAACTGGTCCGAAAGCCTGAATTTGTGCGGTCAGGAGGGGCTGTTACGGCAGGTTACCGGTACATGGCCGAACTGGCCTTCGACCAGCTCGCAGCGCCATCTGAGCATGCCGGTGGCAGATCCGTCTCCGGAAAACTCCGGTGTCCAGCGAAGTACGGGATCGGTGCCGGCTCCCGTGTCCTGGGTGATGGTGGTAATGACGCCATTTTCACCGATATCGACGCTTTCACAGTATTGCGTTGTGTGGCTTACGTAACCGGCTTCCTCATTGGAGTCCGGCAGGTTACCGGTGGTCATTACCGTCTCGGAAATGGCCAGTTTCGGTATGGACGTCAGGTGCATGCACTCGGCGACCTTGGCCCGGACCACGTAGTTCTGGTAACTGGGCACCGCCACCCCCAGCAGGATCGCCAGAATTGCCACCGTGATCATCAATTCGATCAGGGTAAAGCCACTGCATGAGGATTTCCCGATGCACTGGTTCATTGCCGTATACCCCTGTTTAAGAAAGGGCTTTTGCCCAATGGGGGTACGTTACCAGACAGCCGGGAATTGGGGAAGCAAATTCGCTGCCGTGGCCGAGTCAGAGCCCGAAAATGCCGACAATACCGATCACGATCAGGTAGATCGCAACGATAAAGGAAAGCAGGCGGGGAACGATCAGGATGGCAATTCCGGTGATCAGGGAAAGAATCGGTACAAGCTCAAGTTGGATAGTCATTGGCTTTTGGCCTCTTGGTTGGTTAGCGACAGGTTCCGACTCCAGTCTAGCAGTCCGGGCCGGAGGCTTCAGGGAATGGGCTAGAATCGGGTCTGGGAACGCTGGACTGGAGCTGGAAATGTTGACGATTAACCGAAAAGGATCCATCGGGTGGATTGCGGCGGGCCTGCTGGCCCTGGGGATTGTCGGAGGGTGTACCTGGGTCCAGCCGGAGGACGGTGCCGAGGAAGTTCGCCTGGTTGAAAAACGCCATGTCGAAGGCTGTCAGCGACTCGGCAGCACAACGACGGAGGTCCGCGACCGGGTGGCCGCGGTCCAGCGACGGCCGGGCAAAGTGGAAGAGGAACTCGATACCCTGGCCAAAAACAGCGCGGCTGAGGCTGGTGGAGACACCCTGGTGGCCACCTCGGATGTCCGGGATGGCCGCCGGACCTACGATATCTACCGCTGCTGACCCCCTGTCTACGGCCGGCTGGGGGAATCCAGGGGCCACTCGGGAAGCCCGCCGGGCCGAGCCGGGGCGGGGTTGCCCGTGTCGGGTTGTTGCTCCGGATCACGGAACGGATCCTTCTTTTCGCCCGGGGGCCCGTTGAACCCTCTGCTACGGTCCTGGCCGTTTGCAGCGTTACCGCCTGACCAGACCTGGTGGTTGGAGTCCGGGGCAGGGCCTGCAAGGCCCAATTGCTGGCGTAGCCGGTCGTTGAGGTCGTCAAGGACAAGTGTGGTCATGGGGGAATTCTCCTTTGTGTCCATTACAGAATGATTTTTTCCGGGCGGCCGGAGTCAGCCGGTTTCGGGACGAACCGTGGCGTTCTTTCCGGAGCGTCAATGGCTCCGGACTCCGGATACAGGTGAACAACAAAGCGAAGTGGGCCTCCGGAAACCGGTGAATCGAAGGGATAGCAGGTAACCAGGGTCAGCCGGTCTTCCTGCAGACCCAGATCCAGCACGGTTGTGCGGGAATCCACAACGCTGGTTGCCTCCACCCGCCAGCTGCGGGCTTGTCCGCCCGGAGTGGTCAGAACGAGGCGGTTGTCGGGCTGGAGGTCCTTGAGAAATCGAAAGTGGGTGTCCCGGTGAGCGGCCAGTACAAGGTGGCCCGGGCCATTGATGGGGGCTGAGCCGGCCAGGCGGCCCGGCCCCCAGGCAAGGCTGGGTCCGTCACTGCCTTCCAGCACCATTCGTTCCACATCCAGTTCCGGGACCTGTAGCCGGGCCACCGGCCAGGTCTCGGCTCCCGGCCAGGGTCTGACCGGCTCGGCGCTTTCTGTCTGACTGGCCCAGGCCCTTTCCAGCAGGATCTGGCCAAGCCAGGCGCGGGCATGAATCTGGATACCGGAACCCAGTTGCCAGATACCGATACTTGCCAGGGCGGCCACCGCCAGAAGCTGGAGCTTCCTGCTCATGATTCCTCCTCGCTGGACCGCCCGCCCAGCAAAAGCAGGCTGATCAGGGCCAGTGCTGCCAGGCCCCGCCCGATTCTTTCAGCAGCCGGCGTATCGGTAGCCGGCATGGCTGCGGTATTTGCCTGCCGGGTTGCCGGTTGACCAAAGAAACCCTCCAGTTCCCGGCCCCGGGGCAGGTTCTGGGGTACGGAATGGGCCTTGAGTGCATCGGTCTGGCTGCGTGCCGGGGTTCGGTCGACTGCCACGAGGCTGGTGTGAGCGCTGAGCAGTCCGTATTTCAGGGCCGTTTCGGTGATTTCCCTCCTTCTGTACTGTTCATCGGCTCTGTCAAGATTCTGGTCGCTGATCGATTCGATCTTCTGTCGTGCCCAGTGGGCGGCCACCCCTCGGGCCGGTTCAGCCTGTTCCAGGGAAACCATCCGGCTCCAGGGCCGGCCATTGCTCGCTCCCCGGACTTCCAGCCGGCCGCCGGCCTGGTCAAGCCGGGCTACAGCGCTTACGGTTTCTCCGGTATACAGGTCGGGCAGGGGGCTGGGGTAGGTCTCGGCCGGGCCGGGCCAGGCCAGTTCCAGGTCATGGATGACCGGGTTTTCAAGGCGGGAGACCAACTCCGCCATTCGTGCTTCGATCTGGTCGGTCTCGGCGATCAGGGTGTAACTTCCCCGTCCGTGACGGGCTCCGCGGCGCAGGAAGTCGCTGTTGACCCCGTGTCCGATGCCAACATTGAACAAACGGGCCTGGCCGATATCCTGCCGGATCTGGCCCAGGACCTCGGCCTCGTTGCCGATGATGCCATCGGTGATGAACACGATCTGGCGCAAGTGACCGGGTGCCGGATCACCGGTCATGGCCTTTTCCAGGGACGGGCCCATGACGGTTCCGCCGCCGGCCCTGAGGTTGTCGACAAAGCGCCGGGCCTCGGCCAGCCGCCGGTCGTCGGCCGGGACCGGCTGATCGAACAGGCTGCGGGTGATGTGGTTGAATTCGATGACGTTGAATGAGTCTCCCGGCCCCAGGCTGTCCAGGGAATACAGCAGGGACTGGCGCGCCTGGTGCATGGGATCGCCCCGCATGGAACCGGAGGTGTCGATGATCAGGATGACCTCCCGGGGGGTGTCCTCGGCCCGGAATTCGGCCGGCGGGACCATCATGACCAGGGCGTATTCGCGTCCTTCGACCTGCTCGGTGAAAACCGCCGTTCGGGCCTGGTCGACGTGGGCCGGGTGCCAGACCAGTTCGAAGTCCCGGTCGGACTCGGTCAGTCCGTCGGCCAGCTCCACCTGCCAGGTCCGGCCGGATTGCTCGACCCGGACATCATGATGGCTGCTTTCCACACCGGACAGTGCCAGACCCGGATCGATGTTCACTGCCAGCCGCAGCGGGTTGAGCGGGGGTGCATCGGGGTGCTGGACCGGCGGGGTGATGCGCGATGCATCGGGTACCCGGTCGGTATCCGGCGACCACCCGTCGCCGGACTCCGGACCGTCTGCCAGCGGGGTGCCGGGAATGAACCGGGGTGCCAGGCCCGAGGGAAAACGCAAGGAGAAGCGGTTGCTGGAAAAGTCCACCGGCTGGTCGAAGCCGATCCGGATCTCCACCTCCTCCCCCGGCGGGATGTTAGCCACGGTGGTAGAAAACAGGTTGGGGCGCTCCTGTTCCACCAGGCCCGCGCGGCGACCAGAATCCCGGGCAGCCCGGTAAGTCTTGGCCGCCTGCTGGCGTTCCTGGATTTCTCCTTCGATCAGCCGACTGCCGATCCGGATATTCAGCCTGTCGACGGCCGCGCCATCGGGAAGGGGAAACACATATCGCCCTTGCGCCCAGTCGGCGGTGTCGTTGAAAAACCGCTGCCGGACTTCGCTTCGCGCCAGCAGTCCGTGCACTTCGATATCCACGTCGGTTTCAAGCAGAAGGGCGTGAGTGCGGTGGTCCTGCTCGCCGTTTTCAAGCCACATCACGGCCACTCGGTCGGCATCGGCTGTCGCCCACACCGGATTGAACAGGCTGGCCAATACCAGTGCGACAATGCCTGGAAGGGCTTTGCACTGGATGTTTATTCGGGAATGAATGGTGTCCACGCCGTTCTCCTTGTGTCCTGGTGATGATTGCCGGTCCGGCATCGGGGGTGATGCCGTTTCGGTTCGCAACCATTTCAATGCAAGGGGAGGGCGGGCCCGGGTCGGGTCCGGGGCAATTCAGTGATCAAATGTGGCGAAATTGTGGCCGAGGAGCTTTTTGTGGAGCGCATTGCGTTCCGGGTCCGGGTCGGTCATGGATTCGAAAGCCCTTATCTTGTCGATATATTCCCCGGGAAGCCCGTGCTCCAGCGCGCCGGCAATGGTGATGGACTTGTACCAGTGGAAGGGGAGAATTCCCGGTTTTCTGCGAATCGCGATGTAGGTGAGTGCGTCGATGACCTCCGAGGAAGTCTGGATGGACACGGTCTCTTCCCGGTACCCCCAACCCAGTTCCTCGACCCGGTCGAGGGCTTTCCGGTGGCGCTGATGGACCTCGTAGACGATGCCGTACACCCGGCATTCGGAATCACAGGACTCGGGAATATCGCACTTGCCGGAACGGTCGGCGCCGGCCTTGGAAAAATCAAGGGTCCGGCCCGGCAGGTACCCGGTAGCCAGTGGCCGGGCAGACGGCGCCCGATCTTCGGCCTTCAACCGGGATGTAAGCATGTTCGAGCCGTAGGCGAAGTAGAGAAAGTGCTTGCCGGTCATGAACGGGCCATCCCTGAAATCCGAAAAGTATCCACTTTTGCATTTCCAAGTATATGGGGGATGAAAAAGGATGACAGGTGACCGTTTCGGCCGGGCCCGGGAGCAGGTAATGCCACCCGGCCTGATCTTTTCTGCGAAAATTCCATCCCCATGAGCAGCAAGCCCTCCCCCCTGGATCCCGCCTCGGTACTGCAAAAGGACCTTCACTGGCTTCGCCGGCGGGCCGGTAGGCAGGACAAACGATACCGGCAGCGACTGGAAGCCTCCATGGCTACGGTGGCCTCCCGCAGGCGGCGCCTGCCGTCCCCTGCCTGGGATCCGGGCCTGCCCATCACCGCGCTGCGTGAAGAAATCATCGAGGCCATTGGCACCGGTCAGGTGGTAGTCATAGCCGGGGAGACCGGCTCGGGCAAATCCACCCAGATTCCGAAACTCTGTCTGGCCGCCGGTCGGGGGGTGCGGGGGCTGATCGGGTGCACCCAGCCCCGGCGCATCGCCGCGCGCAGCGTGGCCAACCGGGTGGCCGAAGAGCTGGACAGTCAACCGGGGGAGATTGTGGGTTACCAGGTGCGCTTTCGGGAGCGCCTTTCGCCGGACAGTTTCGTGAAGTTCATGACCGACGGGATTCTGCTGGCCGAGATTCATCGGGACCGGTATCTCAACCGCTACGACACCCTGATCATCGACGAGGCCCACGAACGCAGCCTGAATATCGATTTCTTGCTCGGGTACCTGAAAAATCTGTTGCCCAGGCGCCCGGACCTGCGAGTCATCATTACCTCGGCGACCATCGATACGGAGAAATTCTCCCGGCACTTTGCCGATGCGCCGGTCATCCAGGTCTCCGGCCGGGGTTACCCGGTAGAGATGGTCTACCAGCCCCTCGACGAGGGCGAGGATATCAACCGGGGAATTGACCGGGCTGTGGGAAAAGTGTCCCGACAGGACCCCCGGGGAGACATTCTGGTCTTCCTTCCCGGGGAAAAGGATATCTTTTCCGCTGCTCGCTACCTTCGAAAGCGCAACCTGCCTCACACCGAGATCCTGCCCCTGTACGCCCGGCTGCCAGCCGGTGCCCAGGACCGGATCTTCCGCCCCGGCGCCGGCCGGAGGATCGTGCTGGCGACCAATGTGGCCGAGACTTCCCTGACGGTTCCGGGTATCCGGTTTGTCATCGACTCCGGCCTTGCCCGGATATCCCGTTACGCGACCCATTCCAAGGTACTGCGCCTGCCCGTGGAGCCGGTTTCCCGGGCCAGTGCGGATCAGCGGGCGGGGCGTTGCGGCCGGGTGGCGCCGGGCATCTGTGTTCGTCTGTACTCCGAAGACGACTACGCCTCCAGGCCGGAATTCACCGACCCGGAAATTCTCAGAACCCCGCTTGCCGCCACCGTGTTGAACCTGCTGAGCCTCAAGCTGGGCGACCCGGAGGACTTTCCCTTCGTTGATCCACCCAGGAAGAAGCTGTTCAACGAAGCCTGGCAGACCCTGTTCGAGCTTGGCGCGGTGGATGAGGATCGCAAGCTGACCGGGCAGGGCCGGCAGCTCGCCCGCCTGCCGGTGGATGTGCGCTTTGGTCGCATGCTGATCGAGGCGGCCGCCAGAGGTGCCCTGGCCGAAGTACAGGTGCTGGTGGCAGCGCTGAGCATTCCCGACCCCCGGGAACGCCCACCGGACCAGCAACAAGCCGCCGACCAGGCCCACGGCGCTTTTGTTGATGAAACCTCGGATTTTTTGTCCATGCTCAAGCTGTGGCGCTGGTGGAACAAGACCCTGGCCCGGAACTCCCGCAACCAGGCGGAAAAGCAGGCCAGGAAGCATTTTCTGGCACCGGGGCGATTACGGGAGTGGCGGGATCTGCACGGGCAACTGGGACAGATGATGCGGGAGGAAAAGCCGGGCGTGAATGCCGATCCGGCCGATGCCGAGGCCATACACCGGTCCCTGCTGGCCGGACTGTTGGCCCTGGTCGGCCGCCACGAGGAAAATGGCGAGTACCGGGGCGCCCGGGGGCATGTGTTCCGCATCTTTCCCGGTTCGGTACTGGCCCGGCGCCGGCCGGGCTGGATCATGGCCGGCGAACTGGTCGAAACCGCCCGGCCCTATGCCCGCACCGTGGCCCCGGTCAAGCCGGCCTGGCTGGAACAGCAGGCCAGCCACCTGATTCGACGGCGCCATTTCGACCCCCATTGGGATGCCCGGTCGGGTCGGGTCATGGGGTTCGAGCAGGTCAGCCTGTTTGGCCTGGTGCTGGCCGAAAATCGTCGAATCCATTACGGTCCCCGGGATCCGGAAACCGCCCGGGAGCTGTTCATCCGCCATGCCCTGGTGCGTGGCGAGATGGACTTGAAGGCCGGTTTTGTCCGTCGCAACCGGGAACTTGCCGAGGAACTTGCAGAATCCGAAAACAAGCGACGGCGGCGCGACGTGCTGGTCGACGAATCCCGCCTCGAGGGGTTTTTCGACCGCATTCTGCCCGATGGGATCTTTACAACCAAAGCGTTTGGTCGCTGGTACGAAAGCCTCGAGGCGGAAGCGCGCAATCGCCTTCTTTATGACCGGGCGACCCTGCTGCGTGAGGATGCCCGGGAGGCTGAAGGTGATCGGTTCCCCGACCACCTGGAATCGGGTGGTGAGCGCTTTCGACTGGAATACATTTTCGATCCGGAAGACCCGGAGGACGGGGTCAGCCTGGTTTGCCCCCTGCACCTGCTCAACCGCCTGGATTCCCATCAACTGGAATGGCTGGTGCCCGGGTTGCTGGAAGAAAAGATCTCGGCGCTGATCGGCACCCTGCCCAAGTCCATTCGCCGGGGCCTGGTGCCGGCGTCGGATTACGCCCGGGCCTGTCGGGAGGCACTGGATTCCGGGGAGGATCCAGCCGGTGAATCGCTGGTGGGATTTCTGGCCCGAAACCTGCAGCGAATGAGCGGCATGGAAATCGGTCCGGAGGATTTCGACCCCGGGGTGTTACCCGCCCACCTGCAAATGAATATCCGGGTCACTGAATCCGGCCGGGTGCGGGCGAGGGGGCGGGACCTGGACGAACTCAGGTCCCGCCTGGGCGGGCAGGCCAGAAAGGCGTTCATGGAGCGCCAGGAAACCCCTTTTCAGGCCAGCGGCCTGACCGGCTTCCCCGGGATCGATCTGCCCGAAACCACGCGGGCCGGGGGTCATCGGGCCTGGCCGGGACTGGTGGCGGAGGGTGAAACGGCCGGAGTGCGGCTCTTCGACGATCCGGCAGAAGCCATGGCCGCTCACCAGGACGGGCTGGCGGTTCTGTTGCGCCGGTCCCTGGCCGAAAAGTTTCGCTACCTGGTCCGAAACTCCGGTCTTTCCAGCCGGGATTGCCTGGCCTGGTCGGTGCTTGGTGATTGCAATACCCTGGCCGAACAGCTCAGGAGTGCAGTACTGTCAGGATTTCTGGACGAAGCCTGGTCGGTGCGCGATGGCAAGGCCTTCGATCGGCTCGCAGGCAATGTAAGGGCGACAATCGTGGAGCGCTACCAGTCTCTTGCAGGGATCGTGGTTGAAATAATCCACCAATGGCGGGCCCTGTCGCGAAAGGTTGATGAACTGGCCGATTCTCATTCCGAAGCTGCCCGGGACATGCGTGAGCAGCTCGATGACCTGGTCTACGACGGTTTCGTCCAGGATGTGCGTCCCGATCGGCTGACCGAATACCCGCGCTACCTCAGGGCCCTGGAAATTCGCATGGAGCGCCTGGCCGAGGACCCGGGCCGTGACGAGGCACGTCTGGCCATGATTGCCCCCTGGTGGCGGTGCTACCTGGAGCATCTGTCTGAAGAAGGCTGGTACAGCGAGGAACTGGATGTTTTTCGCTGGCTGGTGGAGGAGTTCCGGGTCCAGATATTCGCCCAGGAACTCGGCACGCGGGGCAAGGTCTCTGAAAAAAGGCTGGAACGGGCCTGGCAACAGGTCCGGAATCTCGTTTCAGCAGGTTGATTTTGCGCCGGGACAAATCCCGTCGGGCCGTGCGGCCCGGACCGTCTTGCATTCGCCAGCATTGCAAAAGACCGTCACCCTTTCGTGACGAACCCGGGAAACAGTTGGCTTTTCAGAGATTTGAATCCAAAAAAAAATGGTAGTAACCCGAAAACAGACCGATTATACTTTCTCGCCGTAGAACCCTTGTTCCATAACCCAGTCAGGTCATGACCTTGAATATATCCCTTCGTGGTGCCTTTCGCATTGCTCTGGTTGCCGGAATCGGTTGTTTTGCCCTGGTGTCCCTTGGCCAGGCGGGCGATTCACTCAAACTCAAAATCGACAACAGCGCGCCGATCACCCTGGATGCCGATGGTGTGGTTTACAACATGGGTGCCGGTGAAGTCTCGTTTACCTCGATCGATCCCTTTTTCTGCTTCGACTTCAGCAACAAGGAGACTCAGGGCGACCAGTTCTCCTACTCGGTTTCCGCAAAGGATCTGGTAGGAAACACCCTGGTCAGCGAAGCGGTCGACATCGCTTCCTTTGCCTACCGGCCATCGGCTCGAGAGATCACGATCGATACGGGCGGGAACCTGAGCTGTTTTGCCAAGACGGAAGTCGACAGCGAACTGATATTTGCTCTCCTGGGAGCCAGCCCGGACCTGATTTTTGTCAGTCGCTTCCAGGTCGATGAAAAGCCCACCGGAAGTCTTCAGGTCTTTTACGGCACGATGGATCCGGATTCCGATGAGTTTGTACCTTCAAGCACGCTTGCCCGGACCGATGGCGAGGTGGAGTACTCGATCTTCGTGTTCAACCAGGGGCCGGATGCAGAAGTTGCCTTCCAGGAGACCCTGAATGGTACGGGACTTGGCGGTCGCCAGTGGCGCTGTGAGTTCGTGGCCAGTGAACCCCAGAGCGACGACCATCCCTGCAGTTCGGCAAAGAATGACTGGTCGGATTCCGAACTCCGGATCAAGACGATGGCAATCCCTTCATCGGCGCGGGTGATGTTCCATGTGAGGTGGGACGATGCCGGTCAACCTGGTCCCCACAAATTGCACGCCGGGGCCACTGCTGTTGGCCTGCTGCAGAACGCGCCGCTGGGAAATACCGATACTCTGGTGATTGAAAACTAACCAATTCCAGTTGCCGGGCTTGCTATTCAGGAAGCTGGTTGAACTCTCGAGTTGAATTTGCGCCCGGATGGAATGTCCGGGCGCTTTTTCATTTTCTGCCAGCCTCGATACGCGACTGATGGAACGGCTTTGTCCCGGGCATGTTCGGGCTTGCCAACTCCAGCCTGAGGTGGTGAAATACGCCCCTTGGGTCAGGGGACAAATCCAGGGATTCCGTGAAGGTAACTCACTGAATTTAAAGCGCTTTGGAAGCCGCCCGCTTCCAGTTGTTGCCGACATAACCGAGCAAAACTTAATGAAAAGGCATTTAATCCAGGCTTTTGTTTATTCAGGTTTCCTCATAGCCACTTTCCAGGTAAATGCGGAGGACCTCGACACCGGTCCGGTTCCGGCCGGTTCGGAATCGACGCCAGTCCTGCAATTCGCGTCTGAAGGCTTTGGCATCGACAGCAAACCGGCAGGGTCCGAGCAGCCGGAGATCGATGTGGACCCGGAAGAGTTGGACTTCGGAGATGTCTTCAGCGGCGAATCCGAAACAGAGTTGGTGATTGTATCCAACAACGGTGATGCGGCCCTGGAGCTTGGCACCGTAACCCTCACGGGGGACGAAGAGTTCGTGCTGATCAGTTCTTGCTCCGGCAATTCCATCTCGCCGGGTGGCAATTGTGCCATCGTCATCGAATTCAGTCCCGACGAACGTGGGCCTTCGGAGGCGGAGCTTTTCATACCCTCCAATGACCCGGAGTTTTCCCAGATCACGGTTCCGGTTTCGGGAAACAGCATTGATGCGGTCCTGGATCTGCAGCCGGAAAGCTTTGTTTTCGGTAGCCTGCGACTTGGAGAATTTGCAGACAGTAAGATGACGATTCGCAACGATGGTGACCCGGGTGCAGTGCTGGAATTGACTTCGCTGGCCATTGGCGGTGACACCCCGGGAGAATTTGCCATTGTTGATCCCGGTTCCGCTGGAACGGCCTGCGAGATCGGTATCGAGCTCGATGGCGGGGAGGAATGCGGGATCCAGATCCGGTACGAGCCCCAGGAACTTGGCCTGCACCATGCTTCGCTTGAGGTCGACACCGACCAGGAATCGGGAAGTATTGCGCTGCAGGGAACGGGCATTCCCGCGCCTGAGCAGTTGCGGCTGGACTTTGTCGACCAGCCGCCGGCAATCGCTGAGCCCGACGAGTCGTTCTCGGTTCGGGTCCAGGCCCGCTATATTGATGATGACGGGGTGGAACACACTGTTGACTACCTGGAAGGCTCCACGGTTGAACTGAGCCTGGCCGACAATCCGTTTGGTGGGCAACTCGAGGGCATCACCAGCCGGGAGCTTGACGAGGACGGCCAGCAGCTTTTTCCCGGTCTGAGCATTGATGCCGAGGGTAATGACTATGCCATCGAAGCCCGGATTGTGATTGACTCCGAAGTGCTCCTGATCAGCAATTTCAGTCTGGCAGCCGGGGAGTCGGTAGATCGGAATGCCAGTGTTGACGGAGTGGTTGATTCCCGGGTGGCCGGTCTGGACTTTATCGGCACCGTCAGCGGTATAGGGGTCGATGGTACCTGGGCATCGGATCTGAAAATGGAAGTAACCGGCCCTGACGGGGCAACCTTTTCCGTGGGCGGGTTCGACAAGCCCGGTGATGTGCAATGGGACTTCTTTGGCCCCGGTTCATCGGAGCCGGGAACCTATGTGAGCACCCATCCGGATGTTTTTTCGGCCGGGGCACTGGATGAAGGAAACTGGGAATTCACGTTCACCCATGACCTGGCCGTATCCAACGCGGTCATGAGCTGGTCCGCGGTGGAAGTGACCCTGACCAGACAATCCCTGGTAAGGGATGGCATCAGCGATTCGTTCATCGTCTGCGAAGGCTCCGGTACACCGGTTCAGGTCGATTATATCGCCCAGCCTTCCAATACCCTGGTCGGCCAGGTGATGGAACCCCCGGTTGCGGTCCGGGTGATGGACTGCCAGGG
>SLIZ01000248.1 GCA_007135395.1 Wenzhouxiangellaceae bacterium | reverse complement strand
GCCAGCGCTGGCTGGTGGGCAATCCGAACCTGGAGAAAGGCATGTACCAGAAGATCATGGTCCCGGTGGACCTCAAATACATCGAAAAACTGGAAAAGACCCTGGATCTGGCCGCTGACCTGGCCAAGCTGCACGGTGCCACCGTTCATTATGTAACCGTGGCCGGTCGGGTACCGAACCGTGCTGCCCGGTCCCCGGAGGAACTGGAAAGCAACCTGGAGGCTTTTGCCAGGGAACAGGGCGAGTCCCGCGGGATTTCCACCTCGAGCAAGACCATGCACAGTACCGACGTGACCATCGAGCTCGACGACAAGCTCGTTCAGGCCCAGAAGGATATCGGTGCTGACCTGGTGGTCATGGCTTCCCATATCCCGGGCGTCTCCGACCGCCTGCACCTGATCAGCTCCAACGCCTCCGATCTGGCCCGCAAGATCGACTGCTCGATCTTCATCGTGCGCTGACCGTTCTTGGCGCTTGCGGGAACCGGGCTGGCTGGCTACCATCCGGGATCCAGCCGCTCAACTAAGCGGGCGTCGTATAATGGTTATTACCCGAGCTTCCCAAGCTCGTGATGACGGTTCGATTCCGTTCGCCCGCTCCAGATCGAAAAAGCCGCCTCACAGGCGGCTTTTTTGTTTCGTACCTTCGCTGGTTGGTCGTGGTGGTGTTCAAGGCAGGAAAGCGCGAGGCTGACAGGCGGTCAGCAGCACAAAGGTTCCCCGTGCAAAGATGCTTGCCGGGGCAACGAACCAAAGAACCAACGAACCAAAGAACCAAACGAACTAACACCCCTCCCCATCAACCGCCGCGGCAAAGGCCTTGCAGCTTTCCGCCAGTGCCTGCAGGCTGTAGCCGCCTTCCAGCACGGCCAGCAATCGTCCGCCGGCATGGCGGCTGGCCAGTTCGGCCAGGCGCCGGCCGATCCAGGCGTAATCTTCGGTTTCCAGCTCGAGCTGGGCCAGGGGATCGAGCCGGTGGGCGTCGAAACCGGCCGAGACCAGGACCAGATCCGGGCGGGCCTCATCGAGCCGGACAAGCAGATTTTGCTCCCAGGCAGCCCGGAAGGCCGCCGAGCCGGAACCGGGCGCCAGCTCGGCATTGAAGATGTTGCCCACCCCGTGCTCATCGGCCGCCCCGGTGCCCGGGTACAGGGGCGACTGGTGGCTCGAGACGAAGATCACCCGGGGGTCGTGTTCGAAAATGGCCTGGGTGCCGTTGCCGTGATGGACATCGAAATCCACGATGGCCACCCGTTCGATGGCCGGGTCTTCCAGGGCGCCGGCAGCGGCCAGGGCCACGTTGTTGAGCACGCAAAAGCCCATGGACCGGTTCGCCTCGGCGTGGTGGCCCGGGGGACGGGTGATGCACAGGACCCGTCGAGCCTGGCCGCCGAGCAGTGCTTCCACGCCCTGGCAGGCGGCCCCGGCGGACAGCCGGATGGCCCGCAGGCTGCCCGCCCCGATCCGGGTGTCCGGGTCCAGGGCCACCGACGGCTGGCCGGCATCGGGTTCGCTGGCCTGGATGCGTTGCCAGTAGTCGGTCGGGTGGATGCGCAGGATTTCCCTTTCGCTGACTTCCCGGGCCTGGCGGATCGTGCACCCGGGCAAATCCCGGAGCCCGGCCATGGCCGCCTCGATCCGGGCGGGTGCCTCCGGGTGGCCCGGGGACGGATCGTGCCCGGCACAGTCGGGATGGTGGATGACCAGCAGGCTCATCGCTTGCGCTCGTGTTCCCAGAGAATCTCACCGGCACCACTGGCCCGGGCCAGGCTCCTGGCGACCACAAAGAGAAAATCCGACAGCCGGTTCAGGTAATGAATGCAGGGTTCATTGACCGGCTCCTGGCGAGCCAGGCTGATGACCCGTCTTTCGGCTCGCCGGCAAACGGTGCGGGCCAGGTGGGCGTGGGCGGCTACTGCATTGCCGCCGGGGAGAATGAAATCCTTAAGCGCGGGCAAATCCGCGTTGAGGCGATCCAGCTCCCTTTCCAGCCGCTCGGTGTGCCGGCCCCGGATCATCTCCATGCCCGGAATGCACAGCTCGCCACCCAGGTCGAACAGGTCGTGCTGGATATCCAGCAGGGCTTCCCGCAGATCCGATTCCTCCAGGTGAGTGACGATCAACCCGACACAGGAATTGAGCTCATCGACCGTCCCGAAGGCTTCCACCCGCAGGCTGTCTTTCTGTGTCCGGGAACCGTCGCCAAGCCCGGTCGTACCGTCATCGCCGGTTCGTGTGTAAATCTTTGATAGGCGATTGCCCATGGTCTTGCAACCGATGTTTTTCCAGCCGGCATTGTACCGGCTCGAACCACTTCAAGTAGGCCGGTCAGCCCAGCAGGAAGCGCAGGGCGAAAAAGAAGATGATCGCCAGGATGGCACCCGCTGGAACCGTGACAATCCAGGACAGGAAGATCGTGCCCACGACCCGCAGGTTGATCGCCGCGATTCCCCGCACCAGTCCGACTCCCAGAACAGCGCCGACCAGCGTATGGGTCGTGGAGATCGGCAGGCCGGTGCCCGAGGCCATCACGATGGTGGCGGCGGCGGCCAGGCCGGCGGCAAATCCCCGGCTGGGTGTCAAAAAGGTGATCTTCGTGCCCACGGTGGCGATGACCCGGTGACCGTAGGTGGCCAGCCCGAAAACGATTCCCAGACCGCCCAGCACCAGCACCCAGACCGGGACCGGGGCCTCGTGGGCCACCTCGCCGCTGGTGGCAACTGCCACCACTGCAGCCAGAGGTCCCACCGCGTTGGCCACGTCGTTGGAGCCATGGGCAAAGGCCATGCAGCAGGCGGTTACCACCATGAGCACCCCGAAGACCCGCTCGACCACGTCGTAGTGCAGGTCCTTTTTCTTCTGGGGTTCCAGCGGAATCCGATAGATGAACCAGGCACCGACAAGCGCGATGATCAGGCCGATTCCGGCAGCCAGCAGGTAGCTGAAACCGGCTCCCAGGTTCACCCCGATATGTTCGATTCCCTTGAACAGGGTGATCAGGGTCATGAAGAACCCGGCCAGGAAGATGTAGATCGGACAGTATCGCCGGGCATACTTGAGCGGATAGTCGCGCATCAGAATCAGCCGCTGGACGCTGAGAAACAGCAACAGGGCGATAGTGCCGGCGAGCACGGGGCTGACGATCCAGCTAAGGGCAATCCGGCCCACCTGGGGCCAGTGGACGGCAGACATGCCAATGCCGACAGCGGCAAATCCGACAACTGCCCCGACAATGGAGTGGGTCGTGGAAACCGGCCAGCCGAACCGGGAGGCAACCATCAGCCAGACGGCGGCGGCCAGCAGGGCCGCCAGCATCCCGTAGACCAGCAGCTCCGGTTCTCCTGAAATCAGCGAGGCATCCACGATCCCGGTACGGATGGTCGAGGTGACTCCGCCGCCGGCCAGGATGGCACCGGCAAATTCGAAAATCGCGGCAATCACGATGGCCTGGCGGATGGTAATGGCCTTGGACCCAACGGAAGGGGCCATGGCATTGGCCACATCGTTGGCACCGATGCCCCAGGCCATGAACAGGCCAAAGGCGGCAGCCAGGATAATATAGATGGTTGCCTGATCCATTACCGGCCAGTCCCCTTTAAAGCCGTGTCCGGATTCGGCTTTTTGCTGGAAATCAAATCAAGTTTCCCCGAGCTTTGGCGAGTTTCTAGCGTGCTATGACCAGGTGCAGGCGACTTCCAACCCTTTGCGCCAGGTCTCCCAGGTCGCCGGTCCAGTCGATGATCTTGTACAGGAACATGGTGTCGACCGGAGGCAGGTCCTTTTCCAGTTTGAATAGCAGGGCCCTGACATCGATCTGCATTTCGTCGGCATCGTGCTCGATATTGGAGAGCTTCTGGGTCATCTCGATGACCAGTTCAACCTCCCGCCCCTTGAATCCGCTGACGAAAAGCTCGTCAAGCTCATCGACGGTCTTGCGGGCCTGCCTTACTGCATCAAGGCTGCGCTTCAGGAATGCCTGGTAGGGCTCGGCCAGGGGGCCGGGCAGCGTCATCCGGCGGCCGATCACCAGCCCGGAAATATCCTTGGCCTTGTTGGCCACCCGGTCCTGCATGGACAGAAGTTCCAGCACATCAGAGCGGCTGACGGGCATGAAAAGGCTCTTGGGCAGGTTCAGCCTCAGATCCCGTTTCATCACATCGGCCTCGTTTTCCAGCCGGATGATGTCCTGGCGTACTTCAGTGCACTTTTCCCAGTCCTCGGCGACCACATGTTCGAAAAACGGGATGAGCTGCATCGCGCATTCCGATGCCTTCTTGCAGTGTTTCTGTATCGGCCGAACGGGTGACGTGCCGAAAATCTGGGAAATATAGCCGGTTGCCATTAAGCGTTACCTGCGCGTGGAAAAGCCGATGCCCGGTCGGGAACATGATGTAATCCCGGATTGAAGTGCGATTGTAACATTCGGGAATATGGAAAATCCCGGATTGGACGGCACCCGATCCACTTTGCCTGCGTCGATATTGTAGGGTAGTGACCTGCCTGCGACCGTCACCCTTGCCTGTTGGCCACGGAGAAATCACCCCTTGTGCCTGATCGCCTTTGCCTTTGACCCGGACGCCGAAAACCCGCTTATCGTGGCTGCCAACCGGGATGAATTCCACCAGCGCCCGGCCCGCCCCATCCACTGGTGGAACGAGGCTCCGGATGTTCTGGCCGGTCGGGACATGGCCGCTGCAGGAAGCTGGATGGGTGTGACCCGGTCCGGCCGGTTTGCCGCGGTGACCAACGTCCGGATTCCCGATGCGCCGCCGGGCAAGCGCTCACGGGGTGCGCTGGTGGCCGATTTTCTCAAGGATGACCGGGACCCGGAGGCCTGGTGCCGGAAGGTCTTCGGCTCCAGAGAGGACTATGGCCCGTTCAATCTGCTGGTCGGGGACCTGCAGGGCCTCTGGTATGCCGGCAGTCACGCCCCGCCTCCCCGGGCACTCGAACCAGGCATTCATTGCCTGTCCAATCACCTGCTCAACACCCCCTGGCCCAAGGTCGAGCGAGCCCGCAGGGCAATGGCCGGAATTCTGGATGTCGGACTGACCGGTCGGGCCCTGGACCAGGGCCTTCTCCAGATGCTTCGGGACGATCGGGCGGCGCCCGATGACAGCCTGCCGGATACGGGGATGGGCCTGGAACGGGAGCGCATGCTCTCGCCGGTATTCATTGTTTCCGGCGAATACGGGACCCGTTGCTCGACCGTACTTGCCCTCGGGGCCAGGGTGCGAATGACCGAGCGGCGCTTCGATCGGGACGGGGCGCGCAGCGGTGAGGTTTCCTGGGAATTCAAGTGCCTTCAGCAAGGCTGAGCATTCTTTCCAGGGGGTCCTGGCGAAAGAACCTGGCCAGTTGCCGGTAGACCTCCGGAAAAACCTCTGACAGGAGGTCGGGCCGCTCGAAAAAGAATTCGCAGGATACGGCAAAGAATTCCGCCGGGGATTCGGCCGCGTAAGGGTCGATCAGCGGGTCCTGGCCGGATTCCAGTGTTTCCCGAAGGGCATTGAACGCGCTCTCCGAGACCCGGCACCAGTCGTTTGCATCCATGCCCCGGTGAAGCGGGGGCAGCCCATTGGCCTCGCCGTCGAGCTGGTCGATCTGGTGAGCCAGCTCGTGAATGATCACGTTGTAACCCTCGCCCTGGCCGGCGGCGTGGATGCCGGTCAGGGACAACACCACAGGTCCCCGGTGCCAGGCCTCTCCGGCGCGGATGTCCCGGCTGCGGTGAACCACACCGGCCTCATCGACCTCCTCGGTATCGGAAACAAAGTCATCCGGGTAGATGATGAAGGTGCTGAACTGCTCGTACCAGGTCTCGTCCAGGCCCAGGACGGGCAGGGCCGCCTGGATGGCGATTTCCAGGCACAGGTTGGGCTGGGGTTCCAGGCCGTGGGCACCCATGAAGGTTTTTTCCGCCAGGATCGTGGCGCTGAGTGTTCGAAGGCGACTGACCTGGTCTGCGTCCAGTCCACCGGTGATGGGAATGACCTCGAGTGCGGCCTGGAAGTCGGCCTCCGGTGGCAGGAATCGGGTCCTGCGTCGGTCACGAAAGGGTCTTGTCAGCCAGCCAAGCATTTGCCAGTTCCCGTCGGGGAGAAGCGCGGCTACAGTTTAGCTGCTTGTGGGCTCCCCTGGTCGCTTGTCCGCCGGCTTTAGTCCGGCAGCACCAGCGGAGGCTCCTGGAGGGTGGAAAGCTGCTCCTGGAGCTGGCCGATGACCGACTCCCAGTGGCGCCGTTCCTCGAACCAGGGGAAGGCGATGGGAAAGGCCGGGTCGTGCCAGCGCCGGGCCAGCCAGGCATTGAACTGGATGATCCGGAGCGTTCTCAGGGGTTCGACCAGGTGCAGCTCCCGGGGGTCGAAGTGATTGAACTGCCGGTATTCGGTCACCAGCCAGCCGATTTGCTGGCTCTGCTCGGCAGTCTCGCCGGAAAGAAACATCCACAGGTCCTGGATTGCCGGGCCGGTCAGGGTGTCGTCCAGATCCACGAAATGGGCCTGGTCATCCCGCCACAGGATGTTCCCCGGGTGGCAGTCTCCATGCAGGCGCAACTGCCGGATTTCCCCGGCCCGCGCCCAGGCTTCGTCGACGGCTTCGAGCAGGTGGCCGGTCAGGGTCTCGAAGGAACGCTCCAGTTCCGGCGGAATCCACTGGTTTTCCAGCAGCCAGCGGGCCGGCTGGTGACCGGCGGTCTCCGGAGAAAGCGCAGGGCGGTGGGCAAACCGGCCGGCACTGCCTACCGCGTGCAGCCGGCCCATGACCCGGCCCAGGTAGCGCAGCACGCCTTCATCGCAAAGCTCCGGGGCATGCCCGCCGCGCCGGGGGAACAGGGCAAACCGGTAGCCATCGAACTCGTGCAGGGTCCGGTCTTCCAGGACCATGGGGGCAATCATCCGGATATCGGCCTCGGCCAGTTCCCGGCTGAACTGGTGTTCCTCGCCAATGGCTTCATCCGACCACCGCCCCGGCCGGTAGAACTTGGCGATCAGCGGCTCGGCATCTTCAAGGCCAACCTGGTAGACCCGGTTTTCGTAACTGTTAAGCGCCAGCAGGCGACCATCGCAGACAAACCCGAGGGATTCGATGGCATGGAGCACCGTATCCGGGGTCAGCCCGGCGTAGGGCGTCTGCAGGTCATCTATCGTCGAATCGCGGCCTTCGGACATGCATGGATGGTACGCCAATTCCGGTCTTGCCGGGGCCTTGAGGTCGGCTGTGTGATAATTACCGGCCCCTGAGCTCCCTGGTCCGGCACTTGCCGGGCCACGAGCCGATGCACCCGACCAAATTGAGGAAATCCTGGCCCGTGAGAATTCAAACAATGACCCTGTTTTTTGCAGTCTCGCTGCTGGTTCTGCCGGCGGCGGCTTCCAGCCCCTATCCTGCTCCGGCACCATCGCCCCTTGAAGGGCTGGAATACACGAAGGCCTGGTTCCCCGAGGCTGATCACGACCCGGAGTTGCCCACACCGGAAGAGCTTCTCGGGTTCCCGGTTGGCCAGCAGGCGGCATCACCGGCGGCCATTGTCTCGGCCATCCAGGCCTGGGCCGGGGAAAGCGACCGGATCGAAAAAATTCATTACGCCGACTCCCACGAGGGCCGGCCGCTGCATTATCTGGTCATATCCAGCCCGGAAAACCTGGAACGGATTGGCGAGATCCAGGATGGCATGGCCCGGCTTGCCGACCCCCGGGAGACCGGTCAGTCCGAGCGCCAGCGCTTGATCGACGAATTGCCCGGAGTCGCCTGGATGGCCTACAGCATTCATGGCAACGAAAGCTCCGGGGCCGATGCGGCCCTGGCCCTGGCCTGGCATTTCGCCGCCGACCGGAGCGAGCACACCGGGAGTCTGCTCGACGAGCTTGTCATCATCATCGACCCGGACATGAACCCGGACGGCCGGGCACGCTTCATCAATGCCATCGAGCAGACCCGGGGCACCCAGCCCAACGTGGACGACCAGTCCCTGGTCCATTCCGGCTACTGGCCCTATGGTCGGGGCAATCATTACCTGTTCGACCTCAACCGGGACTGGATCTACGCCAAGCACCCGGAAACCCGGGGCCGCATGCCCCATATCGCCAACTGGCGTCCGCTTTTGTTTGTCGATGCCCATGAAATGGGGGCCCAGGACACCTATCTGTTCTCGCCGGCCCGGGAGCCCCATAATCCCCATTTCCCGCCCTATCGCTACGAATGGGGTGAGCGCTTCGCCGATGACATGGCCCGGGCCTTCGATCAGCACGGCTATCCCTACTACTCCGGGGAATGGCACGAGGACTGGTATCCCGGCTATACCGATGCCTGGGCCAGCCTCCGGGGTTCCCAGGGCATTCTCTACGAACAGGCCCGAATCGCAGAGGACGGGGTTCAGCGCCGCTCCGGGCTGATCAGCTACGCCCAGAGCGTCCATCACCAGATCCTGGCCACCCTGGCCAACCTGGAGACCCTGAAGGACCGGCGTGGCGACATGCTGGCCGCCTTCGCCGAGGATCGGGGCCAGGTGGCTTCTGCCGAAGGCCCCTATGCCGATCGCAGCTTCGTCATTGTCCCCGGCGAAAACCGGGGTCGAATGGAAGTCCTCCGGGACCTGATCCACATCCAGGGTTTCGAGGCCTGGGAGGCCACCGAAACCCTGACCCTGGGCCGGGCCACCGATCAACTGGGCATTGAGCACAGCGACCTTGAAGTCCCTGAAGGAGCCCTGGTCCTGCCCAACCGCCAGCCCGAGTGCCTGTTGCTGGCCGCCATGTTCGAATTCGACCCGCGACTGTCCGACGAGGCCCTGAAAGCCGAGCGGGAACGGTTGTACCGGGAGGGCAGCAGCACCTTGTATGACACCACGGCCTGGAACATCACCATGATGTACGGTCTTGAGGCCTATACCGTACCCGAGCACCTGACCCGGGGCCTGGAGCGTCTGGATCCGGACCAGCCAAGGCCGGTTACAGCCTTCGAGGCCGCCGATGATGCCATTGCCGTTGCCGCCAGCGGTGCCGACGACCGGGCTCCGGCCCTGGCCGGGCGGCTGATGGAGCACGGGGTGACCGTTCGGGCCAACAACAGGGACAGTCAGCTAAATGGCCACGACCTGCCCCGGGGGTCTGTGGTCGTTACCCGGGATGACAACCGGGATGATTCCGGCTGGATGGAAACCGTGGCCCGGGTAGCCGACGACCTGGGCATCGGGCTGTTCACAGTCGCAACCGGGCGGGCCGAGGGGGATCTGCCGGACCTTGGCGGGCGCCATTTTGTTGTCCTTGAAAAGCCGACGATTGCCCTGTTGAGCCGGGGCAATACCAACATGCTTGATTTCGGAAGCACCTGGTTCGTCCTCGACCATCGCCTGGGTGTCCGCCACAGCCACCTGGATGAAAGCCGTTTTGGCCGGATGGATCTGCGGCGCTACAACACCCTGGTCCTGCCCGAACGCTGGGGCGGGGGGCTGCCGTCGGCAGTAAGCGGTGAACTGGAGGACTGGGTCCGAGCCGGGGGAACGTTGATAGCCGTGGGAGCATCGGCCCGGGCTCTGGCCGCCGACGAGGACGGCTTTGTGTCCACAGCTCTCTTGCCGGAGATCATCGAAGATGACCTGGAGGCCTACCAGGACAGCATTTACCGGGAGTGGCTGGCCGGCGATCGGCCTGTGCCTGATGAGGAGGATACCTGGGGCCACGCCGCGCCCCTGGCCGTTGAATACCCCTGGCAAGCCGAAGACCAGAAAGTGCCCGAGGCGGCTGAACGAAAGCGCCGGGACGACTGGCAGGACCGGTTCATGCCCTCCGGTGCAATTGTGGCCGCCCGGGCCGACACGAACCACTGGCTGACCGCCGGAAGCAACGGAGAGCTTCCCGTACTGTTTGCCCGTTCGCCCATCCTGATGGCCACCGATGATGTCCAGGCACCGCTGCGGGTTGGTGTCTATCGGGAGGCTGACAATGGTGGTGGCCTGGCCGGCTGGGCGCCGGTTCCGGAAGGTCAGGAACTGAGGGTGCGCATGAGCGGCCTGTTGTGGCCGGAAGCTGCCCAGCGAATTGCTTCCAGTGCCTGGATGACCAGGGAATCGGTGGGCCGTGGCCAGGTCATCCTGTTTGCCCACCCGCCGGCTTTCCGCGCAGCCCAGACAGGAGCCATCCGGGTCCTGGAAAACGCCCTGATCTATGGCCCCGGACTGGGCACAAGCCCGGTGGTGGAGTTGCCCTGAAGGGCGGGTGCCACGGGGCCACTAATCCCAGTCGTCGTCCCAGTCCTCGTCGTCCAGGAAACTGTCGTAGTCGGGAAGCTCGGCTTCCCCGTCGCTGATCTGGAACTGCCGGCGCTGGAGGTAGGAGTCCCGGAAAAAGGCGTAATCGTCGTAGAGTTCTTCCCGGGCGGCTTCCTGGGGCAGAAAGGCCGCCCGGGTCTGGATGACGTTGAGCACCAGAAGCGAGTAGGAGGCGGCCAGGCCGCCGCCTTCCAGGGCCAGCCGGGTTGGGGCATCGACCAGGCTGTCGGCGCCCCGGCCAACCGAATCGCGAACCGTTGAAGGTCCGATGAGCGGCAGCACGAAATACCGGCTGTCCTCCCAGCCCCACACGGCCAGGGTCTGGCCGAAATCCTCTTCGTGCCGGGGCATGTCGCCGCCGCTTGCAGGGTCCGCCAGGCCGCCGGCACCCCAGGTGGAATTGAGCATGAACCGGCCTGCGGTCTCCCCGGCTTCCCGGGGCTTGCCCTGCAGGAGCTGATTGAGCGCCACAACCGGCATTCTGAGATTGGAAAAGAAATTGCTGATGCCGCGCTGGGCCGGGTCCGGGGTGACTTTCACGTAGGTTCGGGCGGCTGGCTGCAAAACGGCCCGGTCGACCCGGTTGTTGAACTCGTGCATCGACCGGTTATACCCCTCCCAGGGGTCCTCCGGGCTGCGTTCTTCCGGCGGTGGTGCCTCGATCGTGGTCGCGCAGCCGGCGACCAGCACCATCACCACCAGGGCACAGGCAAATCGCAGTGCGGCGTGTCGGGCACCCGGCATGGTCATGGGGACGGCGTTTTGTCAGTTTCGGCTTCGAACCCGAGCAGCGGACCGGTCTCGCTCAGGCTGGCGATGGTCACCAGATTGGCCGGTGGGTTGGAAAAATGGATGGCCTGGTCTTTTTCCCGGGCCCATCCGGCCCATTCCAGCAGCAGCGCCAGGGCACTGGAATCGCATCGCCCGACCTGGGAAAGGTCCACTTCGGCCGGGATCTGACCGGATTTTTTCTTCCACGCCAGGCTCCGGCGGTAGATATCCGGCACCTCCGCTGCAGTCAGGTCACCTTCCGGGCAGAACGGCTCAGTCATCGCCGTGTTCTTCCACCTCGATTTCCAGCTCACCGCGCTGCATCCGCTCGAGCACTCGCTCGAACCCGTCCTGGCGGATTTCGTCGCCGATCTGGTTACGGAAGGTGGTCACGTAGGAAATGCCCTCGATGACCACGTCGAAAACCTTCCAGCTGTCGTCGGTCTTGCGCATGACATAGTCAATGGGCACCCGTGAGCCGGAATCCAGCCGCAGCCGGGTCCGTACCCGGGTCATGCGCTCGGTGTTCTCTCCGGCAAGCGGCAGTACTTCCACCTGGTCGCGGGTCTCGAAATACAACAGGCCCTCGGAGTAACGGGTCAGCAGAAGATCACCCAGGGCATCGGAGAAGGCCTCGACCTGCTCCCGCTCCAGTTCCCGGCCCTGACGGCCAAGAACCAGGCGTGCGGTATAGATGTGGTCGATAGTGGGCAGCAGTACGTCCCGGATCACATCCTCGAGCTTGGTCGGGTCTTCTTCGTAGACTTCCCGGTTTTCGTCAAGAAGCTCATAGACTTTGTCGATGGTTGACCGGATCTGTTTCACCGGTTCGTCGTCGGCGCTGACCGGCGCGCTGATTCCAAGGGCCATCACGATGGCCGCAGTCCAACCGGCCAGAATCATCCATTTCGGGGTCTTGTACTTCATTCTTCATCTCCTCCGCCGCCCATCATGAAGCGGCCAATTAGTTGTTCGAGAACCACGGCGGACTGGGTGATCAGGAACTGATCCCCGTCGCGCATGGGTTCGGGTGACCCGCCGGGCTCAAGGCCCACGTACTGGTCGCCGAGAATTCCGGACGTCAGGATGGCCGCTGATGTGTCGTCCGGGATGTCATCGTAGCGCTCGCTGATCTTCATCGTAACCCGGGCGTCCAGGGTCTGCGGGTCCAGCTCGATCCGCTCCACCTGGCCGACTGTGACCCCGGCCATGGAAACCTTGGCCCGCGGCCGGAGCCCGCCCACGTTGCCGAAGCTGGCAACAAGCTCGTAGCTGCCCCCACGAATTTCGCTGCCCCCGTCGGTGGCCTGGACCGCAAGAAAGATCAGGCAGGCGATGCCAAGGAGCAGAAACAATCCGGCAGTGAATTCGATCTGGTGTGAAGATTTCATGTCTGGTTGACTCGCATTGCTAAAGCATGAAGGCAGAAAGGATGAAGTCGGTTAGCAGCACCGCAATTGCCGTTGTGATGACTGTCTGCGTAGTGGCCAGGGCCACGCCCTCGCCGGTGGGCTTCGACGACCATCCGAAGTAGACCGCCAGCCAGCTTGCCAGGAAGCCGAAAACGGCGGCCTTGAACATGCCGCCCATGAAGTCCCGGCCCAGGGCCACGGTGGCCTGGATATTGCCCCAGAAACTGGGTCCGTCGATGCCCATCATGAACACGCTGAAAACGACCCCGCCGAGCAGGGCCATTACGTTGAAAACCAGCACCAGTGCCGGTACGGCCAGGATTCCGGCCAGCAGGCGGGGCTGGACGATTCGCTCCATCGGATCGATGGCCATCAGGTCCAGGGCATCGAGCTGCTCGGTGGCCTTCATCAGGCCGATCTCGGCGGTTACGGATGTTCCGGCACGGCCAGCGAACAATATGACCGTCAGGACCGGGCCCAGCTCCCGGAAAAGGGACAGGGCCAGGGCCGTGCCCAGGGCCTCGGTGGCGCCGAAGCGGCTGAGGGTGTCGTAAAGCTGAAGGGTCAGTACCAGGCCGACGAAAAAGCCGGAAATCATGATGATGACCAGCGAGCGCACCCCCATGAAGTAGACCTGGCGCATGGTCTCGAGAAACTGGGTTTTCCCGAACCTCATCCGTGACAGTGCGGTAAACAGGAACAGGACTGCCCGTCCCATTTCCTTTACCGGGTCCACGAACAATTTCCCCGTTACGCTTCCGGTGGTCATTTAATGGCGCTCCAGCAGGTCCCGGGTGTAATCCGGGGCCGGGTAATGAAAGGGCACCGGTCCATCGGGCAGGCCCTGGATGAACTGGTGGACGACCCCGTCGTCGATGTTTTCCAGCTCTGCAGGCGTTCCCTGGGCGACCACCTTGCGGTCGGAAATGATGTAGCAGTAATCGGCAAAGCGGGGCACCTCGGTGACATCATGGGTGACCACCACCGAGGTGATCCCCAGTACGTCGTTGATCTGGCGAATCAGGCGAACCGCAGCCCCCATGGAAATCGGGTCCAGCCCGGTAAAGGGTTCATCGTAGAGCATGATGTTCGGGTCCAGTGCCAGGGCGCGGGCCAGGGCAATGCGCCGGTTCATGCCCCCGGAAAGTTCCCTGGGGTACAACTCGGCTGCACCGCGAAGCCCGACGGCGTGGAGCTTGGTCAGCACCACCTTGCGGATCAGGGTCTCCGGCAGCCGGGTGTGTTCACGCAGGGGCAGGGCGACATTGTCGAAGCTCGTAAGATCGGTGAAAAGCGCCCCGTTTTGCAGCAGCATGCCGATATTCCGGCGCATGTCATTGAGCTTCCGGGCCGAAAGCTGGTTGACGAAAACGTCGCCGACCCGGATCTCGCCCGCGCTGATCGGTACCTGGCCGGTGATGGCCTTGAGTACCGTGGTCTTGCCGGAGCCGCTGGGCCCCATGACCGCGGTCACCTTGCCCTCGGGAACGGCCAGGTCCATGCCCTCGAGAACGACCCGGTCGCCCAACTGGACGGTTACGCCGCGCAGCTCGATCCGGTTGTTGTTCTTGTTGTCATTCATGGTTGATCCGGCCGGATGAAATGAGGGGCTCCAGGACTTCGATTCAACTATTGCCAGGTAGTTCGCGACTGACCGCCCCGTAGCCGGCCATTATACCAGCAGGGCGGGGCCCGATTCGGTGAGGAGTTCATTCATTTCCAATCTCGTTGAGCAGGAACGTGAGCCGGTCGGTGGCCTGATCGATCTGGACCCGGGTCGGTGCCCCGGCCCCGTGGCCGGCCCGGGTTTCGATGCGGATGAGCACCGGCCGGTCGGCTTGCTGGGCCCGCTGCAGGGCGGCGGCATACTTGAAGCTGTGGGCCGGGACCACCCGATCGTCATGGTCGGCGGTGGTGACCAGCACCGACGGGTATTCCCGGGGCTCGATGTTGTGCAGGGGCGAATAGGCCCGGAGGAATTCGAAGTCCTCCGGGTCTTCCGGGTCGCCGAATTCCGGAATCCAGCCGGCGCCCACGGTAAACCGGTGAAAGCGCAGCATGTCCATAACGCCCACCGCCGGGATGGCGGCGCCGAACAGCTCCGGGCGCTGGTTGATCACCGCACCCACCATCAGTCCGCCGTTGGAGCGGCCGTGGATGGCCAGGCGTTCGGGACGGGTGATTTCCTGCTCGACCAGGTATTCGGCCCCGGCGATGAAGTCATCGTAGATGACCTGGCGGTTTTCCCGCTGACCGGCCCGGTGCCAGTCCCGGCCGTATTCCCCGCCCCCGCGGATATTGGCCAGGGCAAACACGCCCCCGTTTTCCAGCCAGACCAGGTTTTCCGGGCTGAAGGAGGGCTGGATGGAGATATTGAATCCGCCGTAGCCAAACAGCAGCACCGGATTATCGCCATCGTTTTCCAGGTCTGGTGAATGGGTGAGGAACATGGGGATTTTCGTGCCGTCGGCGCTTTCGTAGAAGACCTGGTGCGTCTCGAAGGCATCCGGGTCGAAGTCCAGGTCCGGTTCATGAAAGATCTCCGGGCCGTCCATCTCCGCACGGTAGCGAAAGACGGTGGGAGGAAACAAGAAGGACTCGAAGGTAAAGAATATCTCATCGGAATCCGGGCTGGCGCTCAGTTGCCGGACCGTGCCCGGCATGGGCAGCCCCACCCGGCCGGTCTCGTTGCCCGATTCATCGAACAGGCGCAGGGCCGACTGGACATCTTCCATGTAGACCGCCGCCAGCCCGTCGGAGAAGGGTTTGACATCCACCAGGGCATGGTCGCGCTCGGCAATCAGGGTTTTCCAGTCTTCCGGGTCCGGCTGGTCCGGATCTATGGCAACCACCCGGCCCAGGGGGGCGTCGGAATCGGTGCGAAAGACCAGCCGGTCGTCGGCTATTCCAGCGAAATGGAAGCCGGCCTCGAATTCGTCGACCAGCTTGATCATGTCCCCGTCCAGGTCCGGTTCCGGCCCGTCGCCCAGGTCCATCAGGTAGACCCGGTGGCGCCGGTCGGTGCCTACCCGCACCTGGACCACCAGCCAGCGCCCGTCCTTGCTGGTCTCGGTGACAAATCGCCATTCCGGCTTGTCGGGTC
>SLIZ01000050.1 GCA_007135395.1 Wenzhouxiangellaceae bacterium | reverse complement strand
GGGGGAACCGAAGCTCTTTTCGAGCACCACGTTGCGGCCCTTGGGGCCGAGGGTCACGCGGACCGCATTGGCCAGCGTGTTGACACCTTTCATCATTCGATTCCGGGCATCTTCAGAAAAACGGACTTCTTTAGCACTCATGATTGTTTCCTCTAGAATTCTTTATTCGGATGGTCGGGTGGTCAGTCGATCACGGCCATGATGTCGTCCTCGCGCATTACGAGGAGCTCATCTTCTTCGACCTTGACCTCGGTGCCCGAGTACTTGCCAAACAGGACCTTGTCCCCCACCTTGACATCCAGAGACCGGACTTCCCCGTTTTCCAGGATCTTGCCGTTGCCGATGGCGAGCACTTCGCCGCGAATCGGCTTTTCCGTGGCACTGTCCGGGATCACGATGCCGCCGGGGGTCTTCCGTTCTTCTTCGGTGCGCTTGACGATCACGCGATCATGCAAAGGACGCAATTTCATTGAAAATCTCCCATACCAAAATTTGAGTAGGATCCGCGACCGGTTGTACCCTGCAAAGTCACCTGCAAGTTTGTTCCGGCCGACCTTTTAGCCAATGTGCTCGACGCTTTGAAAACAAAGGCCTGCACCCGAAGCGGCAAATGGAGATTCGGGGGTGGCATTTCAAGGCCTTTGACTCATTAAAGACTGACCTGCAACAAATCGGAGAACACAAGGAGCCCACATGGAAACTGCCCGTGCCTACCTGGTCCATACCACCTGTGCCGATGAGGACTCGGCCAGAAAGCTGGCCGACGCCCTGGTGGAACAAAGGCTGGCGGCTTGCGTCTCAGTTGGAGCACCGGTGGAATCGCGCTTTCCCTGGAAGGGCAGGATCGACCAGGAAACCGAAGTCCCGCTGACCATCAAGACCCTCGAAGACCGGCTGGAGGCCCTGGAAAAGGCCTTCGGGCAACTCCATCCCTATGAGGTGCCCGAGATCCTGGCCGTGCCGGTGGACCAGGGCAACAAACCCTATCTGGATTGGATGCGTGAATGGATGAATCAATGAGAACCAGCCTGGCGGGCCGCGCCATGGGACGCCTTTCTGGGCTGGTCATGGCCGGGATCCTCTTGCTGGTCCCGGCCCTGCTTGCCGCCCAGATCACCGAAGACGACCTGCTGCCCGCCGATGAGGCCTTTGCCATATCGGCCACCGTGGACAACGGGCAGGTCCAGGTGCACTGGGACATCGCCGATGGTTACTACATGTACCGCCACCAGTTCCGGTTCGACACCCCCACCGAGGGTGCCAGCCTGGGCGAGGCGGAGTTGCCGCCCGGCGAGCCCACGGTAGACGAGTTCTTCGGCGAGACAGAGACCTACCGGGACCGAATCAGTATTCCGGTGCCCGTGGAGTCCGTTCCCGACGACGGGGAGCTTGTCATCGAGACGCGCTCCCAGGGCTGTGCCGACCTGGGGGTTTGCTATCCGCCCCACCGCCAGGAGGTTCGGGTTACCGTCAGCCAGCCGACAGGAGCCGAACTGGACCTGCCCGGAGAAGACCCGGCCTCATCCGGCCCGGTTGAACCGGCGGCCGATTCGGCCCCGGACGCCGGCAGGGGCAGCCTCTCCCAGGCCCTTCGGGGAATGGGCCAGGGCGCATCCGGGGATGGCCCGCTGACGGTGGACGAGACCCCCCTGCCGCCCGAAGAGGCATTTATCTTCGAGGCCCTGGCCATGGACCCGGGAACCATCCTGGTGCGCTTCCGGGCCCACGAGGGCTATTACCTCTACAAGGAACAGTTCGAGTTCGGTATCGACGATGCCGACATCCGTGTCGTGAACGTCAGCCTGCCCGAAGCCGTGGACATGGAAGATGAGTTCTTCGGCCAGACCCGGGTCTATTTCGGCGAGGTGGAAATCCCCTTGAGCCTGTCCCGGCCGGCCGGTGAGGCTCAGACGGTGGAACTGCGGGCGGATTTCCAGGGCTGCAAGAAGGACGGCATTTGCTATCCGCCAATGAACCGGACGCTGGACGTGGAACTGCCGCCGGCAGACGAGGCGGTGCGCCCGGATGCCGAGGAAGCAGCGCCGGCCGGCACGGCGGCGACCCCTGACGTCCCGGTAAGCGAACAGGACCGGCTGGCCCAGGCCCTGACTGGCACACCGCTGCTGGCCATGGCCCTGTTTTTCATCGCCGGCATCCTTCTGGCTTTCACGCCCTGCGTGTTTCCCATGATTCCCATCCTGTCGGGCCTCATAGCCGGGGAAGGAGACCGGATTACCACCGCCCGGGCCTTCCGCCTGTCAGTGGTCTACGTGCTGGCCATGGCCCTGGTCTATACCGCCTTCGGCGTGATCGCCGGAATGTTCGGGCAGAATCTCCAGGCCCTGTTCCAGCATCCGGCGGTGCTGATCGGATTTGCCGGCCTGTTCGTGGTCCTGTCCCTGGCCATGTTCGGTTTCTACGAACTGCAGTTGCCGGCTTCCTGGCAGACCCGTCTGAGCCAGATTTCCAACCGCCAGGAAAGCGGCACCCTGATGGGTGCGGCCATCATGGGTGCATTGTCGGCGCTGATCGTGGGCCCCTGTGTGGCACCGGCACTTATGGGCGCGTTGATCTACATCGGCCAGACCGGCGATGCGGTCCTTGGCGGCGGTGCCCTGTTTGCCATGGCCATGGGCATGGGCGTGCCCCTGGTCATCTGGGGTACCTCGGCGGGCAAGATGCTGCCTCGTGCCGGGGGCTGGATGAACGCGATCAAGGCGGTGTTCGGTGTCGGCCTGCTGGCACTTGCGATCTGGATGCTCGAGCGCATTCTCCCGCCGCCTGCTGTCATGCTCGCCTGGGGTGGCCTGGCCATTGCCTGCGGGGTCTACCTGGGCGCCCTGACCCGGCTGGAGCCCGGTGCCTCGGGCTGGCAGAAGCTCTGGCAGGCCCTGGGAGTGATGCTGCTGGTGCTTGGCATCATCCAGTTCATCGGTGCAGCCTCCGGCGGGCGGGACTGGACCCGTCCGCTCTCCGGCCTGGCCGGCGGGGCAGGGACCAGTGCACCGGAAGTGGCCTTCCAGCCGGTGCAAACGACCGCCGAGCTGGATGCCGCCCTGGCTGCTGCCCCTGGCCCGGTTTTCGTGGATTTCTATGCCGACTGGTGTGTAGACTGTCGGCGGATGGAGCGTCGGACCTTTCCGGATCCGGAAGTTGCCAGCCGGCTTGAAGGATTTACCAGCCTGAAAATCGACGTTACCGATTACAATTCCGACCATCAGGCCCTGCTTGAGCGTTTCGGTCTGATCGGTCCGCCGGCCTATCTGTTTTTTGTCGATGAGAAAGAACTCGAGGCCCGGCGACTGATCGGGTTCCTGGGGCCTCAGCCGTTTGCCAACCACCTCGACCAGGTATTGACCGAATCATGAACCGGAATCTTGTCATCATCATCGCCGTGGCCGTAGCGGCCCTGGTTACCGGAATCACGGTATCCATGCTGTCCCGCCCGGCGCCTCCGGAGCCGGGCACCGGGGCCGATACGGCCGCCGTGGGCGACCAACGCCCGTCCTTTCGCCACGGGGATCTGGAAGGGGAATGGGTCTCCGTGGAGGAATTCGACGGCCAGGTTCTGCTGGTCAATTTCTGGGCAACCTGGTGTGCCCCGTGCAGGCGGGAAATGCCGCTGCTCCAGGAAACCGCCGAGGACCGTAGCGACCTGGCCCTGGTCGGGATCGCCATCGACGAGGTACCGGCGGTCCGGGATTTCGTCGATGAACTGGGAATTACCTACCCGATCCTGGTCGGTGCCGGTGATGTAATGGACACCCAGCGTCGCTGGGGCAACACCGCCGGCGCTCTGCCGTATACCGTTCTGGTTGACCAGGAAGGCATCATCCGCTGGCAGCACCTGGGCGAGGTGACTGCCGAGGAACTGGATGCCGTGCTGGCCGAGTGGATGTGACGCAGATCGCGTTTTCCATTCGGCGAGGTATGGCTTCTCCTTTGAACCTGCTGCGAACTTCCCTGATCGTGTGGACTTTGAGCACAACTTGAGGCAAACTCCCGTGCCTTGATGAGTGAACGGAGTTGTCTGTGCGGGTGCTGGTCCTCAATGGTCCGAACCTGAATCTTCTCGGCAGTCGGGAGCCGGATATCTATGGCCACCAGACCCTGGAAGCCATTGAAGATGGCCTCAGGCGCCTGGCCGAACCCCTGAAAGTCGAGCTGGATTTCCTCCAGTCGAATTCCGAGTCCGGATTGGTCCAGGCCATTCATTCCGCCCCGGACCGGGGCACCGACTGGATCATCTTCAATCCCGCCGGCTACACCCACACCAGCGTTGTCCTGCGCGATG
>SLIZ01000014.1 GCA_007135395.1 Wenzhouxiangellaceae bacterium | reverse complement strand
GTCAATCCAGACCGATGTCTGGTCATTGGGGGCGGTGCTGTACTGGATTCTCACCGGCCAGGTGATGCCCCGTGCCGGCGCAGGTGGGAAACCGGCGGGCCGCGTGGCCCGCAGCGGGGAGCTGTTCGCGATCATCCGGAAGGCCTGCAATGTTGATCCGGAAGCACGCTACAGTTCGGTCAGGGAATTGATCGCCGATCTGCGCCGCTACCAGGGAAATGAGCCCCTGGAAGCCCTGCCATCAGGTCGCCTCAATCGGTTTGGAAAGTTCGTGGGGCGCAATCCGGTGCTGGTCGCCGGCCTGTCAGCCACACTGCTTGTTCTGGGCATTGGCCTGGTAACTACTTCGGTGTGGTACCTGGAAGCCGAGGAGGCTCGCCATGAAGCGGTGTTCGAGCGTGACCGGGCCGAACAGCACGCCCGGGAACTCGCCCAGGTGGTTGCCTTCCAGGAGGAGCGCCTGGTCGACATAGACGCCGAATTCATGGGGCTCGAAATGCGTTCTCGTCTGATCGAGATGCATCGCTTGGTCTCGAATGATGAACAATCCGAAGACGGCATCATGGATGCCGGCAGTTCGGAATTTGAAGGTGAATTGGCAGAGCTCGATTTCACCAGCTATGCGCTCGAAGTGCTTGATCAGCATGTTTTTGACCGAACCCTGACCGCAATCAATGAACAGTTCATGGATCAGCCGGTGATCCGTGCCCGCCTGCTGCAGGCGTCGGCCGAGACCATGCGGGAGGTGGGCTTGATCGAGCGAGCTCTGGCACCCCAGGAAGACGCACTGGAGATTCGGCGGGAACAGCTGGGCCACGACCATCCCAATACCCTGGATTCGATTGATCACCTCGGGTTGCTTCATGTGAGTCTGGGTGAGCCCGATACGGCAATGACCTACCTGCGAAAAGCCCTGGAGGAGCGAAGGCGAGTGCTTGGCGCGGAGCATCCGGATACCCTGGCCTCGATCTATCACGTTGGCACCCAGCTTTTCCGACTGGGCGAGATGGACAAGGCAGAGCATTACTATCGCAAGGCACTGCGGGGGCGCCGGGATCAGCTCGGGTCAGATCATCCTGATACCCTGATATCCATGATCAGCGTTGGCTCGGTTCTGCGCTTCAAGGGCCAGTTCGATGAGGCCCGGCCCTACCTGGAAACCGCCCTGGAAGGCAATCGGAGAACTCTGGGAGATGAGCACGACCAGACTCTGTCATCGATCTCGCAGCTGGGATTGCTTATCGCCGGGCAGGACCGATTCGAGGAAGCCAGGCCCTATTTCCGGGAGGTGATGGAGGCCCGCAAGCGCATTCAAGGGGGCAATCATCCGCTGACATTGATGGCAACTCGCCATTATGGATCGCTGCTTGCAAACATGAATCTGCTGGAGGAGGCGAAACATTATCTGGTTGCGGCCATGGATGGCCGGAGACAGACCCTTGGCGAAAATCATCCCCGTACCTTGCAGACGGTCGGTCGAGTCGCCCGGGTGTTGATTGACCTGGAAGACCCGGAAGCGGCAGTACCCTATTTCCGGGAGGTCCACGAAGGTTACCGGCAAGTGTTCGGAGAAGAGCATCCGGCCACTGTGGTGGCAATCAGCAATTACAGCGGGGGGTTGCGCGAGTTCGGAGAGCTGGAAGAGTCGATGCAGTTTGCCAGCGAGGCCGTTGAGATTTCCCGCCGGGCCTTGCCGGAGACTCACCAAAACCTTGCTTCCAGCCTCAGGCAGAAGGCGCTCACGCTGGCGGCACTGGAGCGATTCGAGGAGTCCGCCGCAGCGATGCAGGAAGCTCATTCTGTCTACGAGGCCGGGATCGGACCACAGGAGGATCAGACCATCACGGCCATGGAAGATCTGGTTTCAATTCACCGTTCCTGGCATGAATTCGACGCCGCTGCCGGTCAGGATGCGGTCGCGGCAAAGTGGGAGGAGCGGCTTGATCAGGCAAGGGCGCATTAGCCCGAAGACCTTTTGCAGTCGCTGGATCAGCCCCGAAGGCTATCCCCCCTTGCCCACCGACCGCCGGCTGCGAACCCAGCTCATCAGTTCCTCCCATTCCTCCCAGTCCGGCCAGGCGCGCCAGGCGGGCAGGTCCGACGGGGAAAGGCCCCGGTTGAAGGCCCGGACATAGTTCATGCTGTCGCGCAGATGGGCGACGAACGGGGCCCGGAAGCTTTCCAGAAAACCGGTCAGTTCCCGGTAGACGATGGTATGGGGCTTGACCCGATTGGCCACCAGACCGACCTTCGCATGGCCTTCGGCCACGGCCTTGAGTTCAAACAGGTGACCCAGAAACCGGTGGGCGGCGCGAATGTCCACGTAGGAGGGAAGGACCGGGATGATCAGGGTTCCCGACCGGCGAACCACCTGGCCAAGCTCGCTGCCCGACAGCCCGGCTGGTGTGTCGAGAATCAGAAAGTCGGTACCCGCCGGAGCCCTGACCGGCCCATCATCGGCGCTGAGCCCGGTCACCGGCGGATATTCTTCCGGTCGGGCGGCGACC
Organism: Wenzhouxiangellaceae bacterium; assembly: GCA_007135395.1. Lineage (GTDB taxonomy): Bacteria > Pseudomonadota > Gammaproteobacteria > Xanthomonadales > Wenzhouxiangellaceae > SLIZ01. Next base: position 13,081 of record SLIZ01000014.1, on the reverse strand, counting down.
CAGTCGCTGGATGATTTCTGGGGATCCAGGTCCCCCAGGGCGACCTGGTAACCTTCCCAGGCAAGGGCGGCGGCCAGGCCGGTGGCCAGGGTGGACTTGCCACAGCCACCCTTTGCGTTGAGAACCGAAATCGTGCGCATGGGAATTCCCTCCACATCCGTTCAGTTTCACATCCCCCGGACCTCCGGCCAGGGGCCGGAAATCCACGAAGTTCAGGAGCGCCGGGTGGGGTCAGGCAGACCCGAGTGCAGAAACCATCGCTTCATGTCACTATCATAGCGCCAAATTTCACGGTGCCGGATTACCCGCTCCTGAGCGGTCTGTCGATGGTACAGCCGGATTTCCACGACCCGTTCTACGGCCTGTTCGCCGGAAATCTCCAGGTGCTGGCGAACCCGGTACTGGGAAACACTGAACAAGCCCAGGCGTTCGATCTCCATCTCCCGGACCGGGTTTTCGGCCAGGTAGTCCGGGTGCATGAAATCGACCAGCGACTCGATCTCGCCCCACCGGACATGGGCGGCCCAGGCATCCATGGTCTCGGTCATTTCCCGCTCGGTCTTGCTGGTCGTGGCGCAGGCACCGACCAGGATGATCAGGGCAAGGACAATCAGGCGATCCATTCTCATGCGCGACGGGCCTCCCGGGAGTTGGCAATTGGTTTTGCAGCCAGTGCAGCATACCGGGCCTGGAGTTCCGCGGCCAGGGTGTTGTCTTGCCAGAGGGTGGGGTGGAGATCCAGGCCAGCGCGGCCCCGTTCGGCCAGGCGGCGGTCGAACCGGGCCTTCTGCGCTTCCGGTGCCCATTCGCAGCGGGCCTCCATCGGCCCGTCCACAGGCGCAAGAAACCGGGTGTCGGCCCGGGCAATGACCAGATCGGCCCTGGTGCCGGAGTATTCCAGTTGCAGGCGCAACAGGCTCCAGCCGGCAAGAATCATCAGGGAAACAAGACTCCCGCCAAAAGCCGTGCCCTTGTCGTTGATGTTGGCGTCCAGGGGAGCTGCGAGAACAATGCCTGATCCATCCAGCCGCTGAACAGTCACCCCCATTGCCCCGCCCAGGGGAATCTCCCGGACGAGGATGTTTTCCAGCCATTCACGATGACTGACAAGGAATTCGGAATCGGGATGGGTCATGGTTGCAGGTTCTCTGTAGATCGAAAATTGGAGATAGAATAACGCCTTCCCATGGCCTCGACTCAACCACAAGACCCACTCCCCTGGGTGGCTCGAACCCTGATGCCCCGGGAGGTGGGTGCGAATGCATTCATGGCCGTGGCCCTGGGAGCCCTGGAAGGTGGCCTGGTCGGGGTGATCGTCAAGACCCGATTCGAGGCGGTTGGTGAGCCGTTGCTTATCAACATGACCGTGGCCCTGGTCGCCGGTGCGCCGGCGCTGGCCAACCTGGCAAGCCTGACCATTGCCGGCATGGCCCATGGCAAGGACAAGCCGCGCTGGGTGGCGGCCCTGATGGCCATCGCGGCCCTGGCCTTGCTGGGCATTGCCCTGGCGCCGGTCCATGCCGCCGGCCTGGTGTTGCTGACTGTCTGCATGATCGCCGGGCGGCTGGCCTGGGCCGGGGTCGTGACCCTGCGTTCGGCCATCTGGCGGGCCAATTTTCCGCGGCATGTCCGGGCCCGGATCACCGGACGGATCACGGTCACTTTTTCCCTCATCATGGCTTCAACCGCCGGCGTTGTCGGCCTGACCATGGAGTGGTGGGATGATGCCTACCGGGTCGCCTACCCCCTGGCCGCTGCAATGGGCCTGTGGGCAGCCCTGCGCTATCGCCGGACACGACTTCGCCAGGCTGGCCGGATCCTGCGCGAGGAACAGGATTCGACCCCCGACAGCGCACCGGTGGGCATTCGGGCCATCCTCGGAATTCTCCGCAACGATGTCTGGTATCGCCGTTACATGGTCACCATGTTCGTGTTCGGTTCGGGCAACCTGATGGTGATTGCGCTGCTGGTGATCATTCTCAACGAACAGTTCGGATTCGGCCGGTTCCACCAGGTCCTGGTAACCACCACCTTGCCGCTGTTGATGGTTGCCGTTTTTACGCCGCTGTGGGCCCGCCGATTCGACCGGATTCATATCCTGGATTACCGTGCCCGTCACTCCTGGACCTTTGTCTTTGCATTGGGCCTGTTTGCACTGGCATCCATTACCGGGCTGGTGGCCCTTTTCTGGCTGGGTGCCCTGGCCCTGGGGGCGGCCTTTGCCGGGGGGCAGCTGGGCTGGAATCTGGGTCATAACGACTTTGCCACGGACGCCCAGTCGACCCTGTACATGGGCATTCATGTAACCTTGACGGGCCTTCGGGGACTCTTGGCGCCCCTGGCCGGTGTGGCAGGTTACCAGTTGCTGGAGTCGGTCGAACCGGGCCTGGGACGCTACATCCTGCTGTTTCCCTTTGCCCTGACGGTGGGCGGTGCGTTCACCTTCATCCACCTTGCCCGAAAGCGACGACGTGAGATCAGTCAATGAACAACCTGCCGGCCCGCGCCTTCCTGCTCATGCTGACCGTGATTTTATCGGCGGCCATCGAGGCGGAAACGCCCGAAGACGACGACGAGGCGGTTGAACTGGAGCGGATGGTGGTCACCGCCCGCCGGGCCGAGGATCAGGCACTGGAGGTTCCGGCTTCGGTGTCGGTGATCGAGGCCGACACGCTGCGCCGGGCTACCCAGGGGCTGGCCCTGGATGAGGCCTTGGCCAGGGTGCCGGGCGTGTTTGCCCAGAACCGGTACAACTTTGCCCAGGACATCCGTGTGTCCCTGCGTGGATTCGGGGCCCGTTCACCCTTCGGGATCCGCGGCGTCCGGCTTGTTCTCGACGGCCTTCCCGAGACCCTGGCCGACGGTCAATCCCAGGTCGACATGATCGATCCCATGTTTCTTGAGCGTGTAGAGGTCATCCGGGGGCCCGCCGGGGCCCTGTACGGCAATGCTTCCGGCGGGCTGCTGAGCCTGGGGGTCCGGACGGGCGAACCGGACGGAGCCCTGGAGCTGGATCAGCGATTCGGGGCCCACGGGATGCGCCGCACCGGTGTCAGTACAGGCGGTCAGGACGGACCCTGGAACTGGTTTGCCGGGGTTTCGCGAACCGAGCTGGATGGTTATCGGGAGCACAGCGAATCTCGCCGCAGCCACCTCACCGGTCGTGTTCACCACGAAGCCGGCGCCAATTCGTTCAGGCTGCTGGTCGATTACGTGGACGCTCCGGGCACCCGGGACCCGGGCAGCCTGACCGCCGGGGAAGTCGAACAGGACCGGCGCCAGGCCCGGTCGGCAGCCGTTGATTTGGATGCCGGCCAGTCGGCCGAGCAGGGCAGGCTGGGTCTGGTCTACACCCGGCAGCTGGGCGGGGATCAGGAACTGGAAGTCCGGGGGTTCCAGACCCGCAGGTGGTTCGAAAATCGCCTGCCCTTTGAAGCCGGAGGTGCGGTGGAATTCGACCGGGTATTTACCGGCGCTGGCTTTCAATACTCGCGAACCGACACTCTGGCAGGCCGGACCAACCGCCTGACTGCTGGGCTGGACCTGGAAGACCAGCGCGATGACCGGCAGCGCTTTGACAATCTTTCCGGCCAGAAAGGTGAGCGGGTATTCGACCAGAAGGAACAGGCCCGGGTGGCCGGCCTTTTTGTCCGAAACGACCTGGACGTCACGTCCCGCTGGGATATCAGCCTGGGACTTCGCCATGACCGGGTCCGGTTTTCCATCGATGATCGGTTCATCGAAGACGGGGACCAGTCGGGTGCCCGAAATTTCAGCGAATTCAACTATTTCGCCGGAACCAGTTTCGCCCTCGCTCCCGATCACCGGGTGTTTGCAAACCATGGCACTTCCTTCGAAACGCCAACGTTTACCGAATTTGCCAACCCGGATGGCACCGGCGGGTTCAACCCGGGGATCGCGCCGGAACAGGCCCGAAGTCTGGAAGCAGGTTTCAGGGGCCGGATCGGGGAGGATTTCAGCTACGAACTGGTGGGCTACTCGATCCGGGTCGAAGACGAATTGCTGCCCTTCGAGCCCGAGGCCGGGGGCCGGGATTTCTTCAGAAATGCCGGCCAGACCCGGCGCCGGGGTGGCGAGTTGAGCCTTGACTGGCAGTTTGCCGGCCAGGCTTCCCTTTACGTGGCCTTGAGCGCCGGGCGTTACCGGTTTGCAGATTTCACCGACGGGGAAGGTCGGGACCTGGGGGGCAACCACATCCCCGGTCTGCCCGGCCGTCACGGATTTGCCGAACTCGCCTGGGGGCGTGGAACCCCCTTTATGGTCGCGGTCAATCTCCAGGCCCAGGGCAGCCTGTATGCCGACGATGCCAACCAGGTATCCGTGCCCGGTCATGCGGTTATCAACGCCCGGGTGGCCCGTCAGTGGCAGGTCGGTGACTGGCGGATCGAGCCGTTTGTCGGCGTCAACAACCTCGCCGACCGGGACTACAACAGCAATATCCGGATCAATACGGAGCGCTTCGTGTTTGACGGGCCCAATGTTCCCGCACCCTTCGAGCCGGCCCCGGGACGCAACTGGCATGCGGGTGTCAACCTTCGGCTGACCGCCTTTTAGGCACCGTTTCGCCGGGTTTCGGGGCAGTCGCAACCCCTCGGAGTTCGGTCAGGACCAGGCCAATCCTGCGCAGGCGTTCGAATCCAAGCAGGCACAGGCACACTGCAGCGGCTGCGGCCAGCACCCCGTAGGCGCCCAGGTTTTCGAACTCGGCAAGACACATCCACGCGAACTGGCCCACGCAAAGGGCCGCGACCACCATCAGGATGGGTTTGCGCCCCAGGATCTCGACCATGAGCACCCCCAGTGGCGCGCCAAGGGCCACGACCGGGGCCGCGGCAAGCCAGTGCTGGTAAACCCCGGGCTGGACGCCGCCGGTGAAGGACTGGACGGACAGTCCGATGAGCGAGCTGGCGGCCATGGCAATGATCGAAGTGGGAATGGCTACGCGAAGGTCCACCCGGCACAGCATGACCAGCACGGTATAGAGAACCATGTCGATCCCGACACCGGTGACCGCCACCACCAGACTTCCGGAGGTGGCACCCACCAGGACCCCGGCCCGGAAATCCCAGGTACGACTGAACCCCTTCATTGCCTTGTGACCTGCGATTTCCCCGATCCGGTAGAAGTGAAGAAGGCCGAAGCTGCCCCAGACCACGGCAAAGATGACCTTGATCCACAACTCCGGTACCACCGGGGCAATCAACACGATACCCAGGGGCGTCCCGACTGCCGAGCCGATCAGCGCGCCTGTGAGCATGTCCCGGGCAAGGGGCAGCCGGCGGGCAAGAATGAAGATACTGGCACTGACCATGCCGACAGACTGCACGGCAAAGCTGAAATCCCGGCCAAGGGTGGCCGGCATGTCGAAGCCCAGTACAAGCACCGGAAAGCCGATCGTGCCGCCACCCATGGGGGTAGACCCGGCGGCGTAGCTGCCAAGGGCCATGGCCACTGCAATGGGCCAGTGGGCCAGCGCCTGGGCCCAGCCATCGTGGAAAAGTATCAGCCAGAGCCAGCCAGCATAGAACATGACCAGCCACAGTAGCCATATCCAGAGTCTTGGTCGGGCAGGAGCTTTCAAGGATTCACTTGTGGTTGTTGGCGGGAAGGGCGGATAGTAGCAGCAACGGGGTGGCAAGCCATCCCGCGGCTATTCAATAACTATATATTACAAGATTTGACCCCCCTGGTTCAGTCCGGGTCGGAAAGGGCGTAGCGGCGGTCAAGGGCCTGGATGTAGGTGATGATGCGCTGGCGTTCGGCGGCCAGGGCCTCGGTGACCTCGCCCTGGGTCTGGAAGAATGTTCGTACCAGTACCCGGTCCCGGTAGCGCAGGACCGTGGAGCGGTAGCGAAGGCAGGCATAGCCGGTCGGGGGCAGGGACGCGATCCAGGCCAGGGTCCAGGGCAGGGTGATATCCGTGAACCGCCATAGCCATATACCGTAGGTGCTGTAGGCAAATCCGAAAGCCAGTACCCCGATCCCGAAATAGGCGAATCCGCGGATGGCTTCATCGTTGAACAGGCTGGCCGAAAGCCGGGTGAAAAGGTAGGGCAGCATATTGTGGACCAGGCCCCACAGGGCCACCGGCGCCATCCCGATTGCATACAGGGTCATGCGCAGCTGGATGAGCCGCTCCCGGATGGGCTCTCCCAGGCTGTCGCGAAGGTCCTCGCGCAGGTTGATCTGGTTCAGGTGGGCCTTGTAACGGTCCACCTGGACCCGGAGGTCGTCGATGGCCTTCGGGCGCAGTTCGGCCAGGCCGGTGAGAATGGCATTGATCCGGTGTCGTCCTTCCAGGCCCGATTCAAGTCGTCGCGGATCGGTCGGCCGTGGCCGGAACCAGGCCAGCAGCCTCCGGCGCATGCGCTTGAACGGTCCGGCGGCAGCTTCGCCTTCTTCGTCGGAATCTTCCGGTGGGGCGTCGAGGCGCTCCATTTCCAGGGCGTAGATCTTGCCCAGATCCTCGAGCAGGGAGGTCAGTCTCAGATCCTCGATATGCAAAGCCTGCCGGCGCAGTTTCTTCTGGACCTCCCGGGTCAGTTCCTGGACGGCTGCCTCCGGGTCCTTGCGGTGGATTTCTGCAAAGTCGGCCACCCGGATCGGTTTGCCCAGGCGCAGTTTGGCCGCCGAGAGAAACAGCTCCCGGTTTTCGAAATGGATTCCCGTCGGGACGATGACCAGGCCCAGGCGATAACCATTTCTGGCCTCCGCCCCCAGGGCCATGCGGGCTGTTCCGGGGCGCAGATCGGCTACCTTGTGACGGGGAGAATTCCGCCCCTCGGGAAAAATCCCCACGCAACCATCTTTCTCCAGAAGCTCGAAGACCTTTTCAAAGGCTTCCTGGTTGCGCTGGCTTGCCTGCTGGCTGAACCCGGCCCGGTAGACGGGAATGGCACCAAGTTGACGGTACAGGGTGGCCAGTACGGGGAACCGGAACAGTTCGCTCTTGGCCAGGTAGTTGATCGGCCGGGACAACTGGGTGGTCAGCAGGATGCCATCGAGGATGGAGCTGGGGTGGTTGGCTGCCAGGATGACCGGCCCGGTCTTTGGCAGGTTGCCCCGTCCGGAAGTCTGGATATCCACGAAATACATGTGGGTACAGACCCGCAGAAACTGTCTGGCGATGGCGTATAGACGCATGGGGTTTGGTCAGTGTTTGATGGCCAATGGTAAATGGGCGGCCGGGAAAAGCAAAAGGTGTCAACCCATGAAGCGGTTGGCTGCGACCAGGCTCCAGACGAGGATCACGTTGATCATGGTCAGCATGACCATGGCCGAGCCCATGTCCTTGGCCCGGCCCGACAACTCGTGCAGGTCGGTACTGAACCGGTCGATGGTCGCCTCGATGGCTGAATTTCCAAGTTCGGCGGCCAGTACGATCAGACAGCTTCCAAATAGTAACGCCAGTTCCAGCGGGGTCTGGGCAAGCCAGAGCCCCAGGGGGAATATGGCCAGCCCGATCCAGCACTCGATCCGGAAGGCCTTTTCGTGGCGCCAGACCGAGCGCAGCCCCTTGAGGGAGTTGCGGGTGGCCCAGACCATCCGGGTCAACGTGGGCATGTCGTTGTTCGCCATTTGCCGGGATCTCCCTTGTATTCTCGTTCTCGTTGTCAGGCCGCGATGCCGTAGGCTTCCAGCAGGGGTTCGAGGGCCGCGTCGCGGCCGCGAAAGGCCTGCCAGGATTCCCGCATGGGTCGGGAGGCGCCCACCGAGAGAATTTCCGCTTCCAGCTTGTGCCCGGCCCCGGGGTCGAACAGGCCCTTGGCGCGAAAGACGCCAAAGGCGTCCCGGGCCAGGCGTTCGGCCCACAGGTAGCTGTAGTAGCCGGCGGCATAACCAGAGCCGGCGAACAGGTGGGAGAATCCGTTGAGCGACCGGTTCCAGTCCGGCAGGGGGGTCACCCCCACCTGGGCGTGAATGCGTTGCATGACGGCTTCCGGTTCCGGGTCCGGTTCGACGTGCAGGGCCAGGTCGGTCAGGGCGAATTCGATCTGGCGAACCAGCGCCATGGCCCCGAGAAAGGTCTGGTCTGCCCGCAGGGCTTTCATCCACTCCTCCGGCAGCGTTTCATTGGTCTCGTGGTGCCGGGCAAAACGAACCAGGGCTTCCCGCTCCCAGACCCAGCCTTCCAGCAGCTGGCTGGGAAGTTCCACCGCATCCCACTCCACGCCCATGATCCCGCCCACCGGCGGCAGTGTGACCCGGGTGAGAAGGTGATGCAGGCAGTGGCCGAACTCGTGAAAAAGGGTCTCGACTTCCGAGTGGGTCAGGAGAGAAGGATGTCCCGGGGACGCGGGTGCGAAATTGCAGGTCAGGTAGGCCACCGGGTCCTGGTCCCGGCCGGCAAGTTTGAGCCGGGAGCGGCAGACATCCATCCATGCCCCGCCCTGTTTGCCGCTTCTGGCGTAAAGGTCCAGGTAAAGCCCGCCGGCGGGCTTGCCGCTTGAGTTGATCAGCCGGTAGTAACGAACGTCCGGGTGCCAGACGGTAACCGCCGGGTCGAGCTCCAGGCGGATGCCGAACAGGGACTGAGCAACACCGAACAAGCCTTCGACAACCCGTTCCAGTTCGAACCAGGGCCGCAGTCGTTCCTGGCTGAGTCCCAGTTTTTCCTCCCGCATCTTCTCGCTGTAATAGGCGATATCCCAGGGCTCCAGGTTTTCCGGAGGGGCCTGGGGGCCGTAGAAATCACGGGCGAATCGGGTCAGCGATTCGAATTCATCCCCGGCAACGTCACCGGCCCGCGTGGCCAGGTCCCTGAGAAACCCGTCGACCTCCCCAGGGGACCGGGCCATGCGGTCTTCAAGGCGCATGGTGGCGAAATCGGTGTAGCCGAGAAGCTCGGCCTGTTCCCGCCTCAGTGACAGGGTCTCGCGGATCAAGGGGCCGTTGTCATGGTCCCCGGCATTGGGCCCCTCCCCGGATGCCCGGGTGGCATGGGCACGATAGAAGCGCTTGCGAAGTTCCCGGTCATCGGCATAGGTCATGATGGCCAGGTAGCACGGTTGGCTGAGATCGGCGGCAAAGCCGGATTGGTCCTTGTGCCGAGCCGTGGAAGCAAGCAGCGACAGCTCGGCTTCCGGAAGTCCGGCCAGGGCCGAGGCATCGTCGAATTGCTCGGTATAGGCTTCGGTGGCATCGAGCAACTGGTTGGAAAAGTCCTTGCCGAGCTCCGAAAGCCGCAGGCTGATCTCGGCAAAGCGCTTCCTGGCCTTGCCTTTCAGTTCGACGCCGGAGAGGCGAAAGTCCCGGATCTCGTTTTCAACCAGCCGCCGGGCTGCCGGTGAAAGCTGGTCGAAGGACCGGGATCTGGCAACCCGCCGGTAGGCTTCCAGAAGGTCCCGGTTCTGGCCCCGCCGGGTATAAAACCGGGTGACCGCTTCCAGGCATTTTCCATGGGCTTCGCGCATTTCCGGGGAGTCCATGACTCCACTGAGATGGCCCACCGTGGACCAGGCCCGCGCCAGGTCGTCGTCGGCCAGGGTTTCCCGACCGGCCACATCGTTGAAGTCCCCGCTGGCGCCATTGCCGATCTCGTCGAGCACCCGCTGGTAGTTTTCCAGCAGGTGTTCGATGGCCGGCAGGGCATGTTCGGGGCCGATGGTATCGAACCGGGGCAGCCCGGGTTCGAGCAGCGGGTTTTCCTTCAGGTTGGTCATTGAAACGGTTCCTTGCGGTTGGACCGGTGTTAGGGATGAGGCCAGAGCTTTCCGGTCCGGGCGGTGATTATAGCGGCTGGGCAGTCTCGTCCGAACGACAACCTTCCCGTGGAAAGTTTCTGGTTGGTCCATTCCGGTTGCCGGGCCGGGTATTCAGACTCCCGACAGCCCCGATCGGCGGGCCTGGTCCCGGACCCAGCCCCGAATGATCCGGATGGCCGGCTCGTTGCGTCGGCCAGCCTTCCATGCAAAGTGGAACTCGTCGCCGGTGAGGAAATCGCCGCAGGGCAGGATGACCCAGTCCTGGCCGGATTGCGGGTCGAGCATGTAGTCGTTGCTCAGGACAATACCCTGGTGATGCCTGGCGGCTTCATGGGCCATCAGCATGTGGCTGAAGTGCTGGACCCGGGTCGAGTCGGGTTGTTTCAGCCCCACGGCCTTGAACCAGCGTCGCCAGTCTTCCCCGGGCTGTTCAAAAATACTGGTGGCGGAGAGCAGGGGAAACCGGGCCAGCCATTCCGGCGCGATCCGGACCGGGTCGTTTTCGCCGATCAGTCCGGCGCTGCGCAAATCGTCGCACAGCTTGTGCCAGAACTGGCGAGTGCACAGCGGGAACAGCCGCTCCCGGTAGAACGACTCGGATTCATAGCCCCGTTGCCTCGGCGAAATGGCGATAAAACAGTCCGCCAGGCGGTCGGACATGGGCGGCATGTCGCTGAGCATCTCCAGGGCAACATCCAGGTCCGGATGCTGGCGTCTGAAGCCTTCCATCCTGGGTATCAGCCAGCACACGGCAAAGGAGCTGGGTACAGCCAGACGCAACCGGGTGCCCGGATCTCCCTGAATGGTCCGACTGGCCCGTTCGATCTGCCCCAAAGCCGACGTGACGACCTCCAGATAGCGGCTGCCTTCCGGAGTCAGGCTGACCTTTCTGCCGCCACGCAGAAACAACGGCTCGCCCAGGTAATCCTCGAGCTGGCGAATCTGGTGGCTGACCGCACTCTGACTGATATTGAGTTCCGCCGAAGCCCTGGAAAAACCGTTGAGGCGGGCGACGGCTTCGAATACGGGCAGGGCCTTGAGGGGCGGCAGATTCATTATCTGTTTTTTTAATGTCATGACATTTAATATCATTGTACAAGATAAGCCGGCGACCCCATCATGGCAACTCCTTTTCTCGTTCAACCCAAAGGAGTCTGCAAGGCATGCCGGTCCGGTCGGTCAATTCAGCAATGGCGATTCTGGTGGCGGGAAACTTCCTGGCCATCCTGTCCGATGTGGTCATCAAGTGGCAGGCCGGCGACGTTGCCCTGTTCCAGTTCGTGCTGGTTCGCTTACTGTTCACCCTGGTCCTGCTGCTCCCATTCCTCGCACTGGTCGACCGGAGCCAACTCTTCCGGGGCAGCCGGATTCACCTGGTGCGTGCCCACGTGGGATTGTTCGGCATCATCTGCATGGTCATCGCGCTGGCAAGCCTGCCCCTGGCCACTGCCAATGCGCTTTTCTATGCGGCCCCGGTACTGGTCATGGTGCTGGGGATGGGCTTTTTCGGCGAGCCGGCCCGGTTGCGCACCATGGTGCCGGTCGTGGCCGGGTTCGTCGGAATCCTGGTGATTGTTCGACCGGACGAGTTGGGTTGGGCGAGCCTGAGCGCCCTGGGGCTGGCCCTGGCCCTGGCGGTCAACGCCCTGCTCGTGCGCAAGCTGCCCACCGGCCAGTCCACGGTCCATACCCTGCTGCTGACCCATGTTTTCATGCTGCCAGTGGCCCTCATCCTGGCAATCCGGGAAGGAGCCGGCTTTGATTCCGGTCTGTTGCTGCCGGCAGCCGGTTCGGCGGTGTTCATCCTGGGCTACAACGTCAGCGTGATCGTCGCCTACCGCCGGGTGGAAGCCGGCCAGGTCACCAGTGCCGAGTACACCGGCCTGATCTGGGCCATCGTGCTGGGCTGGCTGTGGTTCAGCGAGATTCCCGATCCCTGGTTTTATGTCGGCTCGGCCCTGATCGTTGTGCCCATGCTGGTCCAGGCCGCATTCGGCAGCAGGCGCCAGCCAGGCCTGGTAGACGGAGGATTTCCTGCCGGCAAGGGATAGGTGCAGGCCTATCCCGTTGATGCCAGAAGCCTTTCGGAAATTTCAACGGGGTTTTCAGACAGGCTGGCTGGTACGTGGCTGGTGAATCAGGTTAATCTTCCACCCTGGAGGGTCCTGATTGAAACCAGAGGTAGCCTGGCCATGGGCGGCGACCGGTCGGAAAGCGGTATTGACCCCGGGGAAGTGACCGTGCTGCTCGAGCGCCTCAAGGAGGACCCGGCGGCACTGGACCAGGTCATGAACCTGGTCTACCAGGACATTCACCGGGTCGCCAGGTTCGAGCGCAGTTCCCTTAACGTCCAATCGGCACCGGAAACCACGGTCCTGGTCCACGAGGCCTTTCTCAAGATGTTTCGGGGCGAGGGGCCCGAAATCGAGAATCGCAAGCATCTCAAGCGGATGAGCGCCATGGTTGTCCGCCAGCTCATCGTCGACGAGGCCAGGGCCCAATTGGCCCAGAAGCGTGGTGCCGGCGCTCACCACACTTCATTCGACCGGGTCAAGTCGATCGCGCAGACCGGGGAACTGGAATCCCTTTTGTCCCTGGAAAATGCCATTGTCCGGCTGGAGGAAATGGACCCGGAACTGGCCGAGATCGTTGTCAGCACCTACTTCGGCGGTCTGACGGCACCGGAACTGGCCGATGCCCTTGGCGTTTCCCTTCGCACTGTGCAGCGACAACTCAAGCGTGCAAGAGCCTGGCTCAAACTCGAGCTTTCCAACGGACACCCGGCGACGTAAGCCCTCAACGGGCCGATCGGATCAGGCCACCTTGCGCCGCCGGCTTTGGTGGGGTTTGCGGCCTGAGCGGTTCCGATTCTGGTTCTGATTCCGGTTCTGGTTGCGGTTCGGTTTGGCAGAGGCGCGGGGTTTGTTGTTGTTGACCGGTTCGGTGGGCTCGTAGCCATCGATGGACTCGGTGGGAATCTCGCCCTTGACCAGCTTCCGGATATCGGAAAAAAGCCCCTGTTCGGCACCGGAGACCAGCGAAATGGCCAGCCCGTCGCGCCCGGCCCGGCCGGTTCGCCCGATCCGGTGTACATAGTCCTCCGGGACATTGGGGATATCGTAGTTGACCACATGGGGCAACTGGTCAATGTCCAGTCCCCGGTCAGCGATATCGGTGGCCACCAGGACCCGGATGTTGCGCTTCTTGAAGCCGGCCAGTGCCCGGGTACGGGCTCCCTGGGACTTGTTGCCGTGAATGGCCACTGAGGTCAGCCCGTCGCCATCAAGCTGCTTGGCCAGCCGGTTGGCGCCGTGCTTGGTGCGGGTAAATACCAGGACCTGGTTCCAGTTTTCGCT
>SLIZ01000040.1 GCA_007135395.1 Wenzhouxiangellaceae bacterium | reverse complement strand
TTTACTGGGGTGGGGGGTTCTGAGCGGCCTGCCAACGGCCCACTGATCAGGCCCGCCACCCGGTCGGATGACCATCGATGGGCTGGTAGCCGTTTTCGACCCCCTTGGTCACGATGGCCACCGCGTTGTGGGGATGCAGGCTCTCGAAGTGCTGGCAGCGGGCCCAGAAATCCTCGATCCGCTCGTCTTCGGCCAGTGCCTGCTTCAAGCGCCGGCCCGCGTCCTCGCAAAACATCAGGTTGGCGCCGTTGAGCCGGGCAAAAGCCTGCTCGTCCTCGCGCTTGACCGCCGCCTGAACCGGCGTTTTCAGGCACCCTTCCACCCGGTCGATCAGCTCGACGAAGGGAAACCGCTCGAAGCCGGCGCCAAGCTGCAGGCGGATGTCCGCGGCGCTGCGCTGGCTGTGAGGTGTGGCCATGATGCCCTTCTCGCTGCCCAGCCACTCGGCCACGGTTTCGGGATCCACATTCGACTCGCCGGCAAAATCCTCGCGGAACTTCTCCTGGATAAGCTGGCGCGCCAGCGCCGCCGAACAGGGGCAGGTGCTGGAATAGAGCACCTGGAAGGCCATTTCCATGCAGAACTCGCCCTCATGCAGGCCCGCGATCAGGCTGAAGGGATATTGCTTCCAGCCGCTGTTGTCGCTGACCAGCGCCTGGCGCCGGACCATGTACTGGAAGTCCAGGCGCACCAGCGCCTTGCCGCTCAGGCCATCATGGGACTCCAGGAACTGGGTCAGCAGCCGGCGCAGGGTAAACGGCGTGATGCTGTGCTCGGCCAGGGTGCGATCCAGGTGCAGGTAAAGCCGGGACATGTGAATGCCCCGGGCCTCCGGCTGGTCCAGGTCGACGAATGCGCTCACCCGGGCCACGGCCTCGCTCACCCGCCCGCGGTCGTCCTCGATGCGGATGGGCATCTCGATCCGGTTCATGCCCACCCAGTCGAGCTTTCCGGCCACCTGGGCCTGGGCCCCGGCGGCCACATCGGGCATATTCGATTCGGGTCTTGCCTGTCTGCTCATCACTAGCCTCAATTGGCGTCGCCCACCGCAAAATACAACGGCCGCGACCTCGGCGAATCAGATTTTTCAGGAGCCCATGATACCAAGCCCGGCACACGGATTCGTGAAATGCCCTGCACCGGCTTTGAGACAAGAGAAGGTTTCGTGACATACTCGGCCCTTGGCCAGGGACAGCCAGAGGGGGCGCATGAACAAATTCGACCGCATCTACGATCTCTACCGCATCCTGCGCGACCGCCGTACGCCAATCACCCTCCAGACGCTGTCCGAACGCCTGGAATGCTCGAAGCCCACCGTCAAGCGATCCATCCAGAAGCTGCGCGACGAGTTCGGCGCACCGGTCACCACGCTTCGGGGCCGTGGCTACCTGCTCGAAGCCGAAGGTGTTCCAGGTCCCGGCCGGAGACCGGATCCAGGCCACACAGAAAGGCCCGCCTGACACAGCGGCTGACGCAGTGGTAGAAGCCGGGCTTGCCGGGCACGACCAGTTCGGAGCGCGGGTAGGTCATGGGGCCATCCTGCCCGCATCACCCTGCTTCGGAAATGGCAGATCTGCGCGGGTGGTTGTAGGAAATCTGCTCGGGTGTTTGTAGGAAATTGGCTATTTGGTGGGTGTCCTCAAGTTTCGGCAATGAGACATCCGCACGAGCTTTACAGTTTCGGGATTGGGATGGTGGGGCCGTGAAAAAATAGGGGAATTTTCCGATCCGGATGGTCGTGATTGATAGGTTTCGGGGCATTGCAAATGACAAGGACAGGCAATGAAGAGTTTTCTCCCGATCGTCACCATTCTCATGCTCCCGGCGCTGGCTTTCGGAGAGCACATCAAGGACCTTTCCATCCTGACACCGGAGGGACGGATGGATGCATTCAACTGTGAGAACCTGGAACAGAACATCTGGCCCGATGCTGACGGCATTCACCATGGCTTTGTCCGGGCCGAAATGCCATGCCAGGCTTATACGGATCACGAATACGAGTACGAGCCTGACCGGCCGAAGGGCCACTACCAGACAACTGTCGAATATGGCCCGATCAATTCGGATTCATGCACCATAAAGCATCAGCAGACGGTCCGACTATCTGCAAACGGTACCCGGATAACCAGGATCCGCGTAGCCTGCCTCGAGCGGCCGGCAGGCAACGACGGCCAGTCCATGTGAATGATTGGAGATCGACGGTGGATCGTCCTTTACCCTGTGCAAGCTTCGAATCACCCGACAGCTCCCGGTGCACCCGGAACCTGCAGGCAGCCGGAGCATTTCTCGCTATCCCCGGATTGAGGGGTTTTTCCGGCCTGGTCTCGTCATGAGTGCCGGGATTGCCCCAAGCAATGCTCAGGAGGCCGGATTACAGGAGTTCGCCTTGGTCGGCTCTTGCTCGGGGGGCGCTTGGGGGAAGAAGTACGATATTGCCGCAATCAGTAGCGCCAGCATCGCAAACGCGATGAACGCCTCGACATGGACACAGGCAGGACCCCGCGCCAGCGCCAGAACCGCCAGCAGCAGCATGGCTGGACCACGGCGGTGGGGTACCGGGATCGGGGCATCCTGGGCCGATCCTTCGACCGGCTCCGGGTCGGCCACGAAACGATAGCCATAGCCCCGAACCGTGCAGATGACTGCTTGCCGATTGCCATCGTCGCCCACCGCCGCCCGGGCCTTGCGCACGGTCTGGCTGATCACGGTGTCGGAAATGAAGCGTCCGGGCCAGAGTTGTTCGGCCAGTTCGCCCTTGTCTACCGCCCGGTCACGGTTGACCAACAGATAGTGGATAAGCTCCAGCACCCGGGGCTCGACGGCCACGGGCTTTCGACGGTCTCGGGGGCCTCGCCGGTCAAGTGGCCTCCCGGCGGAGGTGGTTGACCCTGCTCCGGTCGCCATTGACATGGGGCAGCGCCAGCAGCCGCCGGTCCATGACCCGAAACCACAGCGGTGGCAGGTAGGCGAGCACGAACATGCCGAAGTAACCGGTGGGCAGTCGCGGGGCATCGTCGAAGTGGCGCAGCGACTGGTACCGCCTGAGCGGGTTTGCGTGGTGGTCGGAGTGACGCTCCAGATGAAACAGCAGCAGGTTGGAAAACACGTGGTTGCTGTTCCAGGAGTGATGCGGCTTGCAGCGTTCGTAACGACCACTGGCGTCTTTCCTCCGGAGAAGCCCGTAGTGCTCCACGTAGTTTGCACTGGTCAATTGAAACCAGGCCACCAGATTGTGTAGCGCCAGGAAGGCCAGCATGGCCGGGCCAAAGGCGACCACCAACCCACCCTGCAGGACCAGCGTGACAAGCCAGGACTGGAGGATGGTATTGGCCGGGCTGAAGGGGCTGCGGCCCCGCCGGGCCAGGCGCCGGGTCTCGATTTTCCAGGCTCGCTTGACGCCACCGGGCATCTCCCGCAAGGCGAACCGGTAGATGGACTCGCCCATGCGCGCGCTGGCGCAGTCTTCGGGGGTGGCAACGTGCTTGTGGTGGCCGAGGTTGTGTTCGATGGTGAAATGACCGTAGGCCGGCACCGCCAGGGCAATGCGGGTCAAAAGCTGTTCCACCGGCTCACGCTTGTGACCCATTTCGTGGGCGGTATTGACCGCCAGGCCGGAAAACAGCCCGACCATTACCGCCAGGACGATCCAGCCGAAAAGGCTCAAGTCCTGGGTGCCCGCCCACCAGGCCGCTACGATCAGGGCAAGTACATGCAAGGGCACCGTCAGCCAGGTCAGAACCCGGTAGTAGCGATCCCCTTCCAGCGCCGGAACGGTTTGCTCGGGGGGATTGCCGGTATCCTCTCCCAGCAGCCAGTCCAGCAGCGGTCCCAGGCCATAGCTGAATACGATCGGGGCCAGCAGGACCCACTCGGACCCGGTGACCGCATGCAGCAAGATGGCCAGAACCGGGAGTAAAGGGTAGACGACAGACAGCAGCCAGAGCTTGCGCTTGGGGTCGATGTAGCCAGGCATTTCCGCCTCCGGCGGGGTCCCGGGGTCGGCGCGGGTCAGGGTCGGCATGCCGGACCTCCGATAGACGGCTGCAGGTCTTGTCAGTGAGCTTGCCGGTCAGTATAGCAATTCGGCTGTGCGCGGCTATCGAACCATGGGTCCGGCAGCAGCAATCCTTTCGGAAACGAAAAAACCCGGACTACGCCGGGCTTCTAACTTACTGATTTAATTGGTCGGAGCGGGGAGATTCGAACTCCCGACCCCCACAACCCCATTGTGGTGCGCTACCAGGCTGCGCTACGCTCCGACCGGAAGCCGGGCATGATACCCGGAATCGGTTGCTGTTGCCAGTCTGTGAATGGCTACCTGCGAAGAACGTTGAGAATTTCCTCCAGTTCCACCCGCATCTGGCGGACGATCTGCTGGCTGCGGTTGGTATCGTCATGGGCCGCGTCACCCTCCAACTGCTGACGGGCCCCACCGATGGTGAATCCCTTCTCATAGAGCAGGCTTCGAATCTGGCGAATCATGATCACATCATGGCGCTGGTAGTAGCGGCGGTTGCCGCGGCGCTTGACCGGCTTGAGCTGTGGAAACTCCTGCTCCCAGTACCGAAGCACGTGGGGCTTGACCTGGCACAGTTCGCTGACCTCACCGATGGTGAAATAGCGTTTGGCCGGAATTGACGGCAGTTCGTTGTTACTTCCGGGGTCCAGCATAGGCTTCCACCCTTGCCCTCAGTTTCTGACCCGGTTTGAAGGTAACTACCCGACGGGCCGAAATGGGTATTTCCTCTCCGGTCTTCGGATTCCGACCGGGACGCTCGTTCTTGTCGCGCAGCTGAAAGTTTCCGAATCCGGACAGCTTCACGTTTTCCCCCGCCTCCAGGGCGTCCCGGATGCTTTCGAACCAGGCATCCACGAACTCCTTGGCTTCCCGCTTGTTGAGTCCAACCTCCTCAAACAGGCAATCTGCCAGATCCGCCTTGGTCAAAGCCATCAATTACCCTCTTAGTTCAACTTTCAGTCGGGTTTTCAGCGCATCAACAACATTACTGACCCGCGCATCAACCTCGGAATCTACAAGAGTGGCCGAAAGGCTCTGAAATATCAAGCCAATAGCCAGACTTTCGTAACCCGGTTCGACCCCCTTTCCGTGATATCGATCAAATAATACCGTATCCCGCAGGTCCGGTCCGGCCGCCTCCCTGATCACGCCTATCAGCTCTCCGGCAGGCACCGATTCCGGCACCAGCAGGGAAAGATCCCTTCTGACGGCGGGAAACCGGGAAAGCCGGCTGAAGGAAGGCAGGTGTCGCTCGACAATAGAATCCAGATCCAGCTCGGCGACGAACACCGGGGTCGGCAAATCCAGTTCCTGAGCCAGACCCGGGTGGAGTTGGCCCAGCCACCCGACCGGCTGGTCTTCCCGGAACAGGCAGGCGGCCTGGCCCGGGTGAAGATGGCCCGGTACCGGTCCGGCCTTTTCCCCCGGGGCGCAGAATGTCCACTCCACTCCCGGCGATCGCGCGGTCAGACTCTCGACTTCCCCCTTGAGGTCGAAAAAATCAACCTTGCGAGCCCGGGTATCCCAGTGCTCCCGGGCAGCCGCTCCCGCCAGCAGCAGGCCGAGTCTGCGGGGTTCCCGAAAGCCTTCGGAGTCGGCCAGGAAGCAGGTTCCCAGCTCGAACAGGCGAAGGCGGCCCTGCTGCCGCCTGAGATTGGTTCCGGCCGTTTCCAGCAAGCCGGCCAGAAGCGTGGTACGCAGCATCCCCATATCCCGGGACAGCGGATTGGCCAGGGGCTGGGCCTGGTCGTTCAGCCCCAGCCGGTCCAGTGACTTGCCCGAAACAAAGCTCCAGGTAATGACCTCGTGGAATCCGCGTCCGACCAGGGAATTTCGAAGGGCCGATTCCGGCCATTGTCTTTCCGGTGCCGTTCCAGCAATCAGACGTCCTCCGGGACGACGCTCCGGCAGCTGATTGTAGCCGTGAATCCGGGCAATCTCCTCGATCAGATCCGCCTCGATGGCGATATCCTGCCGGGCGCTTGGAGCGGTCACCGTCCACCGTGGACCTGAATCCTCCGCGACCGGGGACTTTTCCACAGTCATTGCCAGGCGTCGGAGAATCTCCTGGACCGTTTCCGCGTCAAAATCGGTGCCCAACAGCCGGTTGACCCGGTCAAGGCGCAGTTCCACCGGCCGGTTTTCCGGAATCTGCTCGTCATTCCGGATATCGGTCAGCGGACCGGGTTCCCCGCCTGCAATCTCCAGAATCAGCCCTGTAGCCCGCTCCACGGCCTCGGTCTGAAGCTCCGGGTCCACCCCGCGCTCGAAGCGGTGAGCCGATTCTGTTGCCAGTCCCAGCCTTCTGGACCGGCCCATGATCGTCGACGGCCTGAACCAGGCCGATTCCAGGAAAATATCGGTCGTACCAGTATCCACGGCCGTACCCTGCCCTCCCATGATGCCAGCCAGGGCGACGGGACCGGACTCATCGGCAATGACCAGCATGTCCTCTTCCAGCCCGACCATCTGGCCGTCGAGCAATTCCAGGGTTTCACCGGAACTGGCCCGGCGCACATGAATACCCTTTTCCAGCCTGGCAAGGTCAAATGCGTGCAGGGGCTGACCGAGTTCAAGCAGTACATAATTGGTCACATCGACCACCGGGTGACGGCTTCTCAGCCCCGCACGTCGAAGCCTTTCGACCATCCAGATCGGCGTGGCTGCCTCCAGATCCACCCCCTGGATAATCCGTCCGACATACCGGGGACAGTCTCCCGGTGCATCCAGGCGTACCGGGAAGGTGGCCCTGGTTCGGGGTAAAACCGGTTCGACGGGACTGGCCTGAAACGAGTCTCCGGTGACCGCCGACAGGTCCCGGGCCAGGCCGCGAACGGAAAGGCAGTCAGCCCTGTTGGGGGTCAGGTCAACTTCCAGAACATGGTCGTCCAGGCCCAGAAACGCTTCCAGGGCCGTTCCCACCGGCGCGTTTGCCGGCAGCTCCATCAACCCCGAAGAGTCCTCGCCCAGGCCCAGTTCCGGCTCCGAGCACAACATGCCTTCCGAGGCCACGCCCCGCAGCCGGGCCGGTTTGATCTTCAGACCCCCCGGCAGCCGGGTTCCCACGGTGGCCAGTGCCACTTTCATTTCCGGATAGACATTGGGGGCACCGCAGACGATGGTCAGCAATTCGCCGGTGCCCGGGTCCACGGTGCAGACCCGAAGCCGGTCGGCGTCCGGATGGGGCTCGACGCCGGCTACCCGTGCGACCACCACACCGTCCAGGGGCGCAGCCACAGGGGTGATCTCGTCGACTTCCAGCCCGGCCATGGTCAGCACCGAGGCCAACTCTTCCGGTCCCAGGTCAAAATCGACCCATTGTTTCAGCCAGTTATAGCTGACTTTCATGATGTTCCTCCGGTGGTTCCTGCCGGCCCGGATTCAAGCTGGAATCCGGCTGGCGTTCCTAGCGGAACTGGCGCAGGAAGTTGAGATCGTTTTCAAAGAACAGCCGCAGATCATCGACCTGGTAGCGCAGCATGGCAAACCGCTCCACCCCGAGCCCGAAGGCGTAGCCGGTGTATTTCTCGCTGTCGACACCGCAGTTTTCCAGAACCGCCGGGTGCACCATGCCGCAGCCGAGCACCTCGAGCCACCGGCCGGCACTGCCATCGGCGTTCTGCCAGCGAACGTCGACCTCTGCCGAGGGCTCGGTAAACGGAAAATACGAGGGCCGAAGCCGCATTTCCAGCTCGGCCTCGAAATAGGCATTGACGAAATCGTGGAGCAGGCCCTTGAGGTCGGCAAAGGTCACATCGGTATCCACCAGCAACCCTTCGACCTGGTGAAACTGGGGCGTATGAGTCTGATCCGAATCGCTCCGGAAAACCCGCCCCGGTGCAACGATGCGAACCGGCGGCTGGCGGTTTTTCATGACCCGGATCTGGACCGGTGAAGTATGGGTGCGAAGCAGTCGACCATCGGGCAGATAGAACGTATCGTGCATCGCCCGGGCTGGATGATGAGGCGGAAAGTTCAGGGCCTCGAAATTATGATAGTCGTCTTCGACTTCCGGGCCGGTCTCGGTAGCAAAACCCAGCCGGTTGAATATATCGAGAATCCGGTCCATGGCCAGGCTGACCGGATGGTGTCCGCCGGCATCGACCCCTCGGCCCGGCAGGGTGACGTCCACTCGATCTGCTGCAAGTTCTCGGTCCAGGTCAGCCTGCTGCAGCAGCTTCTGGCGGCCGGAAATGGCCTCTGAGAGCGTTTTCTTCGCCTGGTTGACTGACTGGCCGGCAGCCTTGCGTTCTTCGGCCGGGAGGCTTCCAAGCTGCTTGAGAATCGCGGTAAGCTCCCCCTTCTTGCCAAGGTAGCGAACCCGGATGGCCTCCAGGGCCGGGCCGTCTTCAGCCGCATCCAGCTCCTTCAAGGCTCGTTCGACTAGACCGGGAACATCCACAATGGCGACCTGTATCCTGTTCTGGAATCAATTCCGGGTGGGTCCGGAGCCCGGGGCGGGCTCCGAACGGGACCTGCTCGTCTAAAGGCTCGCGCGGGCCTTTTCGGCCAGTGCACCAAAGGCGGGCTTGTCATTGACCGCCAGATCAGCCAGGACCTTGCGATCCAGTTCAATCTCGGCCCGCTTGAGGCCGTTGATGAAGCGGCTGTAGGACAGACCGTGTTCCCGGGCCGCGGCATTGATCCGAACGATCCAGAGCGACCGGAAATCCCGCTTGCGCTGGCGACGGTCGCGATAGGCGTACTGGTCGGCCTTGATTACCGCCTGCTTGGCAACGCGAAAAACCTTGCGTCGGGCTCCGTAGTAACCCTTGGCCTGGTCGAGAACCTTCTTGTGACGACGGCGGGCGATTACGCCCCGTTTTACTCTAGCCATGATTCAATCTCCTCCCTTAAAGGCCTGGAACCAGTCTGCGAACGGACTTCTCATCGGCCTTGGATACCAGCGTGGTGCTGCGAAGCCGCCGCTTGCGCTTGGTGTCCTTCTTCGTGAGGATATGGCTGTGATAGGCACGCTTGCGCTTGATGCGCCCGCTGGCCGTTACCCGGAAGCGCTTGGCCGCGCCCCGGTTGGTCTTCATCTTCGGCATTTTCTTGCTCCTTTAATGTCACCTTCCTGCAGCGTCTCCTGATAAACCCGGAGCGCTTTGCCGGGCTGCAGTGGGGCTTGTAATTCGGCCGCCGTGATGTGCCGGCGACCGTCAAACCGGGTATTTTACCCGATCTCAGGTCTTTTTGGGAGAAAGCATCATGACCATCTGGCGCCCTTCCATGCGCGGGCGCTGCTCAACCACGATTTCCTCCTCCATGTCCTTTTCGACCCGCTCGAGCAGGTCCCGGCCCAGTTCCTGGTGGGCCATTTCACGGCCCCGGAATCGCAAGGTGACCTTGACCTTGTTGCCTTCCTCGATAAAGCGCTTGAGATTGCGCATCTTGACCTGGTAGTCATTTTCGTCGGTACCCGGACGAAACTTGATCTCCTTGATCTGTACCTGTTTTTGCTTGCGCCGGGAAGCCTGGTGTTTCTTGGATTGCTCGAAACGGTACTTGCCCCAGTCCATGATCTTGCAGACCGGCGGATCGGCCTGGGGGGCGATTTCCACCAGGTCCATGCCCGCTTGACCTGCCAATTCCAGGGCTTCGTCAATCTTCTTGATGCCTAACTGTTCTCCTTCAGCATCAATCAAACGGACCTGTTGAGCAGTAATTTCGTCATTACGCCGGGTCGACTTGTCAGTGGCGATGAGTGCTTCTCCCTAAGTTTGAACCAGTATTGGTCTTTGTACTGTGGCTTTTCATGAAGCCCGGCTGGACACCTTGTCACGGAGCAGTTCGGCAAACGCCTGGATGTCCATGGCCCCGAGGTCCTCACCGTTGAGACAACGAACGGCGACCTGCCGGTTTTCCCGCTCCCGGTCCCCGATAACCAGCAGATAGGGGATTTTTTCCAGTGTGCGCTCGCGGATTTTATAGCCGATCTTCTCATTCCTCAAGTCCGACTCAGCCCTGAATCCTTGATCTGAAAGGATTTTCACAACCTCGGCGGCATAGTCGGCCTGGGCATCGGTAATATTCATCACCACCGCCTGGACCGGTGCAAGCCAGGGTGGCAGTATGCCACCGTGATGTTCCAGCAGGATTCCGGTAAACCGCTCCAGCGAGCCGAGCAGGGCGCGGTGGAGCATGACCGGCCGCTTCTCCCCCCCGTCGGCGCTGCGGTAGGTAGCATCGAAACGCTCCGGGAGATTGAGATCAGCCTGCAGCGTGCCGCACTGCCAGTCACGCCCAATGGCATCGCGCAGAACGAACTCGATCTTGGGGCCGTAAAACGCCCCTTCCCCCTGGTTATAGGTGTACTCCAGCCCCATGGAATCAAGCGCGCCCTTCAGGGCTGATTCCAGTTTGTCCCAGGTTGAGTCATCACCGATTCGGGATTCGGGCCGGTCGGCAAACTTCAGACGTACATCATCGAATCCGAAGTCCCGATACACCGACAGGTTGAGCTCAATAACCTTGCGGCACTCTTCTTCCATCTGCTCTTCGGTGCAGTAGATGTGCGCATCGTCCTGGGTGAAATGGCGGACCCGCATGAGCCCGTGCAGGGCCCCGGAAGGTTCATAGCGATGCACCTTGCCGAACTCTGCCATCCGGATGGGCAGATCCCTGTAGCTTTTCAGGCCCTGCTTGTACAGGCTGACCGAGCCGGGGCAATTCATCGGCTTGAGGGCAAAAACCCGATCGTCTTCGGTCTTGGTGCTGAACATGTGCTCCCGGTAGTTCTGCCAGTGGCCGGAGATCTCCCACAGGCGCCGGTCCATGACATCCGGTGTATTGACTTCCACGTAACCGGCCTGCTCCTGGCGCTGACGGACAAAGTTGATCAATGAACGGAACAGTGTCCAGCCACGCGGGTGCCAGAATACCGCCCCGGGCGCTTCTTCCTGGAACTGGAAAAGCCCTAGCTGACGTCCGACCTTGCGATGATCGCGCCTTTCGGCCTCTTCGAGCCGGTGGAGATACTGCTTGAGTTCCTTTTTCGACGGCCAGGCAGTGCCATAAATACGCTGGAGCATTTCGTTGTCGGAATTGCCCCGCCAGTAAGCACCGGCCAGCTTGGTCAACTTGAACGCTCCGGACTTGCCGGTGCTTGGAATATGCGGCCCCCGGCACAGATCAATGAAATCACCCTGGCGATACAGGGAAAGCTCTTCATCGGCGGGAATATCCTCGATGATCCTGGCCTTGTACTCCTCGCCCTGTTTGCGGAAGAACTCGATCGCCTTGTCCCGGGACATGACCTCCCGCTCGACGGGAATGTCCTCGGAAACAATTCGATTCATTTCCTGTTCGATTGCCTGCAGATCTTCCGGCGTAAACGGCTCTTCCCGGGCAAAATCGTAATAGAAGCCGTCCTCGATAACCGGGCCGATGGTGACCTGGGTTTCCGGATACAGACGCTTGACTGCCTGGGCCATCAGGTGAGCGGTGGAGTGACGCAGGATCTCGACCCCTTCCTCGTCTCGCGAGGTAATGATCCGCAGGGTCGTGTCACCGTCGATGGTGTGGCTCGTATCCACGATACGTCCGTCCACCTCGCCGGCAAGGGCCGCCTTGGCCAGGCCGGCGCCAATGGACTCGGCTACGTCATGGACCGTGACCGGCTGTTCGAATCGCTTTTCGCTGCCGTCTGGAAGCTTGATTTGGGGCATGATCAGTATCTGGGGTTCGACCTCATGACAAAAAAGGGCGCCGCCGGGGCGCCCTTTCGAAATTCCAGGGAATGACTCAAGGTCCCGCCGGGCTTGACCAGGCTGCCGGAATCCGGATACCTGGAACGCCTGCTACGCGCTCGATCACAATATACCCTGCACGCTTGCAAATCTGGTGGGCGATACTGGATTTGAACCAGTGACCTCTGCCATGTCAAGACAGCGCTCTAACCAACTGAGCTAATCGCCCGGAAACAAGCCGCGCAGTTTACCAGACTCAGCCTTTCAAATGGAAGCCGAACACCCACCTTCACACCCGGACACAACCCGGCGCCGGCCATCCGTATAATTCCCCCATGTCGAACGCTCCCGGCCCCGAATCGATACCCGGTTTTGTCCACCTGAGGGTGCATACCGAGTTTTCCCTGGAAGACGGGATGATCCGGATCCCCGAACTCGTCGAACGGGTGGCCGATCTGGGAATGCCTGCGGTGGCCGTGACCGACTGGCACAACCTGTTCGGACTGGTCAAATTCTACAAGCGGGCCGAAGCCGCCGGCATCAAGCCGATCATCGGCGCAGACCTTCGTCTGCAGGATCCCCAATCCCCTGAAACCCCCTCGGTCTTCACCCTGCTTTGCCAGACCAACGAGGGCTACCTGAACCTTTGCCGCATTCTCACGCGCAGTTACCTCGACGGGCGCTGGAACGGCCACCCGAGAGTCCACAGGGATTGGCTGACCGAACTTTCGGATGGACTCATCGTCTTGCTGGGGTGGCAATCGGATGTGGGCGTTTGCCTGCGCAACGGACACCCACGGGAAGCACGACAATTGATCGACAACTGGCTCGGCGAGTTTCCCGACCGGGTGTATATCGAACTGCAGCGGCTCGACCGGCCCGGTGAGCAGGCGGCAGAAACCGGATTGCTGGACCTGGCCCTGGCCACCCGAACTCCGGTAGTGGCCACCAACGATGTCCGCTTTCTTGATGAGTCCGACTACCTCAACCACGAGGCCCGGGTGTGCATCCATCAGGGCCGGATGCTCGACGACAAGCGGCGAAGCCGGGAGTTTGTGGCTGAACAGCATTTCCGCGACGCCGAGCAGATGGCCAGGGCGTTTGCCGATATCCCCCAGGCGCTTGAGAACACCGGTTTGCTGGCTCAGCGATGCAACCTGGACCTGGAAATGGACCGGGTGGTGCTGCCGGACTTTCCCGTCCCCGATGGAGAAACGGTGGACGGTTTCCTGCGGCGCAAGTCCGCCGAAGGCCTCAACGGTCGACTGGAACGCCACGGATTGGCCGAAGGCAAGTCCCGGGAAGACTATGACAGTCGCCTGGAGCGGGAGCTGGACGTGATCTGCGAAATGGGTTTTCCGGGATACTTTCTGATCGTGGCCGACTTTATCGTCTGGGCCAAGAAGAACCAGGTCCCCGTAGGCCCCGGCCGAGGCTCCGGGGCGGGCTCGGTCGTAGGCTGGGCGCTGGGAATAACCGACGTGGATCCGCTGCGTTACGATCTACTCTTCGAGCGTTTTCTCAATCCGGAACGGGTTTCCATGCCGGACTTCGACGTGGATTTCTGCATGGAAGGCCGCGACCGGGTCATCGACTACGTGGCCGAAACCTATGGCCGCGACCAGGTCTCCCAGATCATCACCTTCGGCACCATGGCCGCCAAGGCCGTGGTGCGCGACTGCGGCCGGGTACTCGGCCACAAGTACGGTCATGTCGACTCCATTGCCAAGCTTATCCCCATGCGTCCGGATATGACGCTTCAGGCGGCCTACAAGGAAGAGCCGGAGCTGCTGGAACGAAAAGAGCGGGAAGAGGACACCCGCGGCATCCTGGAGCTGGCAGAAGCCCTGGAGGGGCTTGCGCGCAATGCGGGCAAGCATGCCGGAGGGGTGGTGATCGCGCCGGGGCCGCTGACCGAGTTCACCCCGCTTTATACCGAGCCCAACGGCGGGTCGGTGGTTACCCAGTACGACAAGAACGACGTGGAGACCATTGGCCTGGTCAAGTTCGACTTCCTGGGTCTGAGAACCCTGACGATCATCGACTGGGCGGTCAAGTTCGTCAACGACCGGCTCGACCAGGAAGGCAAGCCACTCCTGGAACTGGCCGATATCCCCCTGGACGATCCGCAGACTTTCAAACTGCTGCAAGCCGCCCACACCACGGCCGTGTTCCAGCTCGAATCCCGGGGCATGAAAGACCTGTTGAGAAAGCTCCAGCCAGATCAATTCGACGACATCGTGGCTGCCGTGGCGCTGTTCCGCCCCGGCCCACTGGATGCGGGAATGGTCGACCTGTACATTGACCGAAAGCACGGCCGGGCCCAGGTCAAGTACCTGCACCCGACCCTGGAATCCATCCTGAGTCCGACCTACGGGGTGATTCTCTACCAGGAGCAGGTCATGCAGATCGCCCAGGAACTGGGAGGATACAGCCTGGGCGCTGCCGACCTGCTGCGGCGGGCCATGGGCAAGAAGAAGCCCGAGGAGATGGCACGGCAGAAGGACCTGTTTCTGGCCGGCACGGACAAGACCGGCATCGATCGCAGACAGGCCGAAGAGATATTCGGGCAGATGGAAACCTTTGCCCGCTACGGTTTCAACAAATCTCACTCGGTAGCCTATGCCCTGCTGGCTTACCAGACCGGCTGGCTCAAGGCCCACTACCCGGCCGAGTTCATGGCCGCCGTCCTGTCGGCAGACCTGGACAAATCCGACAAGATTGCCGGGCTGGTCGAAGACTGCAAGGCCATGGATCTGACAATCCTCTCGCCGGACGTCAACGCCTCTGGTTACCGATTCCAGGTTGAGGATGGTCATATCCGGTACGGTCTGGGTGCCATCAAGGGCCTGGGCCAGGGGGCGGTGGAAAGCCTGGTGGAAGCCCGCACCCGGCTGGGCCGTTTCTCCACCCTGGATCACCTTTGCCAGGAAGTCGACCTGCAGCGGATCAACCGGCGCGCCCTGGAAACCCTGATACGTTCGGGAGCCACAGACAGCCTGGATGAAAACCGGGCCGCCCTCCTCCACCACCTGCCGGATATCATCTCCGTGGCCGAGAGCAGACAGCGGGACCGGGCCGCCGGCCAGGTCAGTCTGTTTTCCGCCCCCCCGGACAGGCAATCGGAGCCCGCAGAGGAGCAGGAACCTCGTACGCCGATCGCCCACTGGACCAACCAGCAAAGACTCCGGGAGGAAAAGGCGACCCTGGGGCTGTACCTGTCCGGGCACCCTGTTGACGATTTCCGGGAAGAGATGAATGCCTTTTGCGGGACCCGCCTTGAAAACCTTGAGGCCTACTCCGGTGGTCAGAAGCGTCCGGTCACCATTGGCGGGCTGGTCACGGCTGTCCGCAAGCGCCCCGGCAAGGGTGGCTTCGTGACCCTGGACGATGGTACCGGTCGACTGGACGTGGCTCTTTTCGACAAGGTCTACCAGGAAAATGCGGAATTACTCGTTGTCGAGGAGGTCCTGGTGGTTTCCGGACAGGTCGAGCCGGACCGCTACACCGGTGGATTCCGGATGGTTGCACGCCAGCTGATGAATCTCGATACTGCTCGCAGCCGCTTCGGCCAGGCCGTCGAGCTGACCATGCATCGACCGGAAGACGACCCGGTCCGTTCCCTGGCCGCAGCCCTTTCACCCTACCGGGGTGGTGCCATGCCGGTGATTATTCGTTACTCCAACGGTCATGCCCGGGCCACCCTTCGGTTGGGCGAGACCTGGAACGTAAAACCCGGCTCCGAACTGCTGGCGGCGCTGGAAAACCTGCCGGGCTGCCGGGCCCGGATTCTGTATGGTCCGGAATCAAGTCAGGGCCTGCAGGCCCTGGAAAACGGTGACGTTGCCGCCGTTACCGGAAGCTAGTGGGCCACGCGGCAAATTAGGTAACACTCAGCCGTCGCACAAGCGTTGTGGGTAAGGCGCGCGAGTGCAGGACTGGCCAAAGCCAATTCAAGTGAGTGCAACGCAGCCCACGGCGCT
>SLIZ01000071.1 GCA_007135395.1 Wenzhouxiangellaceae bacterium | reverse complement strand
GCAATTCCGACAGGAAGATTTCGAAAACCTCGTCCCAGTACTCAGCGGCAAAATTGCGCCCGTGAAAGGGGATGTCCAGCAGCCGGGCTACGGCCCGGGCATCTTCCGCGTCCTGCTCGGCCGGACACGGACCACCCGGGTCTTCCTCCCAGTTTTTCATGAACATGCCGGCCACCGGCAGGCCCTGCTGCCGCAAGAGCCAGGCAGTTACCGAGGAGTCGACGCCGCCGGACATGGCGGCCATGATCAGTCCGGACATGCGGGACAATATGGGGTCAGGCTGCGGCCTACAGAAGGGTGCTCAGAACCTCGAGGCCGTAGGATCGGCCCGCCTGGTAGTCCTGGATGCAACGCTGGACCAGCGGGCTTCTTTCCTCGGCCGGGTAGGCCTCGGCCTCTTCCGGTTCCAGCCAGAGTGCCCGGATGATTCCCCGGTCGAGGGCCTCATCGGGAAACTGGCGCACCGGGTGGGCATGGAAGCACACCCGCAACACACCATCGTCCAGTGCCGGATCCTGCCACTGATAGACTCCGACCAGGGCAACCGGTTTGACCTCCCAGCCGGTCTCCTCCCGGGTCTCCCGGACTGCGGCCTCCACCAGGCTTTCCCCGGGCTCCAGGTGGCCGGCGGGTTGATTGAGCATCCGGGCACCCCGGACTTCCTCCTCTACGAACAGAAAACGCCCATTGTCCTCGGCAATGGTTGCAACAGTCACATGGGGTTTCCAGCTACTCATGGCTCGATTGAATTCCGTGGTCAAGGACAAACGCGCAGTCTAACCCAGACGGTTGCCTGCTTGGCATTTCCGGGATTGAATGGCAATCTGTTCGGGCCCCCTCCAAAGAATAGCGAGCAGACTTCTGAAACCGGATTTTGACAACCCGCCCCGCTTGTACCGGGAAGGTAATGCCGAGCGCCGGGTGGGCGTGGAACTTGAAATGGCCAATGTCTCCCTGGAGGTCATGGCCGATACCGTAGTTGAACACTTCGGAGGGGAGGTTCGGCGGCAGTCTGCGTTTCACTATCAGGTGGTCGATTCCCGGGCCGGTGATTTCGAGGTGGAACTGGATGCCTCGGTGCTCAAGAGCCAGCGCTACCGCAAGCTGTTGCAGGATATTGGCATTGAGCTCAAGGATGACGCTTCCGAGTCCCTGGACCAGCGGGTTTCCGACCTGGCCGGGCTGGTGGTGCCCCATGAACTGGTCGCCCCGCCGATTCCCATCCAACTGCTGCCCGAGCTCGATGCTCTCCGGGCGGCTCTGCACGGAAAGGGGGCGAAGGGTACGCACGGCTCGGTCTTCTATGCTTTCGGGCTCCAGATCAACACCGAGATTGCTACCCGGGATACCGACTGGCTCACCCGGATGCTGCGAGCCTTCTTTGTGCTCAACGAGGAGCTGGTCGAGCGCGGACGAATTGATTTCGCCCGAAAGCTCTCCCCCTATATCTCGGCTTTCCCCGGCCGCTACCGACGGCTGGTTCTGGACCCGGACTACCGGCCGGATCAGGCAACCCTGATCGACGATTATCTGAAAGCCAACCCGACTCGAAACCGGCCCCTGGACATGCTGCCCCTGTTCGCCTGGCTTGACAGGGACCGGGTGGCGCAAGCGCCGGTAGAGCATGACCTGATCAAGCCTCGTCCGACCTTCCATTACCGGCTTCCCAACTGCCAGATCGACGATGCCGGCTGGAACCTGTCCCTGGCATGGAACGACTGGGTCCGGGTCGAGCGCCTGGCCGAGGATGCCGAACAGCTCGATCACCTGGCCGCTCTCGCCCTGTCGACCTGGGATGAGCGCCTCAAGGGGCTGTCCGATCCGCTTCGGCAGCGGCTCGAGAAGTTCTTTTCCTGATGGGGTCTCGCCGACCACAGGTGGGGGTGACCGGCCCGGATCACGGCGGCACGGCAGCCTGGTGGTTTACCCGGTTGGCGGTGTACCGGGCAGGTGGCACGGCCGTAAGAATCACCCCGGGCAAGCCCCGCGGTCTGGATGGACTTGACGGTCTGATTATCGGCGGTGGGGCGGATGTGGATCCGGACCTTTACGGCCAGCAAAAGGCCCCGTTTCTGGACCAGATGCAAGAGGCCGAACCCAGACTCGGGCAACGGCTTTTGGGGCTGGTTTTCTACCCGGTGCTGTGGCTGATCCGGCGGCTGCTGGTGACCAGGACCCGGGGTGGCAACCAGGCCCGGGATGAACTCGAGAAGGCCTTGATCCTTGATGCACTGGAGCGGGGCTTGCCGGTCCTGGGCATCTGCCGGGGCATGCAGTTGATGAACGTAGTCCGGGGCGGGACGCTGTTCCAGGAAATATCCGGGTTCTACGGGGAAAAGCCCAATGTCCGCTCCATCATGCCAGCCAAGCAGGTCGCCATTGCCGCTGCCTCCCGGCTGCAAGGTATCGTTGCCGCCAGTCACCTGCGAGTCAATGCACTTCATGACCAGGCCATTGACGAACTGGGTCGGGGACTCAAGGTCGTGGCCCGGGAGGCCTCCTCCGTGATCCAGGCGGTCGAGGGTACCGAGGATGAATTCTTTCTCGGTGTCCAGTGGCACCCGGAATACCTGCCCCAGAAACCGGCTCACCAGCGCCTGTTCCGGGGGCTGGTGGAAGCTGCTCTTACTTCTCGCCGAACAAGTCCGGATTCATCAGGTCGATGAATCGCTGGGCCTGGGGCGACAAGTAGGCCCCGCGCCTCAACACCACGCCGTAGCTTCGCTTGGGAAAGTAGTGACTCATGTCCCGGGTCACGAGCTGGTTTCGGTCCGCATCGGTCAGGCAGATACTGGTAACAATGGAAATACCCATTCCCAGGGCCACGTAGCGCTTGATGACCTCCCAGCCGCCGATCTCCAGGGTGACCCGGTAGGGCAGGTTGTGTTGCTGGAAGATCAGCTCGACCAGGCGAAAAGTCGTCAGTCGCCGTGGGGGCAGAATCAGTCCGTAGGGGCTGATGTCTTCCAGGGAAATCTCCCGACGCCGGGCCAGGGGGTGATCCCGGTTCATGATGAGCACCGGGTTGAAGCTGTAGACGGCCCGGTAGCGAATATCTGCCGGCACGTCGATCATCGAGCCCACAGCAAGATCCACCTCGTCGTTGCGCAGCATTTCCAGCCCGCCCTGGCCGGTTACGTTGTGCAGGTGCACGTGGATGCCCGGATGCAGTCGCCGGAACCGGCTGAGAAGCGACGGAAGTATGTGGAGAATAGTGGATTCCCCGGCGGCGATATGAACCTCGCCGGAATCCAGGGACCCCATCTGCCGGGAAAAATCATCGGGCAGGGCGTCGAGTCCGTCGACCAGGGGGCGGGCCAGTTCCAGCAGGGTCTTTCCGGCGTGGGTCAGGGTAATTTTCGGCCCGTGGCGCTCGAACAGGGTCTGATCCAGTTCTTCTTCCAGGGCGCGTATCTGCTGGCTGATGGATGGCTGGGAAAGGTAGAGGCGCTCGGCGGCCCCGGAAACGCTGCCCATGCGGGCGGTCTCGCAAAACGCACGCAAGTGCTTGAGCAGGTTGCCCTTGTACAGCCTTTTTCGCCGTGTGGTATCCAAAAGCGGCCTCTACTTTGGTTTTTCTAATAGTATAGATTGAAATATTTCATTTGTCAGATGATGGCTGCAGGCGTACTGTCACTACCATACGCAAACGAATGGAAATTCCGTGACGCAGCCCGAAACCTCCCGAACCGATTCCCTGCCGGTAGTCAAACTGCCGATTCCCGAGCACTGCAAGTCCATCCTCGACGAGGGTGCGCTGGAATTGCTGTCTGACCTGGCCCGCCGTTACCGCAAACCGGTGGATGATCTGCTCGAGGCCCGTCTGGTGGCCCAGCGGCGCTTCAACACCGGGCAGTTGCCGGGATTCGATGAAAGCACCCGGCAGATTCGGGAATCGGACTGGACTGTGGCGCCCATCCCGGAAGACCTGAAGGACCGCAGGGTGGAAATCACCGGACCCGTGGACCGGAAGATGATCATCAACGCGCTCAATTCCGACGCCCGGGTTTTCATGGCCGATTTCGAGGATTCCTCCTCGCCGACCTGGACCAACATGCTCGAAGGCCAGGTCAATCTGCGCGATGCGGTGCGCGGAGATATCGGATTTACCGGAGACAACGGCAAGGAGTATCGGCTCAAGCCTGACCCGGCGGTCCTGAAGGTCCGGCCCAGGGGCTGGCACCTGGATGAAAAGCACATGGAGGTCGACGGTCGGCCCGTTCCCGCAGGAATTTTCGATGCCGCCGTCTACCTCTATCACAACGCCTCGGCGCTGATCGAGAAAGGGACCGGGCCCTACCTTTACCTGCCCAAGCTGGAAAACCACCGGGAAGCGGCCCTGTGGCAGCAGGTGCTGACCGACATCGAAGCCCGCCTGGGGCTGGACGAAGGCAGTATCCGGGTCACGGTGCTGATCGAATGCATCACCGCGGTATTCGAGATGGACGAAATTCTCCATGCCCTGAAAAACCGCATTGTCGGTCTCAACTGTGGGCGATGGGATTACATATTCAGCTATATCAAGCGATTGCAGGCCCATCCGGACAGGGTGTTGCCCGATCGCAACCAGGTCACCATGACTGTTCCGTTCCTGCGGGCCTACTCCCGATTACTGGTCAAGACCTGCCATCGCCGCGGGGCCTTTGCCATGGGCGGAATGGCCGCCCAGATTCCCGTGCGCGATGATGAAGATGCCAACCGCCAGGCCCTGGACAAGGTCCGGGCCGACAAGGAGCGGGAAGTCGGCGATGGCCATGACGGTACCTGGGTAGCCCATCCGGGACTGATCCCGCTGGCCATGGAAATCTTCGACCGGAAAATGTCCGGCCCCAATCAGCTCGATCGCCTGGAAGAAGACGTGGAGGTCACGGCCAGTGAATTGCTGGAACCGGCAAAAGGTGAGATCACCCTGGCCGGAATCCGGGGAAACATCTCCGTGGCGGTTCGCTACCTGGCGGCCTGGCTGGCCGGCAAGGGCTGCGTGCCCATCGACAACCTGATGGAAGACGCGGCAACCGCCGAGATTGCCCGTTCCCAGCTCTGGCAATGGATCCGCCATCCCGGCGGGCATCTGGCCGACGGAACCGATATTACCCTGGAGGGAATCCGAACCTTGCTCGACGAGGTACTTCACGGAATTCGTCAGGAGCTGGGCGAGGAGGCCTTTGCCGAGGGTCACTACGAAGCGGCCGCTTCCCTGCTCGACGATGTTACCGCCAGCGACGAGTTTGTCGAATTCATCACCTTGCCGGCCTATGACCGGTTGAACTGATCCCGACCCGAGCCCGGAGAATACCATGCAAGATTCAATAGAAATCAAGGACCTGGAAAGACAATGGAAGAATGATTCTCGCTGGAAGGGCGTTACAAGGCCCTATTCGGCAGCCGATGTGCTCCGGTTGCGGGGCAGTGTGCGGGTTGAGTTCAGCCTGGCCCGACTCGGTGCCGACCGGCTTTGGAAGCTCATGGAAAGCGATCCCTACGTCAATGCTCTCGGTGCACTGACCGGCAACCAGGCCATGCAGCAGGTCCGGGCGGGGCTGAAAGCCATCTACCTGTCCGGCTGGCAGGTCGCTGCCGATGCCAACCTGTCCGGGCAGATGTATCCGGACCAGTCCCTGTATGCGGCCAACAGCGTCCCCTCGGTGGTCCGCAAGGTCAATGCCACCCTCATGCGAGCCGACCAGATCCAGCACGCCGAAGGCGAGGGAGACATTGAGTGGATGGCGCCCATCGTGGCCGATGCGGAAGCCGGATTCGGCGGGGCACTGAATGCCCACGAACTGATGAAGGACATGATCGACGCCGGGGCCGCAGGCGTTCACTTCGAGGACCAGCTCGCCTCGGCCAAGAAATGTGGTCACATGGGCGGCAAGGTACTGGTTCCCACCCGGGAAGCGGTCCAGAAGCTGGTCGCGGCCCGACTGGCCGCCGATATCGCCGGCGTGCCCACCATCCTGGTGGCCCGTACCGATGCCATGGGTGCCAGCCTGCTGACTTCCGATGTGGACCCCGACGATGCCCCGTTCATCGAAGGTAATCGCACTTCAGAGGGGTTTTACCAGGTCCGGGCAGGGCTGGACCAGGCCATAGCCAGAGGGCTGGCCTATGCCCCGGTTGCCGATTTGCTGTGGTGCGAGACTTCCACCCCGGATCTGGACCAGGCCCGCCGGTTTGCCGAGGCCATCCGGGCCGAGTTCCCGGACAAGAAGCTGGCCTACAACTGCTCGCCCTCGTTCAACTGGAAGAAGAATCTCACGGATGTGGAGATCGCCCGGTTCCAGCGGGAGCTGGGTGCCATGGGGTACAAGTTCCAGTTCATCACCCTGGCCGGTTTCCATGCGCTCAATCACAGCATGTTCCAGCTGGCCCGGGGGTACAAGCAGCGCCAGATGAGCGCCTACGTGGAACTCCAGGAAGCCGAGTTTGGCGCGGAAAGCCAGGGCTACACCGCCACCCGTCACCAGCGGGAAGTGGGTACCGGCTACTTTGACCAGCTCGCCCAGACCATCAGTGGTGGTGATTCATCCTTGAGTGCTTTGCAAGGATCCACCGAACAGGAGCAGTTCGAAGCCGCCGCCCAGGGGTGATAGGCGGGGGAACCCGGGGGTGCCGCTCCCCCGGGACCCCTCAAAGGACCGGGAGTTCCTGCGCCCGCCCGGGTTGAAAAGCGGGCTGGTGTGCCGCAACATTAAGGTTCCCTGAAGGACATCGAATCAAGAGAACCCATGGCGGAGAATGCACCGGAACGTCCAGGGGATGGCCTGGCCCTCCAGGAGTCCCGCCCGAAGATCAAGAAACCGCCCATGTACAAGGTGGTTTTGCTCAACGACGACTACACGCCGATGGAGTTCGTGATCGATGTCCTCCGGAAATTCTTCGGGCTGGCGCACGACCAGGCGACCCGCATCATGCTCCATGTACATACCCGCGGACGGGGCGTGGCCGGCATTTACACCCACGAGATCGCCGAGACCAAGGTCAACCTGGTCATCGATTACGCCCGCCAGAACGAGCACCCGCTGCAGTGCACCATGGAAGAGGCCTGAAGCGGTTCTGAATCCCCGTTGACACTCGCCGGGCCCGACTGATTTATGCTTGAACACCCGGGTTGAAATTTTCAGAGGTCAGGGGGGTCCAAAAACCAGCTGCCAAAGGTACAAGCACATGTTCAGCAAGGATCTCGAACTCAGCATCAGTCAGGCCTATCACATGGCGCGCAACCGGCGTCATGAGTTCCTGACTGTCGAACACCTGCTACTGGCGCTACTGGACAACCGGTCGGCGCAAACCGTGCTCAAGGCCTGCGGGGCGGATCTGGAGGCGATGGCCGCAGAGCTGGGCAAGGTGCTTGAAGACACCATCCCGCTGCTTACCAATGGCGATGAGCGTGACACCCAGCCCACCATCGGATTCCAGCGCGTCCTCCAGCGTGCCCTGTATCACGTCCAGTCTGCCGAAAAATCCGAGGTCCTCGGTGCCAATGTGCTTGTCGCGATTTTCGGCGAGAAGGACTCCCACGCCGTTTTCCTGCTCAACAAGCACGATATTTCCCGGCTGGACATCGTCAATTACATCTCTCACGGCATCAGTCGGGTGGAGTCCGGTTCTCCGGCCGAAGCCGAAACCCGGGAGGAAAAGCAGCAGGCCGGGATCGACGACGACGAAAAGTCTTCTCCCCTGGCCAGTTTTGCCACCAATCTCAATGAGCGGGCTCGCCAGGACCGGATCGACCCCCTGATCGGGCGGGCGCTTGAAGTCGAGCGGACCATCCAGATCCTGTGCCGTCGGCGCAAGAACAATCCTCTTTATGTGGGCGAGGCTGGTGTAGGCAAGACCGCCCTGGCCGAGGGCCTGGCCCGGCGCATCGTTGAAGGCGATGTGCCCGAAGTTCTGCTCGACGCCGAGATCTGGGCGCTGGACCTGGGCGCGCTGCTGGCTGGTACCAAGTACCGGGGCGACTTCGAAAAGCGGCTCAAGGCCGTTCTCGGAGAGCTGAAGGAGCGCGACAAGTCCGTTTTATTCATCGACGAGATCCATACCATCATCGGGGCCGGGGCCGCCTCGGGCGGGGTCATGGATGCCTCCAATTTAATCAAACCGGTGCTGGCCAATGGCGAATTGCGCTGCATCGGCTCGACGACCTTCGACGAATACCGCGGTGTGTTCGAAAAGGACCGGGCGCTTGCACGGCGATTCCAGAAGATTGATATCGTCGAGCCATCTATCGGCGAGACCGTGGAAATCCTCACCGGGCTCAAGCACCGGTTCGAGGAGCACCACAGTGTTACCTATACCCCGGAGGCCCTGGAAGCGGCGGCAACCCTTTCAGCACGGCATATCAATGACCGGTACCTGCCCGACAAGGCCATCGACGTGATCGACGAGGCCGGTGCCCGACAGCGACTCAAGGCTGAATCGGAGCGCCTGGAGACCATCGGCGTTACCGAGGTCGAGGAAGTCGTCGCCCGCATGGCCCGCATCCCGCCGCGACAGGTATCCAGGTCCGACCGGGATGCACTCAAGACCCTGGACCGGGATCTGAAAATGGTGGTCTTCGGTCAGGATGAGTCCATCGACACGCTGGCGGCGGCCATCAAGATGGCCCGCTCGGGCCTGGGGGATTCCGAGCGTCCCATCGGCTCTTACCTGTTTGCCGGGCCCACGGGCGTCGGCAAGACGGAGGTCACGCGACAATTGTCCATGACCCTGGGGATCGAGCTGATCCGTTTCGACATGTCCGAATACATGGAAGCCCATACCGTGTCCAGGCTGGTGGGTGCACCGCCCGGATACGTCGGGTTCGACCGGGGAGGGCTCCTGACCGAGGCGGTCACCAAGAACCCCCACGCGGTCCTGTTGCTGGATGAGATCGAAAAGGCCCATCCGGATGTCTACAACCTGCTCCTGCAGGTCATGGACCACGGCCACCTGACCGATTCGAACGGACGCACGGCGGATTTTCGCAACTGCATCATCATCATGACCACCAACGCCGGGGCCAGCCAGATGGATCGGCGCTCCATCGGCTTTACCCGTCAGGACCACTCCTCCGACGGGATGGAGGCGATCCGGCGCCAGTTCACACCGGAGTTCCGGAATCGGCTGGATGCCATTATCCAGTTTGCCTCCCTGCCGGAGGAGGTCATCTTGCTGGTGGTCGACAAGTTCATCATGGAACTGGAAAATCAGCTCGCCGATCGTGGCGTGAGCCTTGAAGTCTCCACCCGAGCCCGCGAGTGGCTGGCCGACCGTGGGTTCGACGCATCCATGGGTGCACGGCCGATGAAGCGGGTCATCCAGGAGCACATCAAGCGCCCGCTGGCCGATGAGTTGCTGTTTGGCAGACTGAGCGAAGAGGGGGGGACGCTCTGCGTGGATGTGGATGAAACCGGCGAAGCCCTGAGTCTGGACGTCAAGTCACCCGATACGCGTGCCGAGA
Organism: Wenzhouxiangellaceae bacterium; assembly: GCA_007135395.1. Lineage (GTDB taxonomy): Bacteria > Pseudomonadota > Gammaproteobacteria > Xanthomonadales > Wenzhouxiangellaceae > SLIZ01. The sequence continues at coordinate 6,370 of SLIZ01000071.1, read as the reverse complement.
AGGCGGTCGCCGAGCCGGAATAAGAACCGGCTGACTATTTCATTCGGTAGGTAATGCGGCCCTTGCTCAGGTCATAGGGGGTCAGCTCGACCCGGACCCGGTCACCGGTCAGAATGCGGATGTAGTTTTTCCGCATGCGCCCGGAAATATGGGCCGTAATGACATGACCGTTGTCCAGTTCGACCCGGAACATGGTGTTGGGCAGGGTTTCAAGAACCTTGCCCTCCATTTCGATATGCTCGTCCTTTGCCATTCTTCTCCAAGTGTGCTGTTCCCGACGATGGTCCGGGAATGCCGCTTTCCAGAAAACAGTCGCGTATTCTGCCACCTTCGGCGCCGGAGAGCCAGCCAAAACCGGCAGGATTGTCGTCAGTCAGTGCTTGACACCTGTAACCAGGCAAATACAATACTCGCTTTCCCCGGGCGGGAATAGCTCAGTTGGTAGAGCACAACCTTGCCAAGGTTGGGGTCGCGAGTTCGAGTCTCGTTTCCCGCTCCAGAATTCCCGAGACCCCGGCTTCCAGGCCGGGGTCTTTGTTTCCGGCCCGCATGTACAAACAACCCGCCAGGGTAGGGTACAATCGGCACCGGAAAAGCCCGAATCCGGGCATACCAACACCGGCTAGGTGGCAGAGTGGTTATGCAGCGGCCTGCAAAGCCGTCTACCTCGGTTCGACTCCGGGCCTAGCCTCCATTTTCCCGGGAGCCAGATGGTTTCCGTCCTCCCCTTTGATCCCGCCGGACCGGACCGAGACTGTCCCGGGAGAGCGTCTGTCCGGCAATCGATCCGGGCAATGCCCGGCCAGGACCGAGTGCCTGCCACTTTTCCTGCTTCCTGGAAAACTTGTGGCGGTTTCCAGCGGCCTACGGCGTAACCTTATTATTGAACCCGATGCGTTAGCCGGATCCGGGAATGAGGCCTGCAACTGCCAGTTGCGGATTCATGATTTCCAGGCGCATAATTCTGCTTACAGGCCAGGTTCCCGGGCGCCGGGGCCATTGGCGGAGTATCCAGGGAGGGCCCGCTCCGGGCGTCGGGATTTTCCATTGGTTACCAGGGAGACATGCCATGAAACCCGTTGTATTCCTTCCTCTCGCCCTTTGTCTTGCAGTAGTTATTGTCGGCTGCGATGCCCGAAGCTCCGATGAGACCGAGTCACCAGCTTCATCGTTGCCTGAACTGGCACCAGTCGGTGCCACACTTCTCGATGGTCTTGGCGATCACGCCATGCCGATTACCACCAATGTCCCGGAGGCCCAGGAATGGTTCAACCAGGGGCTGATGCTGACCTACGGTTTCAATCACGATGCGGCCGAGCGGTCCTACCTGAAAGCCGCTCAGGCTGACCCGGAATGCGCCATGTGCTGGTGGGGAGCCTCCCTGGTACTGGGGCCGAATATCAACGCCGGGATGGAGCCGCAGCAAAACGAACCGGCTTTTGAGCGCCTGGAGGCAGCCAGAGCACTGGCTTCCGGGGCAAGCGATCGGGAACAGGCACTGATCGAAGCCCTGTCAGCGCGCTATGAGGCCGAGCCGCCGGAAGACAGGACGGAGCTCGACAGGGCCTATGCCCAGGCCATGGCCGAGGTTGCCCGGGAATATCCGGATGACCTGGATGTGGTCACCCTTCACGCCGAGTCCCTGATGAACCTCCAGCCATGGGATTTCTGGGAAGACGACGGGGTTACGCCCAGGGGCAACACCTCCGAAATTCTTGCCTCCCTGGAATCGGTGATGGAGCGGAACCCGGATCACCCCGGGGCCTTGCACCTCTACATCCACGCCGTAGAGGCATCTGATGGCGAGACCCTGGAGCGGGGAGAACAGGCAGCCGACCGGCTTCGGGACCTGATCCCCGGATCTGGCCACCTGGTCCATATGCCTTCCCATATCTATGCCAGGGTCGGACGCTGGCGCGATGCTGCCGAAGTCAACCGGGATGCGATCAAGGCCGATGATCTTTATCTTTCCATTTGCCGGCCGCAGCCGGGGGTGTATCCCCTGGGGTATGTGCCGCACAATCATCATTTCCTCTGGTTTGTCTCGACCATGGTCGGTGACCGGGAAACGGCACTGGACGCAGCCCGGGCAACCTCGGAACGAACCAGCGATCCTGAGCTGATTCGTACTCCGGGGTTGGAGGCCATGCAGAACTTCGCGCTGACGCCGCTACTTGCCCAGGTACGCTTCGGGCTCTGGGACGAAATTGCCGAGACCCCGCAGCCGGATGATGATCTGCCCTACATGAATGCCCTTTGGCACTATGCCCAGGCCCTGGCGGCCATCCGGACCGACCGCCGGGATGAGGCCCGGGACCATTACGAAGCCCTGGCCGGGCTGGCCGATGATCCGGCCTTTGAAGAAATGCTGTGGTTCGGTCGTTATCCGCTGAGTCACGGTGTTCAGGTGGCCGAGCGCATTGTTGCCGCCGAACTGGCCATTGCCGGCGATGATACGGATACCGGTATTGCTTACCTGAAGGAAGCTGCCGGGATCGAGGACGACATTCCCTATGACGAGCCGCCCGGCTGGCACCATCCGGTGCGCCAGATTCTTGGCGCGGTCCTGCTCGATGCGGGGAAGGCCGAAGAGGCCGAAACTGTCTATCGGGCCGAGCTGCGTCGAAATCCTGAAAATGGCTGGTCCCTGTTCGGGCTCAACCAGGCCCTTCTGGCCCAGGGTCGCGACGATGAGGCCGGGGAGGTCAAGGCCGGATTCGAGCAGGCCTGGGGCGATTCGGATATTGAGCTGGTTGCATCCAGGTTCTGATGAAACGGCCCTGGCTGCTATTGCCGGTAGTGCTGGTCGTTTTGGGGGCCGGGCTGGTGGTCATGCACTGGCCCGGAGAAACCGCCGGCCTGGAGCTTCAGGCCGGCACTTTGCCGGAAAAGCCCCGTCCCCTGGGGGATTTCGAGCTTGTTGACCAGCACGGCAAGCCCATGACCCGGGAACGGTTTACGGGCCAGTGGAGCCTTGCATTCATCGGCTTTACCCACTGCCCGGACATCTGTCCGGCGACCCTGGCGTTGCTTGGCCAGGTCAATGTCGATCTCCGGAATCGAGGCCAGCGACTCCAGCCCGTATTCGTCAGTGTGGATCCGGAACGGGACACGCCGGAAAGACTCCGGGAATACCTGACCTACTTCGGAGACGGCATCACGGGAGCCACTGGCGAGATGCATCAGCTTGAACGTTTCTGCCGGGACCTGGATTTCGCCTTTGTCCATGTACCCGGCAGCGGCGGATCCTACACCATCGACCACTCCGGTGCCCTTGCCCTGATCGATCAGCAGGCCCGCCTGGTCGCCTGGTTCACGCCCCCGTTCGATACCGAGGCCATGACCGCTGACCTGCTGGCCGTTCTGGAGAATCGCTAGTGGGCCACGCGGCAAATCAGGTAACACTCAGAGCCACTGTGCCTGTGCGAATCAAGGCGCGTTTCGCAGGGAATGGTTGTTCCCTTTCCAGGAAACGCAACGCCGAGTCGCGCCGGCACGACCAGTAACGCCCGGCCATCCCCGGAAGCGATGGCCCGCCCGTCAGGGCACAAGCTCCAGTCGCGATTCTGTGCCCCGTTCGGCAGCCTCGCGGGACCAGGGGACGGACCAGGGGGTGCCGGACAGGTAGTCATCGATAAAGTCGTCGAAATGGGGGCTGGAAGGGTGACCGGACTGGCCGGCGAGCAGGTTGAGGGTGAATGCATCCGGATCCGCCCAGTCCATGACAAAGCGCATGCTTGGCCCGTAGCGCGGCTCCAGCCGGCCGCCATGGGGTTCGAATCGGCTGCCGGTTACATTCAGGCTGCCCTCGTCACCGCCGACCGGGAAGGGACCCCGGCTCAGGCCCAGCCATGCATCCAGCAACCCGGCTCCGGCCATGGGGTGGCGGATTTCCAGTTGCTGAATGGCTCCCAGGCGTGCGGTCTCGTGGCCCAGGGCCCGGTCCAGGGCTTGCTTTCCGGCGGCTTCCCGGTCGACCTGGAGTTCCTCGATGGACTCATGGCCGCCGTGCATCCACTCGTCCACTACCTCGTTGACAAGCCCCACGGGCAGACCGGTGCCCTCGAAAAGCGTGTAGCCCAAATGCCCCCACCAGCGGGCAAAAAGGGCCGCCGTTGTGCTTTCCGGATCCATGGACCCATCCCAGGCATCAAGTTCGTCTGCCAGGGCATCACGGCCGGACTCCTGTGCAATTTCGATCAGCCAGCCCTTCCAGCTCAATGCCCGGTCGGAAACCCGGTCAAGCTGCATGGCCCGCATGGCTTCGGTATTGAATGAACCGTCCCCATCAAGCCACGCGCTCAGGCGGCGTTTTCGCAATTCCTTCCAGGAACCCGGGATGGCAATGGGCCAGTCTTCTCCGGCCGGCCGGTTGTTGGCACTGCCCAGCCAGCCCCGGTCCGGGTTGTGGGCATGGGGATGGAGTGGAGGCGGGTGGAAGCCGTCCCAGACATTTTCCGGATCCGAACCGTCGAGGATCTCGAAAAACCGGGTGTGCTGCCGGTTGGGGATCGGGCTGGTCTGGACATACCCGATATCCCCGTCCCGATCGGAGTAGAGCAGGTTGACCGACAGGGCACCGGTGTCGGTGGCCGTGTCGCGAAAGTCCTGGAAGTTATCAATCCGGGGCCACTCCAGAGCGCTGGCCAGGGCCCGGATCGGGTCCAGGTCGAATCCGGCCCAGTGATTGACCAGCCATTGCGACTCGGTAGTCTCGATCACCCGGCCCAGTTCAGTCTGGATGAACTCCACTTCCACCGGACCTTCCTGGTCGCTGACGGCGATCTGTCCGGTGTGTCTTTCGACCGGCTGCCAGCCATTGGGCCCAAGGGCCAGGTCCGGGTCTTCCGGATGGCGCTGCTGGCGATAGAATTCGAAGGTGTCCACCGGAGCCACGGTGAACGACCAGGCCGACTGACCGTTGTGCCCCATGGCAAACAGGGGGAGTCCGGGGGCGGTTACTCCCACAACGTCCAGGCCCTCGTCGGAATGCAGTCCTGCGGCATACCAGTGGCCCGGAACCACGGTATGGTCCAGGTGAGGATCGCTTGCATGAAGGGCCCCGGAGCTTTCGGAACGTTTCGGCGCCACCACCCAGGAGTTGGAGCCGTCGATGGCCCCGGTACTGGGCACGGACCAGTCGATGGGTCCGGTCAGCCAGTCGGCAGCATCCGGGCCGAATTTTTCCACCAGATCCCGGCGGGTTTCGGCCAGCCGGCTTACCAGGCTGCTCGGATACCAGGTCTGGTAATAGCCGATTGCCAGTACATCTTCAACCGACCAGGGCTCCGGAGTGAGCTGCATAAGTAGAAACTCAGGGGGTAGTCTGGACGTGTTCTCAACCCGGCTGTTGATGCCTTCCACGTAGGCCTCGAGAACCCCCAGCCGCCTGCTATCCAGGTCACTTGCCCGGCCATCGACCCGGCCGGCAAAGTCGTAAAGGCGGTGCACACGGTCGGCCTCCAAGGTAATCGATCCGAAAATCTCCGACAAGGTCCCTCGGGTGGCCCGTCGGGTGAGCTCGAGCTGGAAAAGACGCTCGCCGGCATGGAGCCATCCAAGGGCACGGTACGCATCCTGATCCGTGCTGGTGTACACGCGGGGAATGCCCCGGCCATCGAACAGGATTTCCACCTCCCCGTCCAGGCCAGCGAGGACATGACGGCCCTCGTAGGGCATGACGCCGGCCGCAATCCAGGCACGGCCCCCAAACCACAGCAGGAGGCCAATGGCGAAGAAGGTGACCAGGCTGGAGACTAGAACCTTGCGGAAGTTGATCAATTTCATGGCGCGCCGAGCTTATCAGACCCTGGGTGGCTTGAGGACGTGAGCCGCCAGGCAGTCATTTTCAATCCAAATCCGGTAACCCGTGCATCACTTGAAGATTCGGGCCCAAACCACGGATAATGTGCATATCCGCAAAGTAGTGGATAATATGAATGTCCACCAAGCTGCGTTCGAATGGCCGAACAGGTTTTTTCTGATGACTGACAAGGACTTGTACAGTCCATTTTCCGAGGAGGTTCTGAAACGGGCCGAGGAGATGTCGTCCAAGATTTCATCCACGGTAAGCCTCGACCGACGCGGTGATGTGGAAGAATTTGCCGGAGTGATTTCTGATCTCGCGGAAAAATCCAGCAAGCCGGTTCGCGTTCGGGTGGCCATTACCGAGGAAAACGACTGGCTGATGCTGATCTCCGAAAAGGCCCTTAAACGATCCGAACGAGCTCTGCTTGTGTACCGACCGGAAACCGGCCCTGATATTCGCCGCATTGGAAATCATGGCAACTCCCGGCCGGGATTGAGGCAGGCGGACTGGGACTCCAAGGAGTCCAGGTATTTTGCTCAGTACCGGATTACCCGGAATCTT
>SLIZ01000261.1 GCA_007135395.1 Wenzhouxiangellaceae bacterium | reverse complement strand
GGACTGCGTTCTCGGCGCTTGATGTAGACCATGCTACACCTGGCGCGCCGACGCCTTGCCACGAACGCTGAGAGACAAGCTGAATGTCTGCTGATTAGTGATCTCGTTAGTAAGCGCCACAATGGAAGTCACCGGAGACCCCCGGTGTCGGGCAATTGCTCAACTTGTACAACAATTACAAAAAGGGCCCTTCACTGAATCGTGTGGGTAGATCTATTTCATGACCGCCCAAGGCCGGTCGGCTTAGCCCTGGAGTTCGGGGTGGTTGCGGTAGTGGTCGAGTGCTTCCGGGTTGGCCAGGGCGGAGGTGTTTTTTACAGGGCGTCCGTGGACGACGTCGCGTACGGCCAGTTCGGTGATCTTGCCCGAAACTGTGCGGGGGATGTCGGGGACTGAGAGGATTTTTGCCGGTACGTGGCGCGGGGTGGCGTTGGCCCGGATGGTCTGGCGGATTTTCTGTTCCAGGGCCTCGTCGAGTTCCTGGCCTTCGCGCAGGCGCACGAAGAGCACGACCCGTACGTCGTCCTGCCATTCCTGGCCGATGCAGATGGATTCCAGGATCTCGTCGAGCTTTTCCACCTGCCGGTAGATTTCCGCCGTGCCGATTCGCACGCCGCCCGGGTTCAGGGTGGCATCGGAACGGCCGTAGATGACGATTCCGCCCCTGGGGGTGAGCCGGGCGTAATCCCCATGGCTCCAGACGCCGGGATGGGTTTCGAAATAGGCCGAGGCATATTTCTTTCCGTCCGGGTCGTTCCAGAAGCGAACAGGCATGCATGGGAAGGGCATGGAGCAGGTCAGTTCGCCGGTTTCATCGAACACCACGTCTCCATCATCGTTGCGGATTTCCACCTTCATGCCCAGGCCCGGGCACTGAAGTTCGCCCCGGTACACGGGCAGGGTCGGGTTGCCAAGGGCAAAGCAGGAAACGATGTCGGTACCGCCGGAAATCGAGCTTAGCTGGACTTCGGCCTTCACGTCCCGGTAGACGTAGTCGAAACTTTCGGGCACCAGGGGTGAGCCGGTGGAAAGGATGGCCTTGAGGGATTCAAGCCGGTGGGTTTCCCGGGGCTTGATATCCGCCTTTTCGCAGGCGGCTACCCATTTGGCGCTGGTTCCGAATACCGAGATGTCCAGTTCGTCGACCAGGTCCCACAGGACGTTTCCGTCCGGGTGGAACGGGGAGCCGTCGTAGAGCACCACGGTGGATCCAACTGCCAGGCCGGACACCAGCCAGTTCCACATCATCCAGCCGCAGGTGGTGAAGTAGAAGAAGCGGTCGTCACGCTTGAGGTCGGTATGCAGCATCAGTTCCTTGAGGTGCTGCAACAGGGTGCCCCCGGCGCCATGGACGATGCACTTGGGTACGCCGGTGGTGCCGGAGGAGTAGAGAATGTAAAGGGGATGGTCGAAGCCAAGCCGGGTGAACTTCAGTTCGGCATCCGGGTGGTCGGTGAACTCCGAGAAGGAAACTGCGCCTGCGACCCGGCCTGTATCCGGTGACTGGTCCACGTAGGGCACGACCACGACTTTTTCCACCGTCGGCAGGCTTTCGAGTATGGTCGATACCCGGTCCAGGCAATCAAAGGGCTTGCCGTTGTAGCTGTAGGCCGAGGCAGTAAACAGCACTTTCGGCTCGATCTGGCCGAAGCGGTCGACAACGCCCTGGACACCGAAATCCGGGGAACAGGAACTCCAGACCGCGCCCAGGCTCGAGGCAGCCAGCATGGCAATGACGGTTTCGGGAATGTTGGGCATGTAGCCGGCCACCCGGTCTCCGGGTTCGACCCCGGCGGCGGCGAGCCCGGCGGCCGTGCGGGCCACCTGTTCGGCCAGTTCGGCGTAGGTCAGGGTTCTGCGGGACCCGTTCTCGCCGGCAAAGGCCAGAGCGGGCCGGTCGTCCCGGAAGCGCAGCAGGTTCTCGGCAAAGTTCAGCCGGGCATCGGGAAACCAGCTCGTTCCCGGCATGGCCGGCCAGTTTTCGGTGACGGCTTCTCCCCGGGTTTCGGCCTCGACCCCGCCGAATTCCCACACCGCCTTCCAGAAATCTTCCGGGCGTTCGATGGAAAACCGGTAAAGGCTGGCCCAGTCGCGTACTTCCGGGGCCATGTTCTCGGCCACAAGTCGCATGAAGCGAGTCAGATTCGCCCCGGCTACCCGCTCCCGGCCAGGCTTCCACATTGGTTCGGTCATTGTTCGGTCATTCCGGCAGGATTCCAGCGCTCAAGGATAACGAAAACCACCCGGGGGCGGGTATGGGACGAAGGGGAACCCCGTCAGAAGCCCAGCGGGATCCCCAGCACGAAAAAGCCGATGAGAAGGGCCGGCCAGACCAGCATGAAGGCGATCGAGTAAGGCAGCATGATCAACAGCATGTCGCCAAAGCCCAGGCCTGGCCGGTACTTTCGCATGAAGGCCAGGATGACACCGGCGTAGACCATCATGGGGGTGATGATGTTGGTGGCCGAGTCGGCCACGCGGAACGCGGCGGCAACCAGGTCGGGCGTCATGGCCGGGTTCACGAAATACAGCATGGGCACGAAGATCGGACCCAGCAGCATCCACTTGGAGGTCAGCCCGCCGACAAAGAGGTTGATCACCGCGGTGGTCAGGATAAAGCCGATGATCAACAGGATCGGGAACTGTTGCAGGCCCAGGGCCAGCAGGAACTCCGCGCCCAGGTAGGTGATGTACGACCCGAGCCCGCTGTAGGTCAGAAGACCAAGGAAGTTGTAGCAGAAGAAGGTCAGCACCAGGATGTAGCCCATGGTGTCCATCTGCTTGACCATGGCCCTGACCACATCGCCAATGCCCTTGAACCTTCCCGAGGCGTAGCCGAAGAACACCCCCACGATGACAAAGAAGATGGAGATGAGCAGGATGATGTTGTTGAGAAAGGGAAGGACCTGGTTGCCTTCTTCGTCCTCGAATCCGGCCAGCGGGCCCAGGGACAACCCGGCGATGACCACTGCGGCAACGACCACGCCGACCAGGGAAGCCTTCAGGCCCCGGCTTTCGGCGGCGCTGACCTGGAATTCGCTGAAATCGACCTCGTCGGGTACCTCGAAGGGTTGGTCGGCCAGCTTGGGTTCCACGAAGCGCTTGGTGACCCATGCCCCGACAATGGCCAGGATGAACGTGGAGGTCAGTATGAACCAGTAGTGCATGGTGGCCGGACGCAGCGGGTGGCCGTCTGCGGTGGTAAAGGGCACGCCCTGGCTCTCGGCGAAGACCTGGGCGTTCATGCCGATGATCACATCCACCGGGGTGCCAGGAATGAGGTTGGCACTGAAGCCCGCCGATACGCCGGCAAAGGCTGCCGCCATGCCGATGAGCGGATTCATCCCGAGCCCGGCATACAACAGGCCGGCCAGGGGAATGAGAATCAGGTATCCGGCATCGGTGGCAATGGAGCTCATGATCCCGATGAACATGAGCATCAGGGGCAGCCAGCGGGTGGGAATCCAGTTTCCGGCTCGCTTGATCAGGGCACCGAACAGCCCGGAGTTCTCGGCCACGCCGATGGCCAGCATGACCACCAGGATTACGCCAAGCACACCCCCGCCAAAGCCGAGCCAGTTTGCCAGGATGGCGTTGTCGAAGATCCAGCGCACGTGCTCTGCCTGGTACATGGGCAGGATTTCGTAGCTGATCGGCTCGCCCCCGGCGCCGATGGTCTCGAACTCGTGGCCGCCCATGATGAAAGTGATGATCAGGGCAAGGGGGTAGAAAGCCATGAAGATGATGACCGGATCGGGGATCTTGCGACCCATCCGCTCGACGAACCGGCCGAAGGAGCGTCCCCGGGGAGGAGTCCCGGAATCTTCGGATTCGTTGTTGTTTTTCTTATCACTCATCAATTTGCTCCGGGTATGACCCGGTCCCGTCCGGGCATCGTTCGGCCAAACAGCAGCCGATGGTAATGGAAGCCGGCCCGGATGACCATACTCCCATCTGAATGCCGGCCACTTACATCACCACCACCATCACCCCGGTGAATGTCAGCGCCAGTCCGAAAAGCTTTCGCCGGGTCAGGGGTTCGGCCAGGATCAGCCAGGCGAACAGCACGATAAAGGCCGCCTGGGTCTCGTTGAGCATGGAGGCAATGGATGCCTTGGTCAGGCTGTAGCCGCCCAGCCACAGGATCATGGATACGTATGTGCCCAGGACACTGGCGAACACGATGGTCTTCCAGGGCTGGGGACGTCGGTAGGCCGCCATCAATCTTGTCCAGCCGCGAAAGATCGTCAGGTACAGGGCCATGCCTGCCACCCCGGCGGCCAGGCGCAGCGTTACGGTCCAGATGAACTCCCGGGTCTCGAGGATTTCCTTGACCATCACCACCCCGACGGCCATGAAGAAGACCGCCCCGGCACCGAACAGCATGCCCCGGCGAAGGGCCTGGGGGGAGACTTCCTGGCGACTCTGCTTCCAGGCCACCAGGGATATTCCCCCGAGCACCAGGACAAGCCCGCCGTACTGGATCGGACGCAGGATCTCGTCCAGGTAGATGATCGACAGCAACACCACGAAAGGCGCAAACAGCCCGGCCACGATGGCGGTACGGCTGGCTCCCATGTAGTTGAGGGCTTTCAGGTACCAGGTATCGGCCACCGCGATGCCAATGAATCCGGATAGGATCACCAGGCCCCATTCGTTGCCGGAATATCCCGGAGGTGCCAACCCGTGGACTACGGCCAGCGTGGGAATCAGCAGGGCCAGGCCGACCAGGTTCTTGAAGAAATTCAGCTCGAATGCCGGCAGGGTTTCGCCGAACCGGCGAAACAGGACCACCGCCAGCGCCCAGCAGGCAGCGCATGCAATGGAGAAGAACTCGCCCCAGCCGAAGCTCATTGCCGCCGGTGGTCGCTGGGCCGGTTGTCGATCGGTCTATTCCTTCGGGCCGATACGGGTCTGCCCGGCCGGGTCCATCTCGGCGACAGCAGCCGAGCGGGTGCAGGGTTCGGGCGGGTTGTCGGCGGCGCGGTAGCTGAATACCGCCGAGAGCTTGCGAACATCGGTCTCGTTGCGCCCGGCGGCATGCAGGGCGCCGCTGTGGAAGAAAAGAACATCCCCCGGGGCCAGCGTGCAACTGATCGCGGTGTCGATCAGTTCGCGGTTTTCTGGCAGGTCGGGCCTGAAGAACTTTTCCCGGTCAAAGCGCTCGGGTGAGAGTTTCATTCGGTGACTGCCGGGGATGATCTGCATGCATCCATTCTCCCGGGTCTCGTGGCCCAGGGCGGTCCAGCAGTTGACCAGGTCGTTTCGCCGGAAGGACCAGTAGCGGATATCCTGATGCCAGTGGGTGGCACTGGAAAACCGGGGATGCTTGGTCATCACGCAATTGTGATGGGCCTGGACCAGGCGGATGTCCGGGGTGCCCAGCAGGGCACGAATCCAGCCCAGGACGGCATCGGAAAGGGCCCAGCGTGCATACGCCGGGTCCCGGTCGAGGACCCTCAAAAGCCGGCGAATTGTTTCTCCCCCGGGGGCCTGCCGGTTGGCCGGAGCGCCGGGATAATTCAAGTCGGCTTCGCGCTCCAGGGGCTCGCGCATGGCCGCAAGATCGGCCTCGGCGGATTCCCGCATGAAGGCCACGACCTTCGCCGATGCCAGCCCGGGCACGACAATGAATCCCGTTCGGGAAAATCGTTCAATGGCGGCGGACCCGGGTACGACAGCCCGGTCGGTGGCAGCATTCATGACTAGTGGTCCAAAATCGCGGCAGGCAATGGTACCAAAGCCGGAGATCGGAAACCCCTTGTCGTGACGGGTTGCTGGTATGCTCCGACGCTGCGTTCAAGCTGAAGGAATGAAAGCCTTGTACGGGCTGATCGGTGTCGTTGTCGTGGGCCTTGTTGCCTGGATGGTCCTGTGGTTTCTGATTCCCCGGCCGCTGGCAAGCTGGATGGTTCATGCCCGTCGAGCGCCGGGCAAGTTGAAGGCCAGGCGTGCCCGAATCGGCGACCAGCAATGGCACTGGCTCGATTCCGGACCCGGGGGCGACCCGCTGGTTGTCCTGCACGGGTTCGGGGCCGATGCCGATCACTGGACCCTGGTGGCCCCCCTTCTTGTCCGCCGCTTTCGAATTCTGGCCCCGGATCTGCCCGGTTGGGGCGACAGCGGGCCGCCGGCAAACGATGACTGGTCCATGGATGCCCAGGCCCGCAGGCTTGCCGGATGGCTCGATGAGCAAGGGATCGATCAATGCTGGCTGGGGGGCAATTCCATGGGAGGCTACGTGGCCGTTGCCTTTGCCCGGCTGTTTCCGGCCCGTGTCCGGGGGCTCTGGCTACTGGCCCCCGGCGGCGTGCGCAGTGTGGCCTACTCCGAATTGTTCGAAGAGATCGAGGCCGGGCGACACAACCCGTTGATCGTCAGAAACCGGTCGGATTTCCGCCGTCTGCTGGACTTCTGTTTCTTCCGGCGGCCTTGGATTCCGTATCCCCTTTTCCGATACCTTTCCGGTCGCAACATGGGGCGACTGGACATGGCCCACCCAGCCTTTGACGGCATGCGCGATAACTCTCCGCCGCTGGAAGAAATGGCAAGAGGAATGGAGATTCCGACACTTGTGGTCTGGGGGGAGCATGACCGCGTGCTCAACCCGGAAGGTGGTCCGCTCTTGCACTCGGTCATGGAACGAAGCAGGCTGGAGATGCTGCCCGGTTGCGGTCACCTGCCGATGCTGGAAAAACCCGGGGAAACGGCCCGGTTGTTTCTTGATTTCGTCGACCAGTCAGAACAACAGGGGAGGCAAGCCGGGCGTCCGTGACGAGGCTCTCAGTTTGCATGTTGGCCGATGCTCACCCGGAGTTATATACTGATCGCGTGCCACGCTAACGAGAACACAATAAAGCTGGCCAAACCAAGGGGTCTGTCCAACTCGGGAGTCTCAATTGGCTAGAACAGTCCGACCCATCGCACCTGAGCAACTCCGCTGGCGTGCGTCTCAACTGGATGTTCGCTGCCTCGGGACCGAAGAAATCCGACCGGAGGATCCGGTCAATTTCCAGCCCACAGCCCGGCAGGCCCTGGAACATGCCTTCGTGTTTCCGGGACTGCATGTGTTCGTGCGGGGCCCGGAAGGCTCCGGAAGGCTGGATCTTGTTCGCCAGGTCTTCGAACAGGTCGATTCCCCATCGGAACCGATGGACCTGGGGTATGTTCACAACTTCAGGCAGCCCGAGCGTCCCCGTTTGCTCAGCTTCCCGGCCGGCCAGGGCCAGCGCTTTGCCAACCGGCTGAGCCAGTTTGCCGAGTTCGTTGAAGACCAGTTGCACGATGTACTGTCCGGCGATCCCCTGCGATCCCGCCGACAGGCACTCCAGCGCAGCCTGGAAGCGAAAATCCGCAAGATCACCGACCCGCTGGAGAAGAAACTCGAAGCCCAGGGCATGACCCTGGTTCGCGTGCAGAACGGGCCGGTGTCGGACTTCATGATCTTTCCCACCGTGATGGACCGCCCCGTGCCCCCGGAACAGCTCGAGGAGTTGGCCGAACAGGGCCAGATCAGCGAAAAGTTTCGGGACCAGTTCTTCAAGCGTCGGGAAAGTCACGAAGCTGAACTCAGGAAGGTCGATACCCAGGCCCGGAAGGTCTGGCGCAAGGGGCTGGCGGAAATGGAATCCTTCCGGCGCCGGGAAGCGGGCCGCTTGCTCAGCCGCTACACCGGCGACCTGTTCGAGCCGTTCAAGGGCGATGAAGTCCGAACCTGGCTGAAAGACCTGATGGACGATGTCCTGGACCGGCACGCACCCCGGGAGGGAATGCTCGAACCGGCCGACTCCCGGCTCTACGATATCAACCTGGTCTACCAGGTCCGGGATCCCGAACAATCCCCGCTGGTTGTGGAAAACGCCCCTACCCTGACCACACTGGCGGGAACCCCGGCGGCCGATGCCCCATCCAGTCAGCCGGCTTACCTGTCGCTTCGGGCCGGAAGCCTTGTGACCGCATCAGGTGGCTGCCTGGTGCTTGGAGCCGGTGATCTGCTGGCCGATCCGGATGGGCTTTCCACCCTGCTGCGAGCGTTGCGATACGGCCAGATCAAACCGGTATTCGGGAAGGCGGCTGCGTGCAACCCGGACCCGATTCCACTGAATCTTCGAGTCGTGGTGGTGGGTACCGACAGTGAGCACCATGAGTTGCAGGAGCGATTTGCAGACTTTCCCGGTGTCTTCCGGGTACTGGCTGATTTCGACTCCATGTTGCCCCGGGATGCCGACGGTGCCGCCGCCTACGGGGCCATGGCCACCCGGATCGTCGACAAGCAGAGCCTGTTGCCGGTCAGTTCCAGCGGCATGGAAGCCCTGCTGGAAGAAGGTGCCCATCGCGGGGCTGCCTCGGGCCACCTGAGCGGGCAGTTCGGCTGGATGACCGACCGGCTGCTCGAAGCCGACCGCCTGGCCCGGGCCGAGAAGGAAAAGGAGATTTCCCGAACCCATTGCGAAAGTGCCCTGCGGATGGACCGGAGGCGCCGGGAGCTTCCCGTTCGCAACCGGCTTGCCCGACTTCCCGGCCAGGACCCGGCGCTGGCCGTGCGCGGCCGGGCAACCGGCCAGTGCAACGCCTTCCTGCCGGCCCCGGTAGAACACCCGGGACTGCCATTACCTGCCCGCATGACCGCTACCGTCGGCCCGGCTCAACAAATGAACATCCTGTTCCAGGAAACATCCGAGCCGGTCCTTCCCGGGCTTGTGTACCACCTCTTCAAGCCGGACTTTCCGCCTGGTTTCGAAGCCAGGCTGCGGGTGGAAACCCCATCGCTGGCAGAAGTGGTGACAACGGCCGGTCTCGGGGGACTTGTATGCCTGATCAGCGCCCTGTCCGGGGTTTCCCTGCGTCAGGATCTGGCCCTGGCAGGCGCCCTGGACCAGCACGGCCACGTCCTTCCGGTACCGGGCATCAACGAGTGCATCCGGAACTTCTTCAGGTTGTCCGAGCAGCTTGGCGCGACAGGTGACCAGGGAATCATCATTCCCAAGGCCAATACGGCAGACCTTGCCATCGATGGGGCGGTTGAAAAGGCCTGCCGCAACCAGCGGTTTTCCATCTACCCGGTGGACAATGCCCTGCAGGCCCTGGAAATGGTTTCCGGGCAGCCGGCCGGGAGCCTTGTCGAGGGTCGCTACCAGAAAGAATCCACCCTGGGCCGGGTGGCCGGGCGCTTGCGGGAACTGGCAAACTAGTTGAGGTAGCCGGCCATCAACCGGCGCCAGCCGGGCCGGAGGACTTCCGCATCGATGAATCCAGCCAGGGAGCGCTTGAGCCGGCGCAGCATTCGCTGCCGCCAGACCGTCTCCGGCAGCACCATCCTGCCGCGATCGAAATCCACCAGGAACACCCGCTTGTCGGTGTCGAGCAGGATGTTGCGGGCATTGAGATCGGCATGAGCCACCCCGTGGTCGTGAAACCGGCGGATGGTCTGGCCGATTCTCTCCCAGTCATCCGGGATCAGCGAATCCTCCTGAAGCCGGTCGACCATGGACCGGGATTCGGGGATAAGAGCGGTCAGCAGGCCGGCCTGGTACCAGGGGCCCCGGCGTTCGCAGGAAGCGGCAAGGGGCCGGGGAACCGGCAGGCCGGCGCTGTACATCCGGTACAGCAAGCGCCATTCGTGCAGACCGCGGCTGCCCTCCCAGCCGGTAAACAGGTATCGGCTCCGGTTGACCCGGGCGATCAGCCCCCCGCGCAGAAAGCGACGCAATACCGCCGGTCCGGCCGGGGATTCGACGACCAGCGCCCGGCCCCGGCCGGTGAACTCCCCCGTTATCAGGCCCAGGGATTGCCAGTATCCGGTATCGAGCAGGTTTTCCTCCGGCGACGGCAGGCAGCTGGAGTCATATAGAATGCGCATCGAACCCAGTTGCCGGATCTCTGCCGTCATGCCGATTGCCTTCCCGTTGGTCCAGTCCAGGCCCAATGATCGCCGCCCCGGGTGGAGCCTGTCCAGATGAATACCCCCGGCCTGCCCGAATCGGCTCCGAAATCCGTTGTAATTGTCCGGCTTTCCGCCCTCGGAGATGTGATCAACGTGGTGCCCGTTGTTCGCGCCATCCAGGATCACTGGCCGGAAACGAAAATCAGCTGGGTCATCGGACGCAACGAGGCCGGTCTGGTCCGGGGCCTGGACAATGTCGAGTTTGTCGTTGTGGACAAAAGCCGCGGACTGGGCGCCTTTCGGGACGTACGCCGCCGGCTGGCCGGCAGAAAACAGGACGTGCTGCTCCATGCCCAGGTCTCGGCCCGGGCCAATCTTGTGGCCCTGGGCATTCCCGCCCGCCGACGGATCGGTTACGACCGGGTTCGGGCCCGGGAAGGTCACGGACTGGTTGTCCGGGAACGCATTCCCGGGGTGGCCTTTCAGCACCAGGTCCAGGGCTTCCTGGAATTTGCCCGCACCCTGGGGCTGCCGGCCCGGGAACCCCGATGGGACCTGCCCCTGGATCCCGATGACCTGGCATTCGCCCGGGAGATTCTGCCCGATCCGGGTCAGCGGTTGCTCATCAGCCCCTGTTCAAGCCATCCGGCAAGAAACTGGTCGGCACAAGGCTATGCCCGGGTGGCCGACCGGGGTTTCGAGCTGGGAGCCGGGCCGGCGGTCATCATGGGCGGACCGGGCAGACAGGACCAGGCGATGGCCCGGGAAATCGAGTCCCGGGTCCGCCACCCGGTGATCAACCTGGTGGGCAGGGATACCCTGACCCGGGCCCTGGCCGTCATCGACCGCGGCCGGGTCCTGGTTGCCCCGGACTCCGGTCCGGTCCATTTCGCCGCAGCGATGGGAACGCCGGTCCTGGGTCTCTACGCGGCCACCTGGTCACGCCGCAGCGGCCCCTGGGGCAGCCTGGAAAACTGTGTGGACCGGTTTGCCGATGCGGCACGCCGGTTCCGCCACCGGGAACCGGAGGAATTGCGCTGGGGAACACGAATTGAAAAACCCGGGGTCATGGACCTGATCGACACCGCATCGGTCCTTGAACGGCTCGAACCCCTGCTCGACTGAAATGAAAATCAAACCCTGGTAGCCAACCCCGAAAAACAAAACGGGCCGGTCACCCCGTGGGTAACCGGCCCGGCCTGATCAGGATACCCGGTCAGTCGTCCGGGCAGTCACCGCCGACCACCATGGGCCCGGAACCATCGGCAGCCTCACGATAAATCGTGACGTTGGCCGAGTCCGTGGCACCGAACGGGTCGGAGATGGTGTAGCGCCAGATGTTGAACCCGCTGCAGGTCCCGCTGATGGTGAAGGTGACTGTTCCGTCGTCATGGAAATCGGCGGTCCCGGCGCTGGAGCCGTGGACGAACTCGATGTCCACGATCTCGATGGGGTCGCCGTCGGGATCGAAGTCATTGAACATCACATCCACATCCGTCGGGGTATCGGCCGGAATGGTGGCCGAGACCGGATTGGCTACCGGCGCCTGGTTGGCAAAGGCCACATCGACGAATACCGTGGCCGATGATGTACCACCAGCACCATCGGTGATGGTGAAGCTGAAGCTGTCATCCCCGTAAAACAGGGGGTCGGGCGTGTAACGGATCTCGTCACCCACGATCTCCACCTGGCCGTCGGTGGCCTGACCGACCGATTCCAGCTCGATGGGCAGGTTGTCCGGGTTCAGGGCATGGGAGAGCACATCGATGTCCACCGGCTGGGAACGTACCGTCGAGGCATTCACATCCTGGGCCTGGGCCAGCTGGCCTTCGGGCACCACGTTGACCGTAACCGTGGCCGAATCCTGGCCACCGAATCCGTCGTCGATGGTGTAGCTGAAGGTGTCGGTACCGGTAAATCCGGAAGCCGGTGTGTAGAGCAGCATGTCGCCGGCGATCTGGACCTGTCCGTTTGACGGGCTGGTGACATCGACAATGGTCAGTTCATCCCCATCCGGGTCGGTATCGTTGGCCAGCACATCCAGTTCGTTGTCGACACTGTCGGTCTCGACGGTAAACGTGTCGTCATTGGCCACCGGCGGTTCGTTGTCGAATACCGGCTCGCCCTCGGTGACCGTCTCGCTTACTTCCTGGTACCGGTAGTAGTCAACGATTCGCTTGTGGCGGACCGGGTTACGCAGCGCCCGCCGGATCCAGGCGGCCTCGGTGGGAATGGCGACCCGGCGAATTTCGGTGGCCGGCTCTTCCGGGCCCACTTCGATTCGCTCGGTGGTTTCCCGTTCGGTCACGAAGCTCAACTCCACCCGCCGGTTGCGGCTGCGGTTTTCCTCGGAGTCGTTGGGATAACGCGGGTCCAGTTCACCGCGGCCTTCCCAGTTGATGTCGGCGTCGTCAACGCCCTGGGACCGCAGGTATTCCACCACGCTTCGTGCCCGTCGCTCGGACAGGCCCTGGTTGTATTCCTCGGTTCCGATATCGCATGTATGGCCCACCACGTTCAGGGTGCTGACCAGGCCGCCTTCCTCGATTTCGGCAATGAGTTCATCCAGTGTTGCCCGGGCTGCAGGCCGCAACTCGGACCGGTCGAAGGCAAATGTGGCCTTGTCGGAAAGCGTAACCTCGGTGGCAACCATGCGCTCTTCGTAACGGGGCCGGTCGGCGGTGTCCGGCTCGACGGTCACTTCCTGCTCTTCGTAGCGTTCCCGGGGCCGGTAATTGCCGCCGAAGCTGTAGCTGTAGACCAGGCTGCCGCGAAGGTCATTGCGATCTTCCACAAAGTCGCCACTCTTGCGGGCAAAGCCGGTACGCAGGGACAGGCTGTGTGGGGTGTTGGCGAAGAACTTGTCGATACTGAATGACGCGGTGGTCTGGGAAGACCCGTGCTTGCCATCCTCGTAGTCCAGCCCGCCCCGAAGCCGGATCAGTGCCCGGTCCATGTAACGCCCGATGCGCACACCGGCACCCCATTCATAGGGGGCCTCGTACCAGTCAACGACCCGCTCGAGGGTATCCATCCGGGTGAAATCCCTCCCGTCCACCTGGCCGGTGACGATGAGTTCCTCGATGTCAATTTCCTGGTTGACCAGCCGCTCGCTGGAAATGGCAGTCATGCCGTAAAGAGACCAGAAGAACCGTTCGTATTCCATGCCGCCGCCAAAGGTCAGCTTGCGATCGGAATGCTGATTCTGGTCGCCGGCCATGAACAGCTTGGCGACCCGTCCATCGGTATAGACCGGCCCGTCGGGGCCATCGTCGGTTTCACCGCCGAACACCCAGTGGTAGTTGAGCTTCAGGCCACCGGCACCCTTGCGCCCCAGCCATCCCTCGCCGATCCAGGCATTGCGATAGGTTTCGGCAAACGAAGCCTGAAACTCGCCGGTAATGTCGAACTCGGAGTCCAGGCCAATACCGATGCGGTACTGGTCACCGATAAAGGTGTAGTTGGGTGAATAGGGGACCGGTTCGTCGTTGTCATTGTCCATCCCGTCCTGGGCTGCACCCTGAACGACCATACCGGCTGCCATTACCAGCACTGCAAACTTGCGCCACATAGTTCTTCTCTCAATTGCTTTGACGGGCTCCCGTCCCCGCCCCATTAAACGACAAATGGCCGGATGATTCCAGCCCGGTAGTCCAATTTCGTCCGAACAAACTGAAGCGGGGTCAGTTTTCGTATTGACTGTAGGACTTTTCCTCGATGATTTCCGAGCCCAGCTTCCGGTTGATGGCCATTTTCACCTCCGAGCGTCGATCGTTAGTCCGGTACACCGCCCGGGCCAGGGCGACAAACGTCTCTCCGAAGTCCTTGCGGGCCTCGCAGTCGCGAATATCGTCCTCGATTTCCCAAAGCTCCCGGTTGATTTGGGCAAGCAGGCCGCGGAGTTCCTCGACCTCCGGTTCATCCGGATCCGCCTCGGACCACACCTGCTCGAGCAGTTCCAGTTCCAGGTGGACATTCTCAAGCTTGTCCGGGTCCACAATCTGCTCGGACTTGATCTCGAGAATGGTGATCTTGTCGAGCAACTCGCCCGGCGAGACGGGAATGGATATCTGCTTTTTCATGGTTGCTTGACCCTGAAACAAGAACGGCGCACCCGGGGTGCGCCGTTTGATTTGCGTACTTGCCGGCGCTTTAGTCGTCCTGGCCGATCGCCTTCATGCTCAGGCGGATGCGACCCTGCTTGTCGACTTCGAGCACCTTGACCTTGACCCGGTCGCCTTCTGCCAGCTTGTCGGTGACATTCTCGACCCGCTCCTCGGCAATCTGGCTGATATGCACCAGCCCGTCCTTGCCCGGCAGAATCGTCACGAAGGCACCAAAATTCATGATCTTGGTTACCGTGCCTTCGTAGATCTGACCGACTTCCACATCGGCGGTGATCTGCTCGATACGGCGGCGGGCCTCTTCGGCGGCTTCCTTGTTGACCGAGGCAATGGTGACCGTGCCGTCATCCTGGACATCGATGGTCACGCCGGTCTCTTCGGTAATCTGCCGGATGGTCACGCCACCCTTTCCGATCACGTCGCGAATCTTGTCCGGGTGCACCTTCATGGTCATCAGGCGGGGGGCGTACTCGGACATTTCCTGGCGCGGGCTGGAGATTACCTGGTTCATCTGGCCGAGGATATGGTTTAGTGCATCCTCGGACTGCTTCAGGGCAATCTGCATGATCTCCGGAGTGATGCCGTCGATCTTGATGTCCATCTGCAAGGCGGTAATGCCCTTGTCGCTACCGGCCACCTTGAAGTCCATGTCGCCCAGGTGATCCTCGTCGCCGAGAATATCGGTCAGGACGGCGAAGCGATCGCCTTCCTTTACCAGGCCCATGGCAATTCCGGCCACCGGAGTCTTGACCGGGACACCGGCGTCCATCAGGGCCAGGGAGCTGCCGCAGACCGATGCCATGGAACTTGAGCCATTTGATTCGGTGATTTCCGAGACAACCCGGATGACGTAGGGAAATTCTTCTTCATTTGGCACAACTGCCATCAGGCCACGTTTGGCCAGGCGACCATGGCCAATTTCCCGGCGCTTGGGCCCCAGCATGAAGCTGGTCTCGCCCACGCAAAACGGCGGGAAGTTGTAATGAAGCATGAACCGGTCCTTGTACTCACCCTCGATGGCATCGATGATCTGGGCATCCCGGCCGGTACCGAGGGTGGTGACCACGATGGCCTGGGTCTCGCCCCGGGTGAATACTGCCGAGCCGTGGGTCCGGGGCAGTACGCCGACCTGGATATCCAGGGGACGCACGGTGGTGAGATCCCTTCCATCGATACGGGGCTTGCCACTGAGCACCCGGTCCCGGACCAGGTTCTTTTCCAGTGCGGCAAACGCACTCTTGACAGCGTCTTCGTCAAAGCTGCTGTCATCATCCGGGTTGCAAAGGGCCTCCTTACAATCGTCGCGCAGGCTGCCGACGGCCTCCCGGCGAAGGGTCTTGTCGGTTTCCTGGTAGGCCTTCTCCAGGCGCTCCCGGGCAAAGCCGGCAACCTTTTCGTCGACACCTTCCACCGGTGCCGGCGGCTGCCAGTCCCAGGACGGCTTGCCGGCCTCGGCGGCCAGCTCGCGAATCGCCTTGATGGCAACCTGCATCTGCTCATGACCGAAGTTGACCGCCTTGAGCATGTCGTCGGCAGGCAGCAGATCGGCCTCGGATTCGACCATGATGACCGCTTTTTCCGTACCGGCTACCACCAGGTCGAGCCGTGACTCGTCGAGCTGGCTTGCAGTCGGGTTGATCACGAACTCGCCGTTGATATGTCCCACCCGGGCGGCCGCGATGGGCCCCTGGAAGGGAACCCCGGAGAGCATCAGCGCCGCCGAGGCACCGATAAGCGAAGGCACGTCGGCGTCGACTTCCGGGTTGGAAGAAAGCACCGTGGCAATCACCTGGGTCTCGTTGAGAAAGCCCTTGGGAAACAGCGGGCGGATGGGTCGGTCCATCAGGCGGGAGGTCAGGGTTTCCTT
>SLIZ01000149.1 GCA_007135395.1 Wenzhouxiangellaceae bacterium | reverse complement strand
TGGCGTAGTGTTGTAGAAGGTGCAGCTTCACCTGCAGGTCTTCCTGTGCGAGATCGCTGAGCAGCTGCGGCAGTGCTGGAGAATGTCCGCCGGCTTGGGTAGATTGCGTTGTAGGCATGGGGTTCTTTTTTGCTTGATTCGTCGGCAAACGATAAAGCAGGAAGGAACCCCTTGCTGTTTCTAATTTCAACTAAGCCTGAATCTACACCATGCCACGACGATACGACCCAATGCACAATCACCCGTCGGTGAAGCGCAACCGCAAGGCGCTTCGGGCGAATATGACACCTGCAGAGAAGCGCATGTGGATCGTGCTGCGACGACGGCAGCTTTGTGGAAAGAAGTTTCGTCGGCAACATAGTATTGGGCGCTACATCGTCGACTTTTTCTGTATGGAGGAGAGGTTGGCTATTGAGATTGACGGTAGCATACACGACGATCCACTACGTGCCGCGTACGATGTTGAACGTCAGCAATTCCTCGAAGCACACGGTATTCGCGTTGTTCGGTTTTCCAACGAGCAGATTCGTGATTCCCTTGATGAGGTACCTGATGCTATAAAAGAGTGTCTCGGCCAAGGGGAGTAGTTGAGGGGTCAGCACGTTTGTCTCCCCCTTCCGCCGCTACGCGGCACCTTCCCCCGAGGGGAAGGCGATTGGTGTGGTGCTTCTTGAACGTGGCAACAACGTACGCTACGAAATCGGCTCCCCAACCGGGGGGAGCTGTCGCGAAGCGAGGGCCGAAGGTCATGCCTATGGTACTGAGGGGGCAATGGGAAGGGTTGGCGCTCCCCTTCCGCCGCTGCCCCCCCCCACTCCCCCATCTTCCGCCCGAGGAAAAGCGGACTGGTACCTGACTTCATGAGGGCATCTGCCGAACAATGACGGTACCTATCCCAGAAAAGACACTACCTCAGCACCTTATCGCTTAGACCTGGCAGGACCTTGTACTTCATCTCGGACAGGCGCCCTCCGATGATTACCTCGTCATCAAGCACCACCCATGCGTGTGCGAGAAGCTTTCCACTCTCATCTTTATCCACGCCGATTCGCAACTCCGTTTCGATGCCCCGGCGCCAGAGCAAGAACTGAACGGCAAGCGCCTGCGTGAGGCATGGGCGGCTTCCGAGGACGCGGCTTCCAACCGCCCCCACCGCCCAACATATACGACGAACCTCCTCATCCGAGTAAGACCCATTCGCGCTGAGCTGTCTGCTCCACTGCCGCAGGCGCTCTACCAGGGCCTTAAAAGACATTGTTGAGAGTCCCAACCGTACGAATAGGATGACCGGCACCACTTTGAGCAGGGCACCCCACTCATGAGCAGTCAGTTCGGTAAGTGGACGCGAAGGAAGAATCTTCATGCACGCTCCGACTCCTTTACTTCCAAAAGATCGTGCTCATGCATATCACGCAAAAGATTTAACACGTCGGACAAACAGGTCTCCCGATCCACCTCGTACTCCTTCAGCAGCTGATCGACGAGCGCCTCAATCGATGTCGGCTCCTCAATTAACTTCCAGATGTGGGCACCAATAGGGTCAAGACCATAGTAGGACCCGTTTTTCAGATTCAGAATTACCTCCTCGTCCGCCACGCTCGATGACACCTGCTCTTCACTTGCGGAAATGATGCTCTCCTCGGAAAGTTTTGTCTGGCCTGCCATAGTGCCTTAAATTCCTGATTGTGGTTGCCGTTTGAAAGGTGTGACCGTTGTATCGGCAAAGTGATGAATAAATTGCGTCGGATCTTACAGCTTAAGGTGCGATAATAAGCGCTAATTCGCGAGGCCGACATCCGGAAGCGTAATTACTCAACGCTTTTCAGGCGTCGTAGGCTCCATGGGAAAGCCGTTTTCCGGCGGTGCGAGTTCCGGCGCATCTGCGGGTTTTGTCCGCCAGCCGTGCTCCACCTGTGCGCGCCAGGAATCGGCATAGCGGCCCTCCTGCTCCAGAAGCTCGTCATGCGTGCCCTGCTCTATCACCTCACCGTCGTGCATCACGTAGATCTGATCCGCGTGCATCGCTGTTGTGAACCGGTGCGTGATGATAAGCGCGGTGCGCCCTTCCGCGACGAGCTTGCCAAATCCCTGGAGCCACAGGCTTTCTGCCCACGAGTCCATGGCTGACGTCGGTTCATCGAGGATAACAATGGGCGCCTTACGATAATATGCCCTGGCCAGTGCAATACGCTGCCACTGACCGCCACTTAGCTCCGTACCACCTTTGAACCACTTGCCCAGCTGCGTATGGTAGCCTTTGGGAAGTGTGGTTATGTGGTCATGAATCATCGCTTTTCTGGCAGCCGCCTCAACCTCTTCCTGCTTCAGATCACGGTGTACGTCCCCAACACGGATATTTTGCAATACTGGCTCTTGATACCGCATGGGTTGTTGAAACATCATCGTGACCTGCTCGCGCAGGTCACCAAGCCGGTATTCGCGAATATCCACACCATCGATACAGATGCGCCCCTCGTCGGGGTCATACAGGCGGGCCAACAGCTTGGATAGCGTTGTCTTTCCCGCCCCGTTTTCACCAACTATCGCAACTACCTGTCCGGCACCGATTCTAAGATTGAAGTCCTCGAGTACGTTGCGGTCGGTACCAGGGTATGAAAAGGTAACGCCTTGAAACGTGATCTCGTCCTGAGGTGCAGGCATTGCCGGACGCGGGTCCTCGGGGTCGGTAATTTGCGGCTCAAGCTCCAGAAAACGGAATAGGTGCTCCAAAAACATCGCGTTGGTGTACAGCTTGCCGGCGTTAGAGAGCAGGGTGCGCATCAGGCCCTGGCCCTCACGAAATGCCTGATAAAACATGCCAAGATCCCCAATCGTCGCCTGTCCGCGCAGCGCACGAAGGACCATTACCAGCATCACCGCACCCATCGCCACGAGCGCAAACAGGCCCGCACCGACCGTCGCCAGGCTCTGTTTCTTGATGAGCTCTATACGCTCCCCACGCAACTTGCGGCGTACGTTCCTATAACCTTCCGCAAGGAACTCACCCAGATCGAAAGCTCGCACCTCCGGAGCTGAAAACTCATAGGTAAGGAGCATATCGAGATACCGCGCGCGCCGATTCGCCATCGTCCGGCGCTCCCACCAGTCGTGGTACTTGCGATTATGCTTGACCACCACGTACAGTGCAGGCAGCGTACTGAGCAGCAATACCAGCGGAATCCACAGGCCATAGGGCACGAGGATGACGAGAATGGTTACCAGCGTAACTCCATTTTGCAGGAGGCTACCCAGTTGACCCAAAATCTCAAGGGACTTACTGCTTGCGCGGCTGCTGGCCTGATAAAGCGTGTCGTGGTACTCCGACGACTCATAGAACGAGAGATCCAGCCGAGCGGCATGCTCGTGGATCATGAACTGAATATGATCCTCTACAAACTCCGACTGCGCCGTTTGAACCCACTCATTCAAGGCCTTCAACACCTGCTGAAGAACCAGCAAACCAGCCATCAAGAGAGCCGGGATAGCCAGCTGCTCCACATTGGACCAGTCCATTCCCTGGCCAATAGCTGCCGCCGCGCCGTCCAGCACAGCCTTAGTTAGATAAACCAACCCGCCCGGCACGATGCCCTGCAGTACCAGCAAGACGATCCAGATCGCTGTCCACTTGCGAGCAGCCTCCCATACGAGTTTAAGCGCTCGCGGCAGGAAAGAAAGCAGGCGTATTACGTTGCGGCGAGCTTCGTCTCGAGAAGGAGTGATTTGCTTCGTCATAAATCAGTACGGCCATTCCGACAGATTAATGCCTGAAAAGTGACAGCCCATAGCCTTTTATACAGAATCGACCATACACAAACCAAATGAAATACTGAACTGCTTGCTGTGCAGAAAAACTATTCGGAACACTCGACTCGTGAACAGAAAAGAGTACGCGCCGGGCTCGACGTCATCTAAATAGCCAGAAGTCCTGCCTCGAAATAAATCGAGACAGGACTTCTTTGGATGGTAAAACGTCTACAGTTTAACCGAGAAGGCTACCTGTAAGACCGTTAGCCCCATCCAAGGTGCAGCTGTCAGCCTTTCCAAGTCTTTTCTGACCTTCCTCACAGTCAAACGTAGGACCGTCCGCTGTCACGGATTCAACACTCCCGTGAAGAGACAAGTGAGGAGCTGACCATGCTTTTGAAGTACTCATGGTGTGTACCTCCTTAGTGATTGAGATAGCGTTAACGCTACGTATGGTAGATTAGACGCTTTACAATGTTCTGACATTCCGGTGAACATCTCTACCTACTTTTGGAGCATGACTGTGGTCCAGACGTACTTCTTTTCCACCTCCAAGCATGGAAGCGGGAATGATGCAAGCTTAGTTGAAATTCAGTCCGGCAAGGAGTCGCTGCCTGTCTTCTCGTGGTGATTGGCTATTTGCTGTTGCAGGGCCTGGCGTAGCTGCGGGAGGGCCTCGTAGTT
>SLIZ01000162.1 GCA_007135395.1 Wenzhouxiangellaceae bacterium | reverse complement strand
TGCACTACCGTTCATCGTCCGGCTGTCAAATTCCCGGTTGGGGTTCTGACGCTGGTCGATCAGGGACGAAAAGATCCAGGTCAGCAGAAACAGGGCCCCGATGACCGCGGCCCAGATCATGATCCAGCCTGTGCGTTGGGCCTGGGCCATTACAGCAGCAACCTGCGAAGATCCTCCAGGCTGCCGGCCAGGTGCCGGGTGAACCGGGCCGCATCGGCCCCGTCGATGACCCTGTGGTCATAGGACAAAGACAGGGGCAGCATGAGCCGGGGCTCGAATTCGCTGCCGTTCCAGACCGGCTTCGTCTCGGAGCGGGAAACACCCAGAATGGCGACTTCCGGGGCGTTGATGATCGGGGTGAATGCCGTGCCCCCGATCCCACCCAGACTGGAGATGGAAAAGCACCCGCCCTGCATGTCGCCGGGCGAAAGCTTGCCGTCCCGGGCCTTGCCGCTGATTTCCGCCAGCTCCGAGGACATTTCCATCAGGCCCTTCTGGTCACAGTCACGGATGACCGGGACGACCAGGCCGTTGGGGGTATCGACCGCCACACCGACATGGAAATAGTTCTTGTAGATCAGCGACTGGCCATCCCCGGACAGGGAGGCGTTGAAATGGGGGAAGGCCTTCAGGGCCGTGACCACCGCCTTCATGATAAAAACCAGGGGCGTGAGCTTGACCCCCTGCTGTTTGGCCTTTTCCCCCTCGGCCTTGCGAAAGGCCTCCATTTCGGTGATATCGGCCTCGTCGAACTGGGTCACGTGAGGGATGGATACCCAATTGCGGTGCAGGGCCGGCCCGCTTTTGAGCTTGATACGGGAAAGCTTTTCTTCCCGGATTTCCCCGAACTTCGAAAAGTCCACCTTCGGTGGCGGGGCAACGGCCAGGCCGGGAGCCCCGGCTGCCGCTCCCGGGCCGGACTTCATGGCCTGCTTGATATGGTCTTTCAGGTCATCCCCGGTAATCCGGCCCTTGCGCCCGGAGCCCTTGACCCGGTCCAGCGCCACGCCCAGTTCCCGGGCCAGCTTGCGCACCGAAGGGCTGGCATGGGGCAGCTTCGACGGGTCCATCCCGGCCTCGTCGTAGGGCACCGGGGGCGGCGGAAGCTCCGAATCCGGCTGCTCGGAGTCCGGTGTCTTCTTCTTGTCATCGGCATCAGCGGCTTTCGGCTCCCTCGATTCATCGGCGGCTTCTGATTCGTCATCATCCGCCTCGTCGCCGGCGCCCCGGGCCTCCGGTTCCGGGGATGCTGTTTCTTTTTCCTTTTCCTTATCCTTGTCCTTTACTTCCTCACTCTCGCTTTGACTTTCATCTTCATCCTGGTCTGCCGCCTCGTCATCACCGGAATCCTCCCCGATCTCGATTTCGGCGATCACGTCTCCCTCGGAGACCTCATCGCCCTCGGAGACCTTGATGGAAACCACCTTGCCGGCCTCGGGTGAAGGCACCTCCATGGTGGCCTTGTCGGACTCCAGGGTCACCAGGGAATCCTCGGCTTCCACCGAATCGCCTTCGGAGACCAGAATCTCGATGACCGGCACCTTGTCGAAGTCCCCGATATCCGGAACGCGAATTTCTTTTGTCTTGCTCATGGCGAGTATTCCCGGTTCAATTCAATAGGCATTTTCAGGAGTTTTCGTCACACCTTGGTCGGCATGGGCTTGTCCGGGTCGATCCCCAGGGTATCCCGTGCCCGGAGCAGTTCCTTCTCGCTCAGGTGACCCTGCCGGTGAAGTCCGGCCAGTGCGGTGTAGGCAACCTGGTAACGGTCGACCTCGAAAAACCGGCGCAGGTTTTCCCGGGTATCCGATCGCCCGTACCCGTCGGTTCCAAGCACCAGGTAGGTGTCCTGGGGAATGTATTCCCGGACCTGATCGGCGAAGGCCCGGACGTAGTCCGTGGCGGCTACCACGGGGCCCTTCCGCCCCTGGAGCAGGCCGGTGATGTAGGGTTCGGGGTGATTTCCCGCCGGGTCCAGTCGCCGCTGGCGGGCCGCTTCCATGGCTTCGCGCTTGACCTCGGTAAAGCTGGGCACCGACCAGATATCGGCGGACACGCCAAAGTCTTCCCGCAGGATCCCGGCCCCGGCAATCACCTCGCGCAGGATACTGCCGCTGCCGAGCAACTGGACCCGGGGGGCTTGTTCATTGCCGGCACCGGCTTCCCGGAAAAGGTACATGCCCTTGCGCACACCCTCTTCGATCCCCTCGGGCATTTCCGGGTGGGTGTAGTTTTCGTTCATCACCGTGATGTAGAAGTAGACGTCCTCTTCTTCGGCATACATGCGCCGCAGGCCATCCTGGAGGATGATGGCGACCTCGTAGTTGAAAGTCGGGTCGTAGGAAATGCAGTTGGGAATCAGGCCCGACATGACATGGGAATGGCCGTCTTCGTGCTGCAGCCCCTCTCCGTTGAGGGTGGTGCGCCCGGAGGTCCCGCCGATAAGAAATCCCCGGGAGCGCATGTCCCCGGCCGCCCAGGCCAGATCGCCGATGCGCTGAAAACCGAACATGGAATAGAAGATGAAAAACGGGATCATGGGCAGGCCGTTGGAAGCGTAGCTGGTGGCTGCGGCAATCCACGAGCTCATGGAGCCTGCCTCGGTAATGCCTTCCTGGAGTACCTGACCTTTCTGGTCTTCCTTGTAGAACATGAGCTGGTCGGAATCGACCGGCTCGTAAAGCTGGCCGACGGATGAATAGATCCCGATCTGCCGGAACAGGCCCTCCATGCCGAAGGTCCGGGCCTCGTCGCAGATGATCGGCACGATGTTCTTCTTGATCGCCTTGTCGCGCAGCATGACCGCCAGCGCCCGGGTAAAGGCCATGGTGGTGGAAATCTCCCGGTCTCCGCTGCCCTTCAGAAGCGCATCGAAGGCCTCCAGGGAGGGGACTTCCAGAGGGCTGGATTCGACAACCCGTTTGGGCAGGTAGCCGCCCAGTTCCCTGCGCCTTTCGGTGAGGTAGCGGATTTCCTCGGAATCGCTCCCGGGGTGGAAATAGGGGACCTCTTCCAGGTCTTCGTCGGGCACCGGCACGTTGAACCTGTCCCGGAAATAGCGCACACCCTCGGTGTCGAGCTTCTTTTGCTGGTGGGAGATGTTCTGGCCCTCCCCGGAGGCACCCAGGCCGTAACCCTTGATGGTCTTGGCCAGGATGACGGTGGGCTGGCCGGTATGGTTGACCGCCGTACGGTAGGCAGCGTGGATCTTGTGGGGGTCGTGGCCACCCCGGTTCAGGCGCCAGATGTCCTCGTCGGACATATCGGCGACCATTTCCCTGAGTTCCTCGTAGGCACCGAAAAAATGCTCCCGGACGTAGGCCCCGTCATTGGCCTTGTACTTCTGGTAGTCCCCGTCCAGGGCCTCTTCCATGCGCTTGCGCAAAAGCCCCTTGGTATCCCGTGCCAGAAGCGGATCCCAGTAGGAGCCCCAGACCACCTTGATCACGTTCCACCCGGCGCCGCGAAAGACGCCTTCCAGTTCCTGGATGATCTTGCCGTTGCCGCGCACCGGCCCGTCCAGGCGCTGGAGGTTGCAGTTGACCACGAAAATCAGGTTGTCGAGTTTCTCCCGGCCGGCCAGGGAAATGGCGCCGAGGGATTCGGGCTCATCGCATTCCCCGTCTCCCAGGAAACACCAGACCTTGCGCTGGTCGGTCTTCGCCAGCTCCCGGTTGTGCAGGTATTTCAGAAAGCGGGCCTGGTAGATGGCCATGGTCGGCCCCAGTCCCATGGACACGGTCGGCAGTTGCCAGAAGTCCGGCATCAGCCAGGGATGGGGGTAGGAGCTCAGCCCCTGCCCGTCGACCTCTTCCCGGAAACTGTCGAGCTGGTCTTTCGAAATCCGCCCTTCCAGAAAGGCCCGGGCATAAATGCCCGGCGATGAATGGCCCTGGATATAGACCAGGTCCGAACCCTGTTCAGCTTCCGGGCCCTTGAAAAAGTGGTTGAAGCCCACGTCGTAGAGGGTCGCTGCCGAGGCGAAACTGGAGATGTGCCCGCCCAGCTCCCCGCCCCGTTTCGATGCCCGGACCACAATGGCCATGGCGTTCCACCGGATGATGGACCGGATACGCCGCTCCAGGGCCGGGTCGCCCTTGACCGGGGGCTGCTTGTTTTCCGGGATGGTGTTGATATAGGCGGTGGTCAGATCAAAGGGCAGGTGGGCGCCGGCACGCCGGGACATTTCCACCAGTTGCTCAAGCAGAAAATGGGCTCGCTCAGGGCCTTCCCGTTCCAGGACCGCACTCAGGGCCTCAACCCACTCCCGGGTTTCCTGGGGGTCAACATCGTCTTCCTTGCGAATGATCGGGATCTGGGGATTGGCCACCATGGGTGATCTGCCTGTCGGTATTTTCGTTGCCGGTATTGTAGACCGTGACCGGCATCCGGGTCATGCGGTGGACCAGGGTCCAACCGGCCTGCCCCGCTCAGTTGCCGCGCGGAACGTCAAAAACCTGGCGGATCCAGGCCAGGTAGCTTTCATCAGTGCAGATAACCTTGCCCGGGGAGTCGCTGAGCTTGGCTACCGGCTGGCCGTTGCAGGCAGTCATCTTGAGCACGATATTCAGCGGCTCCACGCCCACATCGTTGGTCAGATGGGTGCCGATGCCGAAGGACACCCGGGCCCGGTCCCTGAACCGCTGCCAGATGGCGATCGCCTTGTCGATGGTCAGTGAATCGGAAAACACCAGGTTCTTCGTCGCAGGATCCACCCGGTTTCTCCGGTAGTGGTCAATCACCGCCTCGGCCCATTCGAAGGGATCCCCGGAATCCTGCCGGGCCCCGTCGAAGAGCTTGCAAAAGTACATGTCGAAATCCCTGAGAAAGGCCTGGAGGCTATAGGTGTCCGACAGTGCGATTCCCAGGTCACCCCGGTACTCCCGGGCCCAGGCGTCGAAGGCAAAGCGCTGGGTCATGCTCAGCCGGGGCCCCAGGGCCTGGGCGGCCTGGATGAACTCGTGAGCCATGGTGCCGATGGGAACCAGCCCGGTTTCCAGGGCCAGCTTCAGGTTGCTTGTGCCCCGCATGCTGCCGGGAATCTCCCGGGCCAGGGTTGTGACCACCTCCCGGTGCCAGTCCCGGGAAAAGCGCCGGCGGGTGCCGAAATCCGACAAAATGAACCGGTCGGCTTCATCCAGCTCCCGGATGCGGGCGATCTTGGCTTCAAGCCGGCTACGGCCATCGGCCAGGTCATGATCCGGGTGGTGGCGGCGATGATGGAGTTCGCTGATGATTGCAAGAAGCGGGACTTCGAACAAAATGGTGTGCAGCCAGGGCCCCCGGATGACCAGCTCAAGCCGGTCGTCATTCTCGGAGATCTCGACAAAGCGGGACTGGAGGTGGAACAGGCGCAAAAACTCGACGAAATCATCCTTGATGTAACGAAGGCTTTTCAGGTAACCGAGTTCCCTGGGGTCAAGCTGCAGGGTGCAAAGGTTTTCCAGTTCACGCTCGAGTCCGGACTTGAGCCCGGACAGATCCTGGTCCGGCGACCGGCACAGGAACCGGTATTCCACCTCGGCCTCCGGGAACTGATGCAGGACCGCCTGCATCATGGTGAACTTGTACAAATCCGTATCAAGAAGGGACTGGATGATCATCCGGTCACCGGCCCGCTTGCATTTTCGATTTCCGCGGCATTGGCAACCAGCCTGACACCCTTGTCCTGCATTTCGGCCAGAGCCTGTCTGGTCGAGGCCGGGGTGATTCCCCGGCAGGCAGCCTGGTTGAGAATCACTTTGAAGCCGTTGTCGTTGAGCTGAAGCGCCGTGGCCCGGACACATACATCGGTGGCCAGCCCGCCGACGATGACATGGCTGACCCCGCGGGCCCGCAGCCACTCGATGATGCCGGTGCTGCGGGTCTCGGCCAGGTCATGAAAACAGGCCCCGTTGGGGTGCAGGTCCAGCTCGACCCCCTTCCATACAAAAAAATCGTAGTCGATGGGTGCCGGCAACCCGGGCAGCAGCTCGAACCCCCGGGTGCCGGGAACCGCGTGGACCGGCCAGTGTTCTTCCACGTTGGGCCCTTCGACCCCGGGCTGGCCGAACTTGTCCGGGTCCTCGGTCACCCACACCGCCTGCGGGCTGTGGGCATCCTTCGAGCCGACCCGCCAGCCGGCCGGCCGTGCCTGGGCGTTAAGTTCTTCGACGATCTCGTCGCCCCCTTCCACCGGCAGCTCATCGGGGCAATTGGGCGTAAAGGTGCACTGGGCATCCACATCGAAGCTGGCAATGGATCCCTTGTCCGGCAATTTCATAAAGACACACTCCTGATCAAGTGAAAAGGGCCACAGGCTCAATGTCCTGCTTTACAGCCCGTGCGCGTAGTTGCTTGTAACCCTTCGTGCATTTTACGCACCGCCGGTGGCGGGCGTGAAAACCCACCCACCGGCCAACCGCCACAGGTCCAATATGATGATTAGACGTCCTGAATTCCAAGCGATCTGCCTTTCCCTGGCCGTTTTCCTGGCCATTTTCGGCCTTGTCGGTTGCGGCAGCGACATTGATCCGAGCGACACATCCGACCCGGACCAGGCCGCCCGCGCCCCCCTTCCCGACCATGACCCGGAAGCCACATTCAGAGGCCAGACCGCCGCCGCCCTTGGAGAGCGGCTGGAGGCACAGGTCGAGCAGGGCGGTGTGCCCATGATGACCCTGGACCAGATCGGTCAAATGGGCGTCGACGGCCTGCCCGCCCGGGATGCGGTGCGGAAAGTCTTTCTGACGCCACCTCACCCGGAGGCCGAGCGGGACCGGGCAGACCTTCTAAGGTCCATGGCGCTGCTTAGACTGGTGGGAATGCAGGCACCCGAGGCTGCGGCGCTTTCAAGGCAGGCCCTGAACGACCCGGACTTCACGAGATTCAACCCCTCCCAGCGCCATGTGGTCGTTTCGGCGGTCGAGACCATGGATCCGGCTGAACTGCAATCGGATCTGATGGAGCTGGTCGAAGAGGAACCGGACCAGGCCGGGCGCATCCTGCGCGCCGAGGGACTGCCCGATGCCAGTCAGCAGGCCCTGGCCGTGGCGCTGCTCGATGCCGATCTGGATAACGATACGGCCCGCTTCCTGTTCAATCGCATGAGTGAAATGGATTCCATCACCGATGAGCAGACGATCCGGCATCTTCTGACCTACCAGGAGATTGCCACCGAAAGCCTCACCCGCACCCGGGGCACCCTGGTCCGGATCGGCACCCGGGAAGCCCTGGACGCGGCGCTGAAGATCGGCGATCCCTCCCCGTCCCAACGTGAGGATCTTATTCGCCGCTTCGGCCTGGCCGAAGAGGACCCGGAGCAGGCCTCCGAGGCCCGATCAGAGTCCATGGAGGCCATGCTCACCCAGGCCAGAGAGACTGAATCGACCATGGAGTTTCATGAAGTAATCAACGGCATGGAACGCCTGGACCGGGAAAACCGGGAGCTCCGGGGGGAATTCGTGGCCGGCATGATCGTGTTGTCCGCTGAAGCCGCCGCCGAAAACCACCGGGCCCTGGCCCTGTCCCGGCTGGGCCTGTATGTCCGGCGGAACCGGGAAGTCGCCCTGGAGCCCGCGCTCGGGGTCTTGCTGGAGGCAGCCGGGAACCCGGACCATCCGGAGTCGGTTCGCCAGACCGCCCGGGACACCCTGTCCCAGTCGGCCGGGGCCATGATCAACCGGGACCCGGAGCGCTTTTTTCGCGCCACCTGGGCACTGGTCTCGGAGATGGGCGAAGACGGGGATTTCGACCTGCCAGCCACGGTGATGATGCAAGCCCGCAATCATCCCGACCATGCCCGGGTGGTCATCGGCATTGTTACCGAGGATTCCGACCGGCCAGGGGATCACTGGGCAGTCAATCCCGCCTCGGCCATCCTGATCAATGTTGCATCCATCCGGCAGCTCAACAACAGCCCCGAACGGGAAGCCGCCTCCATACACCTGGGCCGGCTGCTGGCCTCGCCCCATGCCAGCCTGGAATACCTGGAACCCCATTTCCACGAGGGCAAGGGTGAGATGGTCAATCTGGCAACCAACTCCGTAGCCGGGGTCGTCGGTTTTCTCGAGCCAAGCATCTTTGCCGAACACTCAACGGTCAACCACCAGTTCATGCCCAGGGAACTCGCCGATGTCCTGCTGATTCGCCCGCGCTGGCTGAGCCGGGATCCGGATTCGACCCGGCAATGGACGGACTTCCTCGAGCGCGTGGTCGCAGCCGATACGGCGTATTTCAGTCCCGCGGCCGAGCAGGCCCTGGCCGCACTGCAGTAGTCAGGTTCAGTCGAAGGGCAGGCGGCCGGATCCGGCTTCCTGCTGGAAGTGCTGGGCATCGACCACCGCGATGGCAGTCATGTTGACCACCCGGCGCACGGTAGCAGAGGGGGTGAGAACATGGGCCGGGCCGCCGGCGCCCAGGAGCATCGGACCGATGGTAACGCCCTTGCCAATCACCCGCGCCATGGAAAAGGCGATATGGGCCGAGTCCTGGTCGGGCATGATGAGCAGATTGGCCGACCCCTGGAGCCGGGAATCAGGGAAGATTCGTTCGCGAATCTCCGGCAGCAGGGCCGCATCGGCGCGCATTTCTCCTTCCACCTCCAGGTCCGGGTCCAGCTCGCGCACCTTCTTGAGAACCTGGCGCATCCGGGTGGCATGGGGATTGACGTGGCTGCCGAAGTTGGAATGGGAGCAAAGGGCCACCTTGGGCGTAATCCCGAACATGCGCACCCGCTCGGCGGCCATCAGGGTCAGTTCCACCAGCTGGTCCACGTTCGGGTCCGGGTTGACGTGGGTGTCGCAGACAAACCAGGTTCCGGAATCATTGGTCATGGCCGACAGCGCACCCAGGGTGTTGCAGTCCTTTCGCGTTCCCAGCACTTCGGTGACGTACTGCAGTTTTTTCTGGTATCGGCCCACAACGCCGCAGATCATGGCATCGGCTTCCTTGCGGTAGACCATGATGGCCGCGATTACGGCGGTCCGGGTCCGGACGATGGCCTTGGCCGAGTCCGGGGTCACGCCCCGGCGCTGGGTAATCTCGTGGAAGGTTGTCCAGTATTCCCGAAAGCGCGGATCGGATTCCGGGTTGACCAGTTCGAAATCTTGCCCCGGACGAATTCGAAGGCCCGCCTTCTCGATGCGCATGTCCACCACCTTTGGACGACCGATCAGGATCGGCCGGGCCAGGCCATCATCAATGACAGTCTGCACCGCCCGCAGCACGGTTTCTTCTTCGCCCTCGGCAAATACCACCCGTTTCGGATCCTTCCTGGCCGCCTCGAACACCGGTTTCATGAGCAAGCCGGTCTTGAACACGTACTGGGTCAGCTTTTCCCGGTATGCTTCCATGTCCTCGATGGGCCGGGTGGCCACCCCGGTGTCCATGGCCGCCCTGGCCACCGCCGGGGCAAGGTGGACCAGCAGGCGGGGATCAAAGGGCTGGGGAATCAGGTAGTCCGGTCCGAACTTGGGTGCCTTGCCGCCGTAGGCTGCCGCCGAAACATCGGACGCCTCCATCCGTGCAAGCTCGGCGATGGCGTGAACACAGGCCATCTTCATCTCGTCGTTGATCACTTTCGAACCTACATCCAGCGCGCCACGGAAGATGTACGGGAAGCACAGGACGTTGTTGACTTGGTTGGGAAAGTCCGATCGCCCGGTGGCAATGAGTGCATCCGGGCGAACCTCCCGGGCCAGGTCGGGCATGATTTCCGGGGTCGGGTTGGCCAGGGCCAGGATGATGGGTTTGTCCGCCATTTCCCTGACCATGTCCGGCTTGAGCACCCCGGGTGCCGATACACCCAGGAATACATCGGCCCCGGCGATCACCTCGCCCAGGGTACGCGCTTCGGTTTCCCGGGCATACTGGCGCTTGCGATCGTCCATGTCCGTCTCGCGACCGGCATAGACCACCCCTTCCCGGTCGCACACGGTCGTGTTTTCCCGCTTCAGTCCCATGGTGACCAGCAGGTCCAGGCAGGCCATGCCGGCTGCACCGGCACCGGAAGCGACCAGGGTGACATCCTCAAGCTTCTTTCCAACAAGCGCCAGGCCGTTGACCAGGGCCGCGGCCGTGATGATGGCCGTACCGTGCTGGTCGTCGTGGAAGACGGGAATGTTCATCCGCTCCTTGAGCGCTTCCTCGACCCGGAAGCATTCCGGGGCCTTGATGTCTTCCAGGTTGATGCCACCGAAGGTCGGCTCCAGGGAAGCGATGATATCGATGAGTTTTTCCGGGTCCTTTTCGTCGATCTCGATATCGAACACATCAATACCGGCAAACTTCCGGAACAACACCCCCTTGCCTTCCATAACCGGCTTGGAAGCCAGCGGACCAATATCCCCCAGACCCAGCACTGCGGTTCCGTTGGAAACCACCGCCACCAGGTTGCCGCGTATCGTCAGGTCCCGGGCAGTGTCCGGGTCCTGGTGAATCAACTCGCTGGCCGCTGCGACCCCCGGGGAATAGGCCATGGCCAGATCCTTCTGGGTCGTTAACGCCTTGGTCGGCGTTACCTTGATCTTCCCCGGTGTCGGCTGCCGGTGGTATTCGAGCGACTGCTCCTTGAATTTATCGGTCATTGATGCGCGATCAACAGGAGGTCAAGGGTCAAGACTCCATTTCCCGGTTATATTCCCCGAGAGCGGCCTTGCCGTTCATCTTCGCCCGGTGCAACAGGATTTTCTGGGCCTTTTCCCGGTTGCCCCGGGGGTCCTCGGCCCAGCATTTCAGGCAGGCCTGCTGCAGGGCCCGACCGTAGGAAAATGACAGAGGCCAGGGGTGGGGTCCCATGCGGTTCATGGCATCCAGGTGAGCGGTGGCCTCTTCGTCCCCCTGGCCACCGGAGAGAAAAACGACGCCCGCGGTTGCGGCGGGAACCGCGTTGAGCAGACAATCCAGGGTGGCCTCGGCAACGTCCTCGACGCCGGCCCGGCTCTTCGCACTGGACCCGGAAATGACCATGGAGGGCTTGAGCACGCAGCCTTCCAGCAGGACATTCTGGTTGTAGAGTTCCTCGAACAGGGATTTCTGGGCCGCTTCGGTGATATCGAAACTGGTATCCAGGTCGTGATCTCCGTCCATGAGCACTTCCGGTTCCACGATGGGCACCAGGCCGGCCTCCTGGCACAGGGCGGCATACCGGGCCAGGGCGTGGGCATTGGCATCCAGGCAGGCCCGTGACGGGATGTCACTGTCAATGGTGATCACCGCACGCCACTTGGCAAAGACCGCACCCAGTTCGGCGTATTCGGCCAGCCGTTCCCTCAAACCGTCCAGGCCTTCCGTGACCTTCTCTCCGGGAAAGCCGGCCAGGTCCTTGGCGCCCTTGTCGACCTTGATCCCGGGCAGAATGCCATTGTCCTTCATGATATTGAGCAGCGGCTTGCCGTCGGCGTCCTTCTGGCGAAGGGTCTCGTCGAAAAGAATGGCCCCGGAGATGTGCTCACCCAGGCCGGGTGTGGAAAGCAGCATGGAACGGTAATCCATGCGGGTCTCCTCGGTGGATTCCACCCCCACCCCGGAAAAGCGTTTCTTGATGGTGCCGGTGGATTCGTCAATGGCCAGAATTCCCTTTCCGGGGGCAACCATGGACTGGGCGGTATGAATCAGTTTTTCGAGATCAAGGGACATGGACTACTCACTCCTGAACAAATGCGGCGATGCCGGATACGTTGATTGTCAGGTCATTGTACTGCCAGGGGCCGGAAACTGTCAGGCAGCGTGATCACTGGTACTGAAGTTCGGCCTGGCGACTGGGTCGGCCGTCCGGCCCAACCTGGAGGAGCTTGAGCGTATTGGTCCCCCCCATCAATCCGGTCACATCCCCCAGTGTCACCAGGACCCGGTCACCATCCCCGATGGCGCCGTACTCGGCCACCCGGGACACCGCAGCTTGCTCGAGCTGTGAATTGGTGACTTCCGAATGCTCGAATTTCAGCGGGTAGACGTTGCGGAACAGGCGCATCTTTCGAAGACTCTTGCGGTTCGGCGAAAGGGCAAAGATGGGAACGGCCGTGCGCACCCTGGAAAGCCACTGGGCGGTGGAGCCCGACTCGGTCAGGGCGATGATTGCCTGGATGGAGACATGGGCGGCGGTGAACATGGCCGCCATGGCGATGGCCTGGTCAATGCGCTCGAAGCGCACGTTGAGCTGTTGTTCGGGTACCGATTGTTCCATATGCCGCTCGGCACCGGCACAGATGCGCTCCATGGCCTCGATAACCCGTACCGGGTGCCGTCCGACAGCGGTCTCCGCCGACAGCATGACCGCATCCGTGCCGTCGATGACCGCATTGGCCACATCCAGCACCTCGGCACGGGTCGGGATGGGGCTTTCGACCATGGACTGCATCATCTGGGTGGCGGTAATCACTGCCCGGTTCTGGTTCAGGGATGTGCGGATAATCCGCTTCTGGATGGCCGGCAGCTCCGCCTCCCCGATTTCCACACCCAGGTCACCCCGGGCAACCAGTACCCCGTCGGAGGCATCAATGATGCTTTCCAGGTGGTCGAGTGCCTCGGCACGCTCGATCTTGGCGACAATCCCGGCCTGTCCACCGGCATTCTGCATCAGTTTGCGGGCCTGCTGGATGTCCCCGGCATTGCGGGGAAAGGAAACGGCAAGGTAGTCCACATCCCATTCGGCGGCCCGACGGATATCGGCCTCGTCTTCGGGGCTGATGCCGGGGACGGACAATCCGCCACCGCGCAGATTCAAGCCCTTGCGGGAATACAGCCTGCCCGGGGTGGTGACCCGGCAATGAATCCGGGAACCCTCTACGGATTCGACTTCCATGGCAATGAGCCCATCGTCGAGCAGCAGTTCACTGCCCACACGGACATCAGCAGGAAGGTTCAGGTAGGTCACGCCAACGCCCGAGATGTCGCCGGGAGGCGGATCTTCGGTGGCATGAAGGGTAAAGGGCTGATCGGCTTCCAGTTCCACCCAGTTGTCGGAAAAATGCTCGACCCGGATCTTGGGCCCGCGCAGGTCGGCCATGACTGCAACTTCTATTCCAAGCGCGCTGGAAAGCTCGCGAACTTTCTCGACCCGGGCCTTCTGGGATTCCGGATCACCGTGGGAGAAATTGATCCGGACCACGTCGGTGCCGGCCTGCAGCAGCCGCTCTAGCTCATCCCCGGCATCGGTGGCCGGCCCCAGGGTCGCCACGATCTTGGTTCTTCGTTTCATGCCCGACAGTCTAACCAAAACCCGTTGCAGGAGGGTGTCGGGGCCCGCCGGGCTGCGACCGGGATCGAAAGCCCCCGAATCCTGATTGAATCACTTCAAATTGATGGGCTTATCATGAGTTTTGTCACACAAGGCTGGCTGCTATAAACCGAATCGACTTCATCGAGGACACCTTCCTGAACCTGGGCGACCAGGAGGTCTCCGGGCTGGATTTCGATACCCGGGCCCGCTTCGACGGGATGGGTGGGAACTTCGAAGCCAGCCTGCAACTGACCTACCTGGACAGTTTCTCCCGGCGCATGCGTGAAGACGAACCGCGTCGGGAACTGGCCGGCACCTTCGTGCGGATGGGGTATCGCCACTCCTTCTGAGCCACGCCGACAATCCGGCATCAAAGCGAACGGGCCCTTCGGGGCCCGTTTTCACTTGAACGAGCCGAAGCGCGGCTTGGCAACCGGGTCGCGCCCGACTGGACGCCGGCAAAATTCACGGATATAGCAAGGTAGCCGATCGATCGCCGATGAAGCAGAGCCGCCGCCGGCCAGCCCTCCACCTGAAAGCAAGACAGAACCCAGCTCACATTTGCCAGGAAACCCGCGGACACCCAAAGGAAAGTCCCAAGGTATCCCCCGACACGCCCGCCTGCGGGATCACGTTTGCTTGACGCAATCACCCCACATGCTTTTCAAGCACGCCTTCCAGGCGCACGTGCCATGGGATCTGGATGTGGCAGGATTTACGGATCTCTTAGTAAATCTCCGGAATAAAAGTCCGGCACGCCCCTGGCCAAACCATCACAATACTCGAGTACGCGGGCGCGCTCCGCATCATCATCGATTTCAAGCACTCCGTCGCCGGCCAACGCGAAAAAGGCAGCTGATCCAAGGATGCGGCCGCGCAGCCCCGCTTCTGGGAACTCCTCCTGGAACGCAGCTTCATCGGGAGCAAAGTCGCCTTGATCGAGTAGCGGGAAAGACCGCTGAGTCTTGGGAGACTCCAGAAGCCAAGTGTAATCCAGCATGGGATAAGCCTCGATGGCTTCTGAATACCGCAATAATGTGCAATCGCCGAAAATCGATGCGGCAGCTTCCTCATTGATACTGGTGCTTACCAGATCGGAAAGACTGTGATGCAGGTGATAAAGCTCATGGGCCGCGCTTTTGAGTGAACGAGACCACCAGGTGTGCTTGTGCGCAAGCTCGTGTATCTCCTCATCATATTCAGGTAACGGATGAATAATGGAGATTGTCATGGAACGACCAATTGCCGACCTATTTTGGTAGAGCGCACCACTGTCCGCCCGCGCAACCACTATATCCAGATTGATGGCAACGTCGTCAAACGCGCTGAGTTCCTGCAGCACGACCTCGAGGACACCGGCCAGAATGGCAATTGAATCTTCCGCACTCTCTCTGAACCAGGTTGGCTCTTCGACAGAAGGAAAACCGGAAGCATCGAGCAGGCGCATGACGCCGCCATTACGCCATTCATGCTTCGCGATGGGGTCAACATCGCGGATCCTGACCGTCTCCTCTCCGCCGAGCCGCCCGGTCGAGATCACTCCTCGAGAACCCCATACCAGCATCACTGTATTAAAAAAGTGACTAGGGTTTTCGTCAGCCATTCGCGTAGTTTCCCGGGCAGCATGCATACCGCCACAACCAGCAACCGGCGAAAGGAAGGCCAGAACCAATATCGAAACCAGGATCATGCGCATGGTCAGGATTCCAGTAATGCCCATGTGCACGGCGATTTCGCCGCGCTCATGGGCACAGGTCTTGTTATCGGATTTCACAATTCTTTTCGGAACAGCCGCCACCGCCGCCACCGCCATACCAGGAATATGAGTCACCAGCCTGTAAGCTGCCGGAATACAAGTACTCCGTAACCACGACGTTCACACCTTCCCCGGATCCTGTAACAAAGCTCAATTCAATCTCCGCTTCAGCGAAAAAGGACAAATGGGGCTGGAGCCAGTCGTTTACCGCAGCGGGGCTGACTGCTACGATTTCGTCGCCTGCCTTTATCCATTCAAAGCTGTTCGATAGGACCGTCTCATCTTCAAGCTCCAGCGTGATGGTTGCATACCCACTGGTGGATTCGATAGGGACGTTCGATTCACTCAAATCAATAGCAAAAAGGCCTGCGTCGAAATCTGACCTGACTTCGGCTGGAAGGTCTCTGAAAGGCCAAACTATTCGACCACCGGCACTGCAGTCACGCTGTCCGGTTGGAAGCTCATGGCATTGAGAATCTGGTTCAGGAGAGCCGCCGCATCCGGCCAGAAACGTGAATGCGAATATGGCAGCCGCACATAGAGTAGCCTTCAAAAGGCCAATTGGGAGGGGGGGGTTATCTTCATGATCATCCTCACGCTTGCCAATGAAAATTCTTCGGCCCTTTGGAGCCGAAGCCTGCTGCGATCGAGGAAGCTGAGCAGATATTTTGCGGAAAGCTCTAGAGACTTACCCGCAAAACTGTAACTTTCATTCCACATCTACTGCCTTAGCCTCCACGCGATTTAAGCCTGCCATGTGAGACGATCGAATGTCAAGAAATCGTTACGATGCCTTCAAGCAGGCAAGATCGTTCGCAACCCGCATGTGCCTGACACTTGGCCCCTCCGTAGATGCTGGCCGGTAGCCCGTGCCGGCAACGAAGAGATGGCCGGGGGTGAAGGCCGGGAAAGCCTAGACCGAACCACAGCCGTCGAAAACACCAGGGAGCCGCAAGGAATGCAGCATCTGGCCGCAAGCGAAATCGAACGGGTTGCC
>SLIZ01000100.1 GCA_007135395.1 Wenzhouxiangellaceae bacterium | reverse complement strand
GACAAGTTCGAGAACATGGGTGCCCAGATGGTCAAGGAAGTTGCTTCCCAGACCTCCGACATTGCCGGTGACGGCACCACCACGGCCACCGTACTGGCCCAGTCCATGCTGAAGGAAGGCCTCAAGGCCGTTGCCGCCGGCATGAACCCGATGGATCTCAAGCGGGGCGTGGACAAGACCGTCATCGCCGCCGTGGAAGAACTCAAGAAGCTCTCCACCCCGTGTTCCGACGACAAGGCCATCGCCCAGGTCGGTGCCATTTCCGCCAATTCCGACGAGGAAGTCGGTTCCATCATTGCCGATGCCATGGGCAAGGTGGGCAAGGAAGGGGTCATCACGGTCGAGGAAGGCCAGGCCCTGCACAACGAACTCGACGTGGTCGAGGGCATGCAGTTCGACCGGGGCTATTTGTCTCCGTACTTTGTGACCGACCAGCAGACCATGCAGGTCGACCTGGAAGACCCGTTCATCCTGCTCCACGACAAGAAGGTCTCCAACGTGCGCGATCTGCTGCCCGTGCTGGAAGCCGTGGCCAAGGCCGGACGGAGCCTGCTGATCGTTGCCGAAGACATCGAGGGCGAAGCCCTGGCGACCCTGGTGGTCAACAACCTGCGCGGTACCGTCAAGGTTGCCGCCGTCAAGGCCCCCGGGTTCGGCGACCGCCGCAAGGCCATGCTTGAAGACATGGCCATCCTGACCGGCGGCCAGGTGATTTCCGAAGAAGTCGGCATGAGCCTGGAGAAGACCACCCTGGATGACCTGGGGTCTGCCAAGAAGATCCAGATCGACAAGGAAAACACCACGATCATCGATGGTGCCGGCGAAGCCGCCGCCATTGAAAGCCGGGTCGGCCAGATCCGTGCCCAGATCGAGGATGCCTCGTCCGACTACGACAAGGAAAAGCTCCAGGAGCGGGTTGCCAAGCTTGCCGG
The DNA here is from genome assembly GCA_007135395.1 of Wenzhouxiangellaceae bacterium. Lineage (GTDB taxonomy): Bacteria > Pseudomonadota > Gammaproteobacteria > Xanthomonadales > Wenzhouxiangellaceae > SLIZ01. Next base: position 3,530 of record SLIZ01000100.1, on the reverse strand, counting down.
CGGTGTTGCCGTCATCAAGGTTGGTGCCGCTACCGAAGTCGAGATGAAGGAAAAGAAGGCCCGGGTCGAAGACGCCCTTCATGCAACCCGTGCAGCCGTGGAAGAAGGTGTGGTCCCCGGCGGCGGTGTGGCTCTGATCCGCGCCCTGCAGGCCATCTCCGGTCTGAAGGGTGACAACACCGATCAGGATACGGGCATCAACATTGCCCGGCGGGCCATGGAAGAGCCCCTGCGCCAGATCGTCAACAATGCCGGCGGTGAGCCCTCGGTCATCGTTGCCGCGGTCAAGGACGGCAAGGGCAACTACGGCTACAACGCTGCAACCGGCGAGTTCGTGGACATGATCGAAGCGGGCATTCTCGACCCGACCAAGGTCACCCGCTCGGCCCTGCAGAATGCAGCCTCCATTGCCGGCCTGATGATCACCACCGAGGCCATGGTCGCCGAAATCCCGCAAAAGGATGAAGGCGGCGGTGCCCCGGACATGGGTGGCATGGGCGGCATGGGTGGTATGGGCGGCATGATGTAAGCAAGCCCTGCACCCGGCCTGTCGGCCAATGCAGAATCGAGAAAGCCCCGGACTTCCGGGGCTTTCTTGTTTGGGGCCTGAAAACCGGTGACGGCGGGGGTGTTACCGGAACCGCCCCGGACGCCAAGATCGTATTTCTGAAGATTCAGAGTGCCAGCATCTGCGGCCAGCCGTCCCTGGACGGCAATATCATCGGGGCCATCGACTGGGTCGTGGCCAATCAGCAGACCTACGGCATCGACCTGATCAACATGAGCCTGGGCGGCGGCTCGGTCAGCCCATCGCAAATGCGGGACCTGCTCGCCGACCATGGCGTGGCAGTCAACGACGACAAGAACAACCGCACCACCCCCCGGGTAGACACCCTGGCCTCCTTCGACTCCCTGGACAGCGGTGGCGATCCGGATCCGGAACCACCCGGTGACGGTGAGCTGGAAAACGGGGTGCCCCTGACCGACCTGTCCGGCGGTACCGGCAGTGAAACCTTCTACACCATCGAAGTCCCCGCCGGGGCAACCGACCTGGAAATCAGCACCTCCGGCGGCAGCGGGGATGTGGACCTGTATGTGCAGTTCGGCAGCGAGCCGACCCAGAGCAACTGGGACTGCCGACCCTACCTTTGGGGCAACAACGAGACCTGCATGTTTGGCAGCGTGGCCAATGACACCTACCACATCATGCTGCACGGTTTCGAGTCCTACTCCGGGGTGACCCTGGAAGCAACCTGGGACTGACAGCCCGGCTGTACATTCGCAAGAACAAAGGCCCCGGACTTCCGGGGCCTTTCTCTTTTCCGGACCGGGCCGGGCTCAGTCGTCCCGCATGTCCTCGTCCAGGTCCTTGCGCATGCGCCGGTCGGCATCCCGCAACTCCTGGAAGTACTTCGCCTTTTCCCTGGCCATGACCCCGCCCAGCAGGATCAGGGCAATGAGGTTGGGCGCGGCCATAAGCCCGTTGAGGGTATCGGCGATATCCCAGATCAACTCCAGGCCACCAATGGCGCCGACGAACAGGAAAACCAGGAAGACCAGCCGGTAGGGCAGGATCACCTTGCGTCCGAACAGGTACTCCCAGCTTTTCTCGCCGTAGAAGTTCCAGGTCAGCATGGTGGTGTAGGCGAAGAAGATGATGGCGATCAGGACGATATAACCGCCGGGTCCAGGCAGGCCCGTGGAGAAGGCCAGCGCGGTGAGTTCGGCTCCGGTCTCCCCGGTATCCATGACCCCGGTTACCAGGATGACCAGGGCGGTCAGGGTGCACACCACCAGGGTATCGATAAACACTTCCCACACGCCCCAGAACCCCTGGCGAAACGGCTTGTTCTGGGCCTGGGCGTGGACGATGGAAGCCGAACCCAGGCCGGCCTCGTTGGAAAAGATTCCGCGGGCGATTCCGTACTGGACGGCTGCAGCCACCGATGCTCCGGCAAAGCCCCCCACGGCAGAGGCCGGATGAAAGGCATGGTAGAAAATCAGGCCGAAGGCGTCAGGGACAGCGGAAATGTTGACCGCCAGGATACCCAGGGATCCCACGATGAAGGCCACTGCCATGATGGGAACGATCATCTCGGCAGTCCGGGCGATGCGCTTGATGCCGCCCAGGGTCACCGCTCCGACCAGAACGACGACGACCAGACCGGTCACCCAGGGTGGAATGTTGAATCCGGCCTGTGCCGAGGCCGCCAGGGTATTGGACTGGACCATGTTGCCGATTCCGAATGCCGCAATCCCGGCCAGGAAGGCATACAGCAGGCCCAGCCACTTCCAGTTCGGCCCCAGGCCCTTTTCGATGTAGTAGAACACCCCGCCGGAGACCCGTCCGTCGTCGGCAACGTGCCGGTACTTCAATCCAAGGGTGGCCTCGGCCATCTTGGTGGCCATACCCACCAGGGCCACCATCCACATCCAGAAAATTGCACCGGGCCCGCCCAGGGCGATGGCGGTGGCCACCCCGGCGATATTGCCCACCCCGATCGTGGCGGCCATGGCCGAAGTCACCGCCTGGAAGGGAGTGACCGCTCCTGGCTCGACATCCGGGTCCCGGCCGAACATGCGCCCGAAGCTTTGCTTCCACATGTACTTGAGATGGGTGAACTGGATGAAACCGAGCCGTATGGAAAGATAAAGGCCGGTCCCCACCAGCAGAATCATGAACGGAGGGCCCCAGACGATTCCATTGACGAAATCGTTGGCCGTTGTAATCCAGTTCAGCATTTTCTTCTTCTCCCTTGCTGGTAGCGAAAGTCCCCGGCAATCCAGTCCGCCAGTGCCGGCAACCCTATCAATTTTCGCAGACTACCACCATTTCAGATCGGGATCGGCACCGCTTTCGTGGCAGGCCGACTTCGGGCTATAGTCCGGCTACGATCCCCGGGCTTCGATCCATGAAAAACCAATCCATCGACCTGGACTGGCTGACGGCCAACAGCCAGTACATCGCCGAGGCCCGGTCACGCTGGCCGGAGGATTGCCGGTCCCTGGACCCGGACGGGAAGGCACCGGCGCTCGAAGACGACTGGCACTCCCGGCCGGAACAAGCCCTTCGCCGCTACCGCCAGCTCCACTCGGTACGCATCGCGTGGCGGGATATCACGGGACAGGACAGTTTTTCCGATACCTCCATCCAGCTCACCGGGCTGGCCGAAGACGTGCTCGAAAAGGCCCTTGAAGTAGCCGAAACCCGTATCCGGGAACGCTTCGGCGATCTGGCCGATGGCCAGGGCACGCCGATTCGGCTTTGCATACTGGCCCTGGGCAAGCTTGGCGGGGGGGAACTGAACTTCAACTCCGACCTGGACGTGATGTTCTGCTACAGCGGCCAAGGCCAGGCGAACGGGCCCAGGAGGCTGTCGGCCCGGGAGTACCTGTCCCGGGTTGCCGGAGAGACCGGCCGGATTCTCGATCAGGTAACCGAGCACGGCCGGGTCTGGGTCGTGGACACCCGCTTGCGTCCCTTTGGCTCGGCCGGGGCCCTGGTCTGGTCGGTGGATGCCATGGAGCAG
>SLIZ01000160.1 GCA_007135395.1 Wenzhouxiangellaceae bacterium | reverse complement strand
GCCTCGAGAAAATCACCCTTGGAAGAGCCCCCGTCGCCGACCACGGTGACTGCGACCCGGTCCTGGCCGCGAAGCTTGTAGGCCATTGCGGCACCGGCGGCGTGCAGGCACTGGGTGGCGATGGGCACCGCCCAGGCAAAATCGTGTTTGGGGCCGGAGAAATTGCTGCCCCGCTCGTCTCCGCCCCAGTACATCAGGACTTCCGACATCTTGACGCCCCGGTAGAACTGGGCGGCGTATTCCCGGTACATGGGGGCAAAGCAGTCTTCGTCGCGCATGGCGGCACCTATGGCCCCGTGGGCGGCCTCGTGACCGAGGCTGGAAGCGTAGGTCCCGAGTTTGCCCGTGCGCTGCAGGGCAACGGCCTTCTTGTCGAAAACCCGGGTCAGCACCATCAGTTGGTACATTTCGGTCAGTTGCTTCAGATCCCGGGCCAGGGCGGGTACTCGCTGGTCTTCAACCAGTTTTCCATCGGGCCCGAGAAACTGGAAGTAATCCACCTTGAAGGAGGCGATTGTGGCCACCATGGGCATGAATCCTCGTGATTGGGTCGTGTTGTTCTGCCGTGTCGGAGCCCTGTTCCGGGCTTTTACCAGACCCGGGGCGGAATCTCCTTTTCGGGGATGATTCTGTCCCGTCTGCCCGGACACGAACGCGGGCCGTATTATAACCACGGGCGGGCAGTCTCCGTACAGTCGAGCACCCGGGAATCGGAGGGAGTCTTACAATGGGCCTTTTACAATGACGAGTGACAAGATGAGCGACAAGGACAACCGCCGGGAGCTGGAAGAGGGTATTCACACCGAACTCGACGGGCGCATGGACTACGGCGGGTACCTGGGGCTCGATCGAATCCTCAACGCCCAGCACCCGCTGAGCGATCCACCCCACCATGACGAGCTGCTGTTCATCATCCAGCACCAGACATCGGAGCTGTGGTTCAAGCTCATCATTCACGAGCTCAAGTCGGCCATCGCCCATGTGGCCGCCGACGACCCGGAGCCGTGCCTGAAGATCCTGGCCCGGATCAAGCAGGTCCAGCGCCAGCTTTTCGAGCAATGGGGGGTTCTGGAAACGCTGACGCCCAGCGAGTACATCCAGTTTCGCGATGTGCTCGGCGATGCCTCGGGTTTTCAGTCCTGGCAGTACCGGATGGTGGAGTTTCTGCTGGGGAACAAGAATACCGACATGCTCAAGCTGTACAGCCACAAGCCGGAGATTCTCGAGGAAATGACCCGGATTTCCCGGTCCCCGGGGCTGTACGACGAATTCCTTCGCTTTCTTGCCCGCAAGGGCCATCCGATTCCCGAGGCCAGCATCGAGCGCGACTGGACCCAGCCCTACCGGCGCAACCCGGACCTGATCCCGGCCCTGGTGGGCATCTATCGAAACCCGGACCGGTACTGGACCGAGTACGCATTGTGCGAGCGCCTGGTGGATGTGGAGGAGTCCTTCCAGCTTTGGCGTTTTCGGCACATGAAGACCGTCGAGCGGATCATCGGTTACAAGTCCGGGACGGGTGGATCGTCCGGCGTCGGGTTCCTGCAGCGGGCACTGGAACTGAGCTTTTTCCCCGAATTGCTGGATGTACGAACCGAGCTTTGATTCCCGGAGATTTTTGATATCACCACCGGGTGGTGTGGGGTTGGTCGGGTTTTGTGCAACAATCGATCCTTCCTGCCGACACAATAGATTGGGGACTCGAAGGATGAAACGATTGACGATTGCTGCCAGTTTGCTCCTGGCTTCCAGTGGACTTTTTGCCCAGAACGTGTCCGTTCCCGGGCTGGCCTCGAATGTCCAGGTTTACGAAGATGCCCAGGGTATTCCCACCATTGCCGGGGATTCCGAGGCCGATGTGACCTTTGTCCAGGGCTACCTGCATGCCCGGGACCGGATGTTCCAGATGGATTTCCTGCGCCGGGCGGCCAGCGGCACCCTGGCCGAAGTGCTCGGTGACGGGGCCCTTGGAAACGACATTCAACTGCGCACCCTGGGATTGCGCCGGGCCGCCTGGGCCACCTATGTTTCCCTGCGACCGGATGAGAAAGCCTGGGTGAAGGCCTATTCCGACGGGGTCAACCACTGGCTGGCAACCAATGACCTGCCGCCGGAGTACGGTGCCCTGGAGCTGACCATGGCCGATGCCTGGAGCCCGGTGGATTCCCTGGTGATCGGCAAGCTGCTGGCATTCCAGTTGTCTTTCGACCAGAGCCTTTCGGCCATCAACAATACCGTGCGTATCGGCACCTACCAGGCGGTTGGCGATATCGTCGGGTTTGACGGCACGGCGCTGTTCAACCAGGATCTGTCCATCACCATTCCCGGTGACGGTCGGGTTTCCATCCCGGATTTCTTCGACCAGATCGGCATCATCGTGCCGGATGCTGATGAAACCGCTGGCATGCAGTCAGTCGGGCAGGGCGGGGCCAAGCCCGCCGTTCTCGATGGCAACCACCGGTTCAACGACCAGACCGCCCGGATGGATGAAGACCTGGTGGAGATGGCACGCCGCTACCGGGAGCGGGTGGAGGACCTGCCCATTCTCAACGAGGGACTGGACCTGGGCAGCAACTGGTGGGCGGTTTCCGGCGAGCACACGGATTCCGGGTTTCCCCTGTTTGCCAACGATCCCCACCTGGAGTTGACCATCCCCCCCATTTTCATGAACGAGAACCTGGTCATACGCAACGAGGACGTGGTGGTAAGCGGGGTGGTCTTTCCCGGCGCCCCGGTCAACGCCCAGGCCTGTACCACCCATATCTGCTGGGGTTCGACGGTCAACCGGCTCGATGTCACCGATGTCTTCCAGGACCCGATCCTGGTCAACAACTTCGGCCTTCCCACGCACACGGTTCATGACGGCCAGGCCGAGCCGGTCCAGTACGCGTTCCAGTCCTACTTCGTCAACGCGCTTGATGATGGTCAGCCCGACAGCATCCACCGGGCCAACGTGGGCTACGACGAGGGGGGCATTACCTTTATCGTTCCCCGCCGCAACCACGGGCCGATTCTCGAGTTGATGGGCGATTCCGCCCTGACCGTGCAGTACACCGGCTGGGGGCCGACCTTCGAGCTTTCCAGCTTCCGAAGCTGGGCCCGGGCCCGGAACATGGATGACTTCATCGAGGGGCTGTCGGATTTCGCCTTTGGCTCCCAGAACTTTCTGTACGCCGATGTGGAAGGCAACATCGCCTATTTCGTGGGCGGTGAAATGCCCCTTCGGGCTGACCTGCAAAACGACCTGCAACCCGACGGCGGCAGACCGCCCTGGTTTATCCGGGACGGCAGCGGGACGCTGAACCACGAGTGGCTGCTGGCCGAAGAGCCCCAGCCGGGCCAGGCCACACCGTATGCCCTTGTTCCCCGTGAGGAAATGCCCCAGGTGGTCAATCCTTCCTGGGGATACCTGGCCAATGCCAACAATGACCCGGTGGGCACGACCCTGGACGGCAATCCGTTAAGCCAGCTTCGGCCCGGCGGCAACGGAATCTACTATCTCAATACAAACTATTCCGATCTCCGGATGGCCCGGGTGGACAGGGTAATGCAGGACCTGGTGGCCGCAGGCAACGTCAGTGTTGCGGACATGAAAGCCCTGCAGGCCAACAACCAGTTGTTCGATGCCGAATTGCTGGTTCCCCATCTTCTGCAGGCATTTGAAAATGCCCTGGAAGACGATGCCTGGCCCGGGCTTGCTGCCCTGGCCGGCGACCCGCGTGTCCAGGAGGCCATGGGCCGGCTGGCCGACTGGGATTTTTCAACACCCACGGGTATTGCCGGCGGTTTCGACCCGGGTGGTGATCCGGCGGGTAACAGCACGCCTTCCAGCGTTCAGGTGGCCAACAGCATCGCGGCGACCGTCTACAGCGTCTGGCGGGGCGAGGCCATTGCCAATACCATCGATGCCACCCTGACCGCGGTTGGCCTGGAAGACGAGCTTCCCGGGGCCAAGGTTGCCTGGAGAGCGTTCTACAACCAGCTTCGACTGTTTCCCATGACCATGGGCCAGGCCGCATCGGGTTTGACCTATTTCAATGTGCCGGAAGCCCCGGATCCGGAATCGGCCCGGGACACGGTCCTGCTGGCTTCCCTGCAGGCCGCCCTTGACCGGCTGGCCTCGGATGATTTTGCTGCGGCATTCGACGGCTCGGAAAACCAGGACGACTATCGCTGGGGCCGCCTGCACCGGGTGGTGTTCAATCATCCGCTCGACACGGCACCGTTCAACGCCCCGCCGGCCGGTGGCTTTTCCAATGTGTCCGATGAGCTGGCCGGGATTGCCCGTGCAGGCGGATTCGAGGCCGTCGACGCCTCCACCCACAGTGCCCGGGCGCGCGACGAGAACAGCTTTACCTTCGGCAGCGGCGCGGCGCGGCGCAATGTGGCTACCCTGACCCCGGGTGGACCGGTTGCCGAAGAGATCATCCCGGGTGGCCGCAGCGGCTTTGTCGGAAGCCCGGCGTATACCAACCAGCTTCGCCTGTGGCTGGTCAACGACTACCTGCCCCTGACCATCGGCGAGGATGATGCCCAGGGCGTTGCCGCCCAGGTCACGACCTTCTCACCCCAGTAGCAGGCGGGTGGACACCGGGCAGGGTCACCGACCCTGCCCGGCATCCAGAGCGAAAATCAAGGACACAGGCCGGCAATGCCCGGCCTGGTTTTATCCGGAATGGCATCTTGTTGACGGGGCGGTCTTGCGGCCGGCCTGCAACCATTGATGTTCCCGTCAGGCAACCCAACGTCTAAGGCATGCCCAGACAGGACCTGTCCGAATGATCAATCTTCTTGAGCGCTTCGCCTTGACCCATACCCAGGTAACCCACCTTCATGCCGAGTTGAAAGGGGTTGTGCCGGAAAATCAGGCGTTCAATGCCAAGGTGGAACTCAAGCTGACCCCGCGGGAAATCCAGTCGGCTACCGAGGAAGCGGGGATGCCGGTCTACCAGGTCAGCGCGAGGCTGGTCTGTCGGGGGTTCAAGGCCAAGGAAGAAAATGCCGAGCCGCTGTTTTCCGTGGAGCTGATGCTGCAGGCAGCCTACAAGCAGGTGGCGGGAACCCCGGTCTCCTACGAGGAGTTCACCCAGAACCATACCTCCCTGACCCGTCAGCTCTACCCGATCATCCACCACCAGTTGCAGCCGATTCTCAAGCAGTTCGGCCTCGACCAGGTCCGTCTGCCCTATGACCTGGTCAATCCGCCGAAGAAGAAGTCACAGCAACAGCCACCGACCCGACAGGTTCATTAAGCCCCTGCCAGTCTGAGTTGGTGGCGTCTGTTTGCGGTATTCAGCTGCTCTGGTTGCGAACGTAATACCAGTGCCAGGGCTCCCAGAGGATGCCGTGACGGTTGTTGCGCGGGAAGGTTTCCCGAAAACCGAATACGCCGGCATTGACCCGCAGCCAGTGGTAGGCCTCGGTGGTGGCAAAGATTTCCTCGACCGGTGTGCTGCCCGGTGCGGTCAAATCCAGGGCACGTCCACTGTGGTGTTCGCTGAACCCGGGGGCGGTTGAAGAAGACAGAATGGCTTCCATGGACTTGCCCTGTTCCATCTTTCTTCGAATCAGTCCGGACTGGTAAGTGGCGGTCCGGAAGGCCGAGACAACCTGCAGTTCGACTCCCTGGTCGAGTGCTGCTTCCCGCATGGCTGACCATGCCTTGGCGGCCAGGGGGATCAGCCGCTGGTCCCGGCCGTAGATATCCGGGCCGATGGATACCAGGTCGTCGGTTTCGGGGACCAGGGTCAACCGGTGCCGGACGCCATAGTTGGCCGGGATACCCAGTTCATCCAGTTGCCGGAAACGGTCCCGTTGCCAGGGTTCGGCATGACCGAGCAGGGATCGTTCAAGTACGGTTTCGTTGGCCGCTGCACGAGCCAGACCGTCGGTGTATTCGAGTTTGCGGAAGAAGGCCTCGGTATTGCTGTTGACCCGGATGCGAAGCCGTCTCAAGCCGAATGCAAGTGCCCGTTGTTCCACCGCCTGGACAAGGGCGACTGCATGCTGTTTCTTGCCAAGTTCCCGATCCAGGTAACAGGCCAGTATCTGGCCCCGGTCCAGGTCCAGTGCGGCCAGTCCGACCAGGTTCTGCCCTACACGGGCGACAAAAAGGGTCTGGTCCGGGATCAGGCGTGTCAGTTGCTTTTCCGGGTTCATCTGCTGGATTTTCCCCGCCTGGGTGCCGGTCTGGGCAAGGGACAGCAGGCGCTTCTTGATCAGCGTTCCGATCAAGGGAAGTTCCCGGGAATGGGCAGGTCGGACGGTCAGGCGTGCAGACATTTCTCTTTGCCGGGGGAGGTTTCCTGTCATGCTATATTGCCTTCAATTCATGAACAATCCACCCCTTGTTTCCTAACAAGATACACTTTTCCCAATGGTTGGTGTGTGATGAAGTTCGAATTTTCTTGCAGTTTTCTAGAGTTTGGGGGGTAGGCCCATTCGCCGCGGGTCTCACGGGATAACCCGATTCGTCCTGGTCGTGCTCTTGGTGGTTTCGAGCATGATTGCCGTGTTGCTCCCCGCCCGGCACGCGTTGTTGCCTTTCTGGCCTGAACCCGTTGTTGAGGTGGTTTTTATCGATGAATCCGGCGAGATTCGGGTGAGGCTGTTCGAGCCGATTACATCCCGCCAATCGGGCTATGTACGTCTGCGCCCGGATTCGGGTTCGGATGACAAGGATTCCGGGGATATCGGTCGCAGCGAGTCGAATTCGATAGTGGAAATCGCCGAGGCCCGGATCGACCGGATTACCCGGCCGTATTCGGCGGCGGTGATCAGAATGTCCGATGGCAGTCGCCTTTTTGCCTTTCCGGCGGGAGTCAGGGCCACCGACTTCGCCGAGACCAGCCAACCGGAGCTGGAGGCGATCGGTTTGTCGGGTTCAAGGCAGCCGGTGCGCTCGGAAGATCCGGAACGGGAGCTGGTGGTCTATTTGCCAGGCGGTGAGCGGCAGGAGATTTCCGGAGGTGACTGGACTTATCTGTACCAGCCCAACCGGATGGACTGGGTTGAGCGCTTCGGGATGTTCGCTTACGAATTCATGGCCAGGTCCAGAGCCGCGGATATGCTGCAGGAACCGGGTGATTCAGTGTCCGAAGGTAATGACCTGATCGATTGAATCCGCCCCGGCAATGGCCATGACCAGGCGGTCGATTCCAAGAGCAACTCCGGCGCAATCGGGAAGGCCGGATTCCAGTGCCTTCAGAAAAGCTTCGTCGATCGGCATCTCAGGCAAGCCGGAATCGCGTCGGCCCCGGTTGTCGGCCTCGAACCGGCGCCGCTGTTCAGCCGGATCGGTCAGTTCCCGGTAGCCGTTGGCCAGTTCCATGTCGCCGAGAAAGACCTCGAAGCGTTCGGCCACGGGTGGATTGTCCTGACGGATTCTTGCCAGGGCGGCCTGTTCGGGAGGGAAGTCGCGGATCACGGTGATGGTCCCGGCCTTGAGGGCCGGCTGGATACGGGTGGAAAACAGCCAGTCGTAGCAGCCCGAACGGGTCAGTCCGGGTGGGGCATCGGCGGCCAGTGACCGGAGCTCGTCATCGGTCATCGAGCGCAGATCTTGGCCGGTGACTTTCTGGCAGGACTCCGACCAGGTCAGATTGTGTACCGGCCAGGCATCCAGGGAACCGCCGGCAGCAGCCCGGACGATGTCCACCGTCTCGCTGGAGATTTCCTCCAGGTCCCGGCCGGTCCGGTACCATTCGAGCATCTGGAATTCCGGTTGATGCCTGTGACCGGTCTCACTTCCCCGGAAAACCGGTCCGATCTCGAAGATGTCCCCCGTCCCTGCTGCCAGCAGGCGCTTGTGAAAATATTCCGGCGAGGTTCTCAGCCAGCCACCGGGTTTGCCCTTCACTTCGATACTTTCCAGGTGCAGATCGGATACACCGCAAGCGGTGATTACCGGGGTCGTGACTTCCAGTACGTCCCGGGCCCGGAAGTGGTCGCGGATTCGTTCCAGGACACGGGCGCGAAGTTCCAGGACTTCGCGCCGGGCCAGGGGCCCGGAGCTCACGCGGCTTTTGACCTGGCGGCAAACGGCATGGCCGGGCTCCAGCGTCGATCGACCTTCATGGGCCTGGAGAACGCGATCAATGGTGGTGATGGCCGGCCTGGAGCCCCATCAGGGCTTCGTCGGCCGTTTCGGTACCCTGGCGGATACCGGAGGTGTGCCGGGCCCGTTCCCGGCGACTGAGGTTGGCCCGTTCGGCCTGCAGTTCCGACAGGCGGGCGCTGACCCGGGAGCGCTGGTAGAAGTCCAGGTCATCCCGTTGATTGAGGCGTTCGAGCTGAATGATGGCTTCCGGCAGGTTTCCGCGAAGGTAGTGGGTCTGGGCCACCGCTTCTCCCGATCGAACCGGGTCGCCGGCCCGGTCGGCAGCCTTGGCCATCAGGGCATGGAGCTGGGGGTCATCCCGTCGATTGCGAAGGTCCTCGCGCAGAATGCCGATTGCGGTTTGCGCCCGATTCGGGTCGTCTTCGTGCAGCAGGACTTCGCTGTAGCGGGTGGAAATGATCCGGCTGCTGCCGTATTCGTTGTGCAGCTCGGCCATCCGGTCCACCGCATCGGCGATATCCCCGCGTGCCACCAGCAAATCCACCTCGAGCAACCTGAACATCTGGGTTGGGCCGTATTCTTCGAGCAACTGATCGACCAGCTTGCCGGCTTCTTCGTAGTACCCCTGGCGGATCAGGGTCATTGCCAGGCCGTACTTGTGGGCTTCCGGGAACGGGCCTTCCTCACGATCAAGCCGGGATCGGAACCATCTTTCTGCCACGGCCGGCCGGTCGCCACGGGCCCGGACCCGGGCCTGGATCAGGTAAAACTCCGGAGTCTCCTCGTAACCACCCCGGGACAGGCTTTCGGCCCGACTCTTGGCCTCGGCAATCCGGGTGGTGCTCAAGGGGTGGGTACGCAGGTATTCCGGCGGCCCGGCACCATAGGCCCGGCTGAGGGTATTGAAGGTGTTGAACATGCCCACCAGGCCCTCCGGGTCGTAACCGGCCCTGGCCATGAGGTCGAGCCCCACCCGGTCGGCCTCGTGTTCGTTCTGGCGGGTGTAGTTGATCTGCATCTGCTGGGCCAGGCCGGCACCACCGGCAACCAGCGCCTGGCCCACATCGGCACCGGCCCCGGCCATTCCCGCAGCCAGGGCCAGACCCAGGGTCGCCAGCAGAACGGGCATGGAGGTCTGCTGGGCGCTTTCCATGGAACGGGCGATGTGATTCTGGGTGACGTGGGCCACCTCGTGGGCCATGACCCCGGCCAGTTCGTCTTCCGAGTTGGCGGCCAGGATCAGCCCGGTAAATGCTGCCACCAGGCTTCCGGGGGCGGCAAAGGCGTTGACCTGGGCTGCGTCGATGACAATGAACTGGAAATTGCGGGAACTGCGGGTGCTGTGGGAGACTAGCCGGTAGCCCATGTCCTCGATGTAGGCATGGACCAGCGGATCTTCCTCGAGCAGGTCATGGGCCCGCAGGTAGCGGGTAATGTCCCTGGCATATTCGGCTTCCTCGTCCGAGGTAAGCATTCGGTTGGCAGATGCACCCATGTCGGGCAAGGTTATGCCACGGTCCTGGGCACCGGCGGTCCAGCCGACGGCAGCCAGGCAGATGATCAGAAGACTTTTGCGTATCCAGTGCAGCATTGCAATTAAGACCAGAGAAGGGAATGCAGGTTTCAGTTCGATGGTATCAGTTAAGCAAAATAGTCCGAAGCCGTGCCGGGTGGTCCTGGTCCGCTGTCGACCCGAACGGGCCGGGGCGGTTACGGCGCGGGAGTTGGAAAGCGATTTCGGTGGCCCACGGATTGTATTTTTCCAGGGTGAAGGGGCCGGACACGGTGATCATCGGCAGGCCGTTGTTGCCTGGAATGGGCTGGCCGAACGGTTTGCAGATACCCGCCTGATCCTGTGCGAAACGAGCTGGCAGCGACGACGGCTACCGGACCAGGACCCCGCAGGGGCCGATTCCGGGGAATTTCAGCCACCCCCGGGCTGGACAATCGGTTCCCTGGTGATGTTCTGGGACGAGGCCCTGGACGGTTCGGAAATCGACTGTTACGGGGCCAGTTGGTGAGCCGCCGGTTCGTGCTGGTCGTATCCACCCCGCCCGCCGAAGGGCCGGATGAATGCCTGGAGCTGGCCCTGTCGGCTGCGGCAATGGAGGTGGAGTTCGAAATCCTGTTCCGTGGGGCAGGTCGGGTGCACCTGGAAGGGGTATGGATCCAGCCCTGGCTTCAGTTTCCCGAATTCGGGCTGGCCGGTCTGTGGTTCGAGACGGGGGAAGGATTTTCCGGGCCGGAGCCGGAAGTGCCTGTCAGGGCGCTGGATGAGGAGAGCAGGCGGGAAATGTTCCACGATCGCACGGTACTGGTGCTGTGACCGGAAAACCGGACCAGGCCGACGGCTACCTAGTTGTTGGATCCCGCAGGCTGGCACTCGATGCCGACGGACATCTGGCCGACCGCAACGACTGGGATGAGTCGGTGGCCGAGGCACTGGCCCGGGCCGATGGAGTCGGACTGGAGGCCGACCACTGGTGGCTGATCCGGTTTGCCCGGTCCCACTTCGAGCGCTACGATACGCCGCCGCTGATGCGAGTGATCGTTGCCCGGCTCAAGAAGGAGTTTGGCCCGGAAAAGGGGACCAGCCGCCACCTGTACCGGCTTTTTCCTGACGGACCGGTGAGGCTGGCGTGCAAGTACGCCGGTCTTCCGCGGCCGGAATCGTGCATCTAGTATCGTACTTCCCGGTATCGTTATCGGGAAGCGTGCAGCCGGACAGGCGCTGATTATTCCAACAATAACCGGGAGCATCCATTGAACAGTCAAGCCGAATCCACCGTGCCCGTCGTGATGTACACACGTTCGGGATGTTCCTTCTGTGTGGCCGCCCGCAGCCTGATGAAGGAAAAGGGTGTTGAGTGGGAAGAGGTGTCCCTGGACGAGGAGCCGGACCGGCGGGTGGAAATGATCCGGCGCTCCCGGCGAACAACCGTGCCCCAGATCTTCATCGGCGAGTTTCATGTTGGCGGATTTGATGATCTCGAGGCGCTGAATGAGCGCGGGGAACTGGACCGGCACTTGCAAGCGGAAAAGGCTTGAAGCTGCCGTAACCCGGGGCATTTGCACGCCTTCCATGGGGTATAATCGCCGGCTTGATTGACCATCGACCCACCCAGCCAGGAGCCAGTTTGTGAGCGAGAAAATCACCGTGATTCGCGGAGATGGAATCGGACCGGAAATCACCGATGCCACCCTTGAAGTCCTTGATGCACTCGATTGCGGCCTGGAGTACGACTTCCAGCTCGCCGGACTGGCTGCCATGGACGAGGTCGGTGAATTGCTTCCCGATGCCACGATGGAGTCGATGCGTTCGACCCGGGTGACCCTTAAAGGGCCTCTTACTACGCCGGTGGGGGGTGGATTCCGTTCCCTGAACGTGGAACTGCGCAAGCGCTTTGACCTGTATGCCAACGTGCGCCCGGCCCTTTCCTTTCCCGGCACCCGTTCCCGGTACGAGAATATCGACCTGATTACCGTGCGGGAGAACACCGAGGGCGCCTACCTGGCCGAAGGTGCCATGAGCACGCCGGACGGGAGTCGGGCGGAATCGAAGATGGTCGTGACCCGCAAGGGTTGTGAACGGGTCAGCCGCTATGCTTTCGACATGGCGCGCAAGCTGGGTCGGGAGAAGGTCACCGTGGTCCACAAGGCCAACATCCTCAAGGATGTTTCCGGCCTTTTCCTCAAGGTTGCCCGGGAAGTGGCCGGGGATTACCCGGAAATCAAGTGTGACGACATGATCGTCGACAACTGCTGCATGCAACTGGTCATGAACCCCCAGCAGTTCGACGTGATCGTCACCACGAACCTGTTCGGGGACATCATTTCCGATCTCTGCGCCGGGCTGGTCGGTGGTCTGGGACTGGCGCCGGGGGCCAATATCGGCGACGAGGCGGCCATGTTCGAAGCCGTTCACGGCTCGGCCCCGGATATCGCGGGCCAGAACATCGCCAATCCCTGTGCCATGCTGCTGGCCGCCGCCCAGATGCTCGGTCACCTGGGGGATGAAGGCAAGGCCCGCAAGCTGCGCAAGGCCATTCGGGACACCATCGGGGCAGGGGATCGAACCACCCCGGACCTGGGTGGGAAGGGAAGCACGAGCGAGTTCGCAAAGGCGCTGTGCGAGCGGGTGAAATAAACCGGACCGGCCTGGCCGGGGCGGCCTTCAGCCCGCATCAGCATCTAATGCCTGGCCTTAAGAATCATCTCCAGGCTCTTGATTATGGGTGACTATCTTCATCCTCGATCCACATCACCCTGGACGATCCCTTCAATGGCATCCGGGCCCGGCTGATGAGTCCGGCCAGCCAGTCGATAGCCTGACCGATGGCTTCTTCCAGGCCCGCACCGCGGGCGAGCAGGGCGGTGATGGCGGCCGACAGGCAGCAGCCGGTGCCATGGAACTGTCCTTCCTGGCGGGGATGGGAAAACTCCCTGGAACCGTCAGAAGAGTAGAGCCGGTCGATGACCTCTTTACCGGTGCCGTGACCGTCCTTGATCAAAACCGCCCGGCAGCCGGTCTCCAGAATCCTTTCGGCCAGATGATCCGGCCCCGCCTTTCCCTTCTCATCCCCGGCCAGGAGCCGCGCTTCTGGCAGGTTGGGGGTGGCCAGGTCCGCCCGTGGCAGCAAGCGGCTTCGAATCCCGTCGACAGCATCCCCATCGAGCAGCCGGGCTCCGCTGGTTGCGACCATGACCGGATCGACGATAAGCGCCGGAGCCTCGTTTTCCGGCCAGGCCTCGACGATGGCGTCGATGATCGCGGCGCTGGCAAGCATGCCGGTTTTTGCCGCCCTGACGGGGATGTCTTCCAGGACCAGGCGTAGCTGGCTGGAAACCATCGGCGGGTCCATCCGGGTAACATCGTCGACGCCCAGGGTGTTCTGGGCGGTCACCGCTGTGATGACGCTGGTCCCGTAAACCCCGAAACGGGCGAAGGTTTTCAGATCGGCCTGGATTCCGGCACCCCCACTGGAGTCCGATCCCGCGATTGTCAGGGCGGCCGTCTCAAGTTGAGGGGTTTTGTTGGATTTATGCAACAGCGTATTCCGTTGAAATTCCCGATTGTGATGAAAGTCCTGCAAATAAAGGCACGCGGTGATTGACAGGGTGTTGCTTCTTTGCCATATTTAAGGGGTTCTTAACACTCCAGTAGCCAAGCGTTGAACCTCACGTGCTAGGAAAATACATCAAGGCCGCCGTTCTGGCCATTCCGTTGATCGGGTCTGGATCCTTGCAGGCCCAGGTCGCGCCCATGGCATTGCAGTCTTCCAGCATGACGGGATTCATCATCGGTTTCGATCTCGGGCCCTGGGAGGATTACCTGGTCCAGGAGCTGACTCCGGATCTGGGTCTTGAAGAATCCCTCCCGGAACCCCGGATATCCTGGATCAGCCAGACCCGGATTTCCGTGTTGCCGGATTTTGCCGAAAACCTGATCGACCAGTCTGGCGATGGCCTGTCTCTGACTTTCGATCAAAGCCAGTCCAGTCTTGCCGCATCCCGGGCAACCGGCGTTTCCAATGGCAATGGCAACTTCAGCCTGCGAAGGGAAATCGTCACCTCGGGCTTTTCCCACCAGTTTTCCGAGCGCAGCGCGTTTTCCGTCTCTGCCGTTCTGGCTACCCAGGAATATGGTTCGGCCATGATGGACCTCCAGCGCGAGGATGAGCGCTACTGGTACCAGGACAACGGGTTTCGATACGGCAGCCCGCGCAATGTCACCCATGGAACCGGCCTGAAACTCGGGCTGACCAGTCAACTGATGACGGGCGTTTCCTTCAATGCGGCGGTTCAGTCACGGATCGACATGGAAGAGTTGTCGGAGTTCCGGGGGATCTACAATCGTACGGCAGACCTGGATATTCCTCCCCGGGCCAGTGCCGGGCTGGAGGTACAGGCAAGCCAGCGTAACTTCGTGAATCTTTCCGTCGATCAGGTTTTCTACAGCGATGTCACGGCCTTCCCCAGCCGCGCCATGCCGGCCCGCTTTCTTTCACTGCTCGGGGATTCCAGCAGTCCGGAGTTTGCCTGGAAGGACCTGACCGTTTACTCCCTGGGCTGGCGACTGGCACTGGATTCGGACCTGGAGTTCCAGGCGGTCTACAGCACACGCACCCAGCCAACACCCAGTTCGAGCGCCCTGGCCCGGGCACTTGGGGATGAACTGGCCAGCAACAGCTTCCTGGTCGGGCTGACCAAGTCCTTCGATCCGGCCCGTCGATTCGAATTCACGGCAAGTTACGCGCCACCGGAGTACGCCTTTGGCGGCAACGTGATGGGTGTGGTCACCGACCAGCTTGACCAGAGTTTCGAAGTCCAGGCCCTCATGAACTGGCGGTACTGAAAAACCATTCCCCTTCGGTAGGCGGGCAGGAAGTTCAGGGTCTATAATCGGCCCATGCTCGTTCAATTCCGTAACTGGTATCGCAGAACTTTTGACGATCCCCAGGTGGTCATTCTGGCCGCCTTGCTTGTTCTCGGGGTCCTGGTCGTGATTTTCTTCGGGCGCATGCTGGCCCCGGTACTTGCAAGTCTGATCATTGCCTACCTGCTCGAGGGACCCGTCCAGCGGCTTCAGCGCCTGGGTATGCCACGGATTTTCAGTGTCCTGGTGGTATTCCTGGCCTTCATGACCTTGCTGGTCTTCATGTTCTTCGGCCTGATGCCCCTCATTACCCGCCAGATAGGCCAGGCCGTCCAGGCATTGCCGGGCTATATCGCCCAGGGCCAGGACATGCTAGCCCGATTGCCGGAGCAGTATCCCCAGTTCATCTCCGAGGATCAGATCAACCAGATGCTTCAGAACCTCGGGTACGATCTGGCCAACTTCGGAAGCAAGATCGTCTCCCTTTCCGGTGTGCTCGGAGTCATGAGTCTGCTGATCTTCCTGGTTCTGATGCCTATCCTGGTGTTCTTCTTTCTCAAGGACAAACACCAGATTCTCCAGTGGTTCCGGGCATACCTGCCCAGGAACCGGGCGCTGGCGGCCAGCGTCTGGGAAGAAGTGGACAAGCAGATCGGAAACTATGTGCGCGGCAAGGTGCTGGAAATCCTGATCGTCTGGATTGTCACCTACGTCGTGTTCAACTTTCTCGGCCTCCAGTTCGCCATGCTGCTTTCCATGCTGGTCGGCCTGTCGGTGATCATTCCCTATATCGGTGCGGCGGTTGTGACCCTGCCGGTGGCCCTGGTTGCCCTGTTCCAGTTCGGGCCTACGGCCCAGTTCATGTATGTGCTCATCGCCTACCTGATCATCCAGGCCCTGGACGGAAACGTGCTGGTGCCGATCCTGTTTTCCGAGGTTGTCAGCCTCCACCCGGTGGCGATCATTATCGCGGTACTGATCTTTGGCGGAATCTGGGGTTTCTGGGGGGTGTTCTTTGCCATTCCGCTGGCGACGCTGGTCAAGGCCGTGCTCAATGCCTGGCCCCGGAACCGGGAGGCGGATGAGGATGAGGAACTGCAGGAAGCCACTGCCACGGATCAGACCTGATCCGGTGAAGGCTCGTTCGTTCACGGTCCGGGGCCGGGAGGTTTCCGCCGATTATCGCCAGGTCCGACTGGGCTATTGCCTGGAAGGGCAGGAACTGGTCGAGACCTTTCAGTTCCCGCCAGGCCCGGAACCCGACAGAACCCGCAGACAGGCCCTGGATCGGGCCCTGGAACTTTTGCACTGGGTCGCCGGGGTCAGTTACTGGAAGGCTGTTTGTCCGCCGGAAATCCGCTTTGATTCCTCCTCTCCCGATCCATGGCAGGCTCGATGGCTGGCCCGTTACTGGCGCGAGGGTCTGGCGGAATTCGCCTGGCGCAACCGGCTGGATGATTCGATCTGGCCAACCTTCCAGACCCGGGAGTCGGGGGGAGAGAGCCAGCCCCCGCAACTGGATCTTCCTGCCCGCGCGCTGGTGCCACTGGGCGGGGGCAAGGATTCCCTGGTGGCCCTCGAACGGGTACGGGGTGCCGGGGTGGGACTGGTGACCTGTGCGGTCTCTTCTTCCCCGTTGATTGCCTCGGTTGCCGAATCAACCGGGGTGGATCACCTGCCGGTTCGGCGGCAGCTTGACCCGGTCCTGGCCGAGCTCAACCGGAAGGGGGCCTGGAACGGGCATGTGCCAATTACCGCCATCAATGCAGCAGCCCTGACGGTGCTGGCCCTGCTTGAAGGTTGCCGGTGGGTCGTGTTTGCCAACGAGCGCTCGGCCGACGAGCCCACCCTGGTCGGTCCGGACGGCCAGGCGGTCAATCATCAGTTTTCCAAGAGTCTTGCCTTCGAGGAAATGTTCGGGCAATGGATCTCCGGGTATGTGACTGGCGACCTGGAGGTTTTTTCCATCCTGCGCCAGGAGCGGGAACTGGCCATTTGCCGGGAGTTTGCCGGGCTGGAGCGCTACCACCAGGTTTTTTCTTCCTGCAACCGGAATTTTCATCTCGACGGACGCACCGTCAGCCGGCGATGGTGCGGGGATTGCCCGAAATGCCATTTTGTCTTCATTGGGCTGGCGCCGTTCATGGACCCTGATGAACTGGTCGCCATCTTCGGATCCAACCTGCTGGCCGATCCGGATCACCTGGCCGGATTCCGGGCCCTGCTGGCCCTGGACGGAGAAAAACCCTTCGAGTGTGTGGGAGAGGCCGCCGAATCCCGTGCCGCCCTGGGTGCCCTGGTTGCCCACGAGGCCTGGCGGGACCTGCCTGTGGTCGCCGGGCTGGCCGGGGATCTGGCGGATGTGGAGGTGCCGGAGCTGAAGTCCATGCTCCAGCGCGCCGGGCCCCACCGGATTCCGGAGGCCTTTGCACGATGAAGCTTGCCCGGATGAAGGACTGCAGGGTAGCGGTGCTTGGGCTTGGCCGGGAAGGCCGGTCATTTTGCCGGGTATATGCCCGGCGGCTGCCGGATCAGTCGTTGACCGCCTTTGCTGAAGCGGCTCCGGCTGCTGAAAAAGATGCCGGGGATTTCCTGGAGCGGGTCCGCGTCGAGATCGGGCCATTTGGCGAGGCACTTTCGGATTTCGACATCCTGGTGCGCTCGCCCGGGGTTCCCGTTGACCATCCGGCTATCGTGGCGGCAGTCAAATCCGGTGTGCACCTGGTCAGCCCTTCAAGCATCTGGTTCTCCGAACGACCGGATGTGGCGACGATCGCAGTCACCGGCAGCAAGGGCAAGAGCACTACTGCGGCTTTACTGGCCCATTTCATCAAGGCGGCCGGATTTCGGGTAGTCCTGGCCGGCAATATCGGCAGCCCGCTGCTCGACCATCTCGACAGTGAAGTCGACTGGGTGGTCGCCGAGCTTTCCAGTTATCAACTGGTCGATCTCCAGGGCCGCCCCTCCATAGCCGTCGTGACCCGGCTGTTTCCCGAGCACCAGGACTGGCACGGGGGTGCCGAGCCCTATTTTGCCGCCAAGCTGAAAATCCTGGACCTGGTCGGCTCCGGGACGGCCTTCATCAATGGCCAGGATGCGGTCCTGATGGCCCGCTGTGGCAGTCATCCGGCGGTGGTCCCGGGTAATCTGGAGACCGGGTTGCATGGCAGCCAGGCCGGCATCCAGGATGGTCCGGACCTGCTGGTCGGCGCAGGGGACCTGCCGCTGAAAGGCAGGCACAACCGCGGCAATATTGCGCTGGCACTGGAAACGGGACTTCGAGTCGGCGCAACCATGGAAACCATGCTGGCTGCCCTGCCCGAATTCCAGCCACTTGAGCATCGCCTGCAGTCCCTGGGAATCCGGGGCAAGGTGGAGTGGATCAACGACAGTATTTCCACCTCGCCCCAGGCCACACTGGCGGCCCTGGAATGTCTGGAAAAGCGAGAGGTGGTACTCATTGCCGGGGGCCTGGAGCGCGGTAGTGACTGGGCGCCGGTATTTGCCGGGCCCGAACGCCGGCTTTACGGGCTGATTGTGATTCCTGACAACGGTGGTCGAATCGCAAGTCAAGCCCGGGCCGGGCTGGCACCAACTGCGGGTATCCATGAATGTTCCAGCCTGGACGAGGCCGTGGCCACCGCCCGCAGGATCGCCCCCGACGGCGGTGTGGTGCTACTTTCCCCGGGGGCACCGAGCTTTCCCGGGTTTGCCAACTTCGAAGAGCGCGGGCGGCGGTTTTCGGATCTGGTTCCTAAGTCTTCCGATTGACCGAGTAGCGGGCAAGCGTTGCCAGGGCCCCGGTCGGGGGACAAGTGGGTAATTCGGCCAGGGCCTCAAGGGCCTTTTCCACCAACGCATCGGCCTGCCGTCCGGTTTCCTCCAGGGCGCCGGTGGCCTGGAGTATGGACTGTACCCGGTCCAGATCGCCGGCCCCCCTGGCGGCAACACAGGATTCCAGAAAAGCCTTGTCGGCACTGTCACAGCGTTGCAGGGCGATGATCAGGGGCAGGGTTACCTTGCCTTCGGCCAGGTCATCGCCCAGGTTCTTGCCCGGGTCGACCCCGGAGTCGGCATAGTCAAGCAGGTCGTCGGCGACCTGGAAGGCCAGCCCCAGGTTCGTGCCGAAGTTCTCCATGGCCTTTTCGGTGGCCTCGTCCGCATCGGCCAGCACGGCCCCGAGCCGGCAGGCCGCGGAAAACAGGCAGGCGGTCTTGTGGTGGATCACCTGCCGGTACTCGGCTTCCGACAGTTGTGCATTCCCCAGGTGCATCAACTGCATCACCTCGCCCTCGGCAATGGTATTGGTCGTATCGGCCAGGATTTTCATGACCGCCATACGGTCGAGTTCAACCATCATCTGGAAGCTGCGCGAATAGAGGAAATCACCCACCAGCACGCTGGCCGCATTGCCCCAGATGGTATGCGCGGTCTTCCGGCCCCGACGGCGGTCGGATTCATCGACCACGTCATCATGGAGCAGGGTGGCTGTATGGATGAACTCGATGACCGCAGCGAGCTTGACCGGGTCGCTGCCTTCCACTCCGCAGGAACGGGCCGAAAGAAGGTGAATGACCGGGCGCAGTCGCTTGCCCCCGGCCTGGATGATGTATTCACTGATCTGGTTGACCAGCACCACCTCGGATTTCAGGCGTTGCCGGATGAACCGGTTGACCTCCTCCATGTCCGGGCCAGCCAGGGCCAGGGCCTGGTCCAGGTCCGAAGGAGTTGCGATGTTGGTGTCGGGAAGCGAACTCATTGGCGGCATTATAAGCGGGATGTCATCGCAGAGGCTAAACCGGCGAAGTCATGGGGGCATGAATTCGGTCGGTAAAACCACTACACTTCCGGGTCTGATCGAATGAATAATCAATCTCGGGAGTGGAGCGATGGCACGCGGAATCAACAAGGTGATACTAATCGGCAATCTGGGAGCAGACCCGGAAATCCGGCAGACCCAGGGTGGAGCTACGGTTGCCAACATCAGTCTGGCAACCACGGATGCGTGGCGGGACAAGTCCAGCGGAGAAATGCAGGAGAAGACCGAGTGGCACCGGGTGGTTTTCTTCAGCCGGCTGGCGGAGATCGTGGGCGAGTATCTGAAGAAGGGCTCGAAGGTCTACGTCGAGGGACGGCTGCAAACCCGCAAGTGGCAAGGCCAGGATGGCCAGGATCGGTACACGACCGAGATCGTGGCCAACGAGATGCAGATGCTCGATAGCCCCGGCGGCGGCGGGGGTAGTGCGCCGATGATGGGTTCTTCCAAGACCGTGCAGGGTTCCGGCGGTGGGCAGGGCGGGCAACAGCGTCCAGCGCAAGGCAAGGAAGATTTCCCGGAAGACGATATTCCATTCTAGCCCACCGCCCGGCCCACAAGGCCGACGGCGGGCATTCACTTCCCGGCAAGTTGATAGAATGCCGGCCTTGTGTTCTTGAAATCAGGCTTTCTGAATGGCTCGAATTCTGGTAACCGGCGGAGCCGGCTTTATCGGCAGCAATTTTATCCGGCATTTCCTCGACGCCAACCGGCAGGGCCGGGTGCTGAACCTGGACCTGCTGACTTACGCAGGCAATCCGGAGTCTTTGTCCGACCAGGATCCGGAGCGCCATGAGCTGATCCAGGGTGATATTGCCGACCGCGCCCTGGTCGAACGCAGCCTGCGGGAATTCCAGCCTGAAGCCATCGTGCATTTCGCCGCCGAGAGCCATGTGGATCGCTCCATCGACGATGCATCGGATTTTGTCCGCACCAATGTTCTTGGAACCCAGGTGTTGCTGGACTCGGCGCTGGAATACTGGAAATCGGCCGGGGACGATTTTCGATTCCTTCATGTTTCCACCGACGAGGTCTACGGCAGTCTTGAACCCGAAGAGCCGGGGTTTGACGAAGACCGGGCCTACGCCCCCAATTCGCCTTATGCGGCCTCCAAGGCCGGCGCCGACCACCTGGTGCGGGCCTGGCATCAGACCTATGGGTTGCCGGTTCTGATCACCAACTGTTCCAATAACTACGGGCCATTTCAGTTTCCCGAAAAGCTGATTCCCCTGATGCTGATCAATGCCCTGGAGGGTGAATCCCTGCCGGTCTACGGGGACGGTCAGCAATGCCGGGACTGGCTGTACGTGGAAGATCACTGCAGGGCCCTGTCCCGGGTGCTTGAAGCCGGCCGGCCCGGGCGGGTCTACAACATCGGCGGGGATGCGGAAATGACCAATCTCGAATTGATCCACACCCTGTGCGAGTTGGTCGACGAACGACAACCCGGGACCGAGTCGTGCGCCAAACTGATCCGCCATGTAACCGACCGACCCGGTCATGACCGGCGTTATGCCATTGATGCGCGCCGGATTCGCCGGGAACTTGGCTGGAAACCCGCGGTGGACTTCCACCAGGGACTGGCCAGGACGGTCGACTGGTACCTTGAAAACCGGGACTGGTGGCAGCGTATCCGGGATGGACGCTATCGCAGCGAGCGGCTTGGAATGCGTCATGCCGGCTGATTCGGGAACGCGCCGGGGCATCATTCTCGCCGGAGGCTCGGGAACCCGCCTTTATCCGCTGACCCAGGTCATCAGCAAGCAGTTGTTGCCGGTCTACGACAAGCCCATGATCTACTACCCCCTGTCCACGTTGATGGAAGCCGGTATCCGGGAAATCCTGCTCATTACCACCCCCCACGAGCAGTCCCTGTTCCACCAGTTGCTTGGCGACGGCAGCCAGTGGGGTCTTGACCTGCACTACGCGGTTCAGCCCGATCCCGGCGGCCTGGCCCAGGCCTACCTGATCGGCCGGGAATTCGTTGCCCGAAGGCCGTCCTGTCTGATCCTCGGGGACAATATTTTCCATGGCGGAGGCATGCGGGAATTGCTGGCCCGGGCCATGCAAAGGCAGGAGGGTGCAACGGTTTTCGGCTATCGGGTCAGCGACCCGGAACGTTACGGGGTGGTGGAAATGGACCGGCAGGGCCAGGTCCTTTCCATCGAGGAAAAGCCGGACAATCCCCGCTCCAATTACGCGGTGACCGGACTGTATTTCTATGATGGTCAGGCCAGTGATCTGGCCGCCGACCTGGCCCCTTCGGCCCGGGGGGAACTGGAGATTACCGACCTCAACCGGCGCTACCTGGACCAGGGCAGTCTGGTGGTGGAGAAAATGGGCCGCGGCTATGCCTGGCTGGATACGGGCACCCACGATTCCCTGCAGCAGGCATCCAGTTATATCGAGACCCTGGAAGCCAGGCAGGGTCTGCGGGTTGCCTGCCCGGAGGAAATTTCCTATCGCCAGGGCTGGATCGACCAGGAGGCCCTTCTTGGTCTGGCCAAACCGCTGGCAAAAAGCGGGTATGGGCAATACCTGGCCCAGGTAGCATCCCGGGAGCCGGGTGAATGAAGGTGAGTGCAACCGGGTTGAAACCGGTACTCCTTGTCGAACCCAGGGTATTCGGGGATGAGCGTGGCTGGTTTCTGGAAACCTGGCGGGCCGAGCACTATGCCGAACACGGGATCGGGCCGGCCTTCGTCCAGTCCAATGCCAGCCGGTCCCGGCGGGGCGTACTGCGGGGACTCCATTACCAGTGGCCGTCGCCCCAGGGCAAGCTGGTCTGGGTCACCGAAGGGCGCGTCCTGGATGTGGCCGTGGATATCCGTCCGGATTCAGCCGACTTCGGCCGCTGGACAGGCGCCGAGTTGAGCATGGAAAATCACCATCAGCTCTGGATTCCCGAGGGTTTTGCCCATGGCTTCCAGGTGCTGAGCGAAACGGCCACGTTCAACTACCTGTGTACACGCCCCTACCGGCCCGATGCGGATGCGGCGATCGCCTGGGATGATCCTGACATTGGAATCGACTGGCCCATAGATCCGCCGGAATTGTCCCCGAAGGATTCCCGTGCCCCCCGGCTTCGGGAGGTGGCGCGGGATCGTCTGCCCGGGTCCCCGTGAACATTCTTCTTACCGGCGCCCGGGGCCAGCTC
Organism: Wenzhouxiangellaceae bacterium; assembly: GCA_007135395.1. GTDB lineage: Bacteria > Pseudomonadota > Gammaproteobacteria > Xanthomonadales > Wenzhouxiangellaceae > SLIZ01. Next base: position 19,566 of record SLIZ01000160.1, on the reverse strand, counting down.
GGGCAGCATATGGCGCCGCTCCTGGCAGATCGGGGCAGCCTGGTCGAAACCAGTCGCTCAGGCGGCTGTGGAAATCACGAGGATGCCGGTCGAGGGGATGTCCGTCAGATCCCCTGTGACCTTGCCGATGGGGATGCTGTCACAGCACTTCTGGAACAGACCGACCCGGATGTGATCGTCAGTACCGCCGCCTGGACGGATGTGGACGGTGCCGAGTCAAACCCTGAAGCGGCCTTGAGGATGAATCGGGACCTTCCTGGATTGCTGGGCCGGTGGTGCGCGGCCAGGGACAGGCGGCTGATGCATTTTTCCACCGATTACGTATTCAACGGCACAGGCAATATTCCGTTGCGGGAAGACATGCCAACCGAACCGATCAACTGTTACGGTCAGTCTAAACTGGCCGGAGAGCAGGCCATTGCACACTCCGGGGCGCAGGCGATCGTACTGAGAACAAGCTGGGTCTACAGTGCGCTTCCGGGCAATTTTCTTACTGCCGTTGTCGGGCGGGCGCAGCAGGGCAAGGCGCTGAAGGTTGTCGATGACCAGATCGGCAATCCGACCTGGGCCGGTGCCCTGGCCGAGGCAGCGGCCTGGTGCCTGGATCGGTGGCTCGAAAAACCCTTGCCTGGCCCGGTCTATCATGTAAGTTGTAAGGGTGCGATGAGCTGGTTCGAGTTCGCCTGTATCGCCCTGAATCGGGCCCATGGGCTCGGATTGCTGGAGCAGCGGCCGAGAATCGAGGCCATCAGCAGCGCCCAGTGGCCCCAGGAAGCCCGCAGGCCGGCCTGGTCGGTACTCGATTGCAACCTGTTTGAAAAGGAGCTTGAATACAAAATGCCTGACGTAGGCGATGCCCTGGACCGGTGCCTGGCTACCCGGAAGCCGTTTCCGTGATCGTACCCGTGATCCTTTCCGGTGGTGCGGGCACCCGGCTGTGGCCGGTTTCCCGGCAGGCCCACCCCAAGCCTTTCATGCGACTGGTTGATGGGGAATCCCTGGCGGAAAAAACCATAGCCCGGGCAATCGAGGCGACCGGATGTGATCACACCATCACGGTGACTTCCCGGGATTATTTCTTCATGACCCGGGATATCTACCGGGAAAAGGCCCCGGGTGCCGAGCACGAGTTCCTGCTGGAGCCCGTTTCCCGCAATACCGCACCGGCCATAGCCCTGGCCGCACTCAGGGTCCGGGACCAGTTCGGACCTGAGACCTGCATGCTGGTCATGCCCGCCGACCACATGGTCAGGGACCAGGCAGCGTTCAATCAGGCGGTGGAACATGCCCGTTCCCTTGCCGAACGGAAATATCTTGTCTGCCTTGGTATTCAGCCTACCCACCCGGAGACCGGGTACGGGTATATCCGCCGGGGGGAGGCACTGGGCGGCGAGGGGTACGAAGCCAGTGCCTTTGTTGAAAAGCCGGACCTGGAAACGGCTCGCAGCTACGTGGAATCCGGTGACTACCTGTGGAATGCAGGCATGTTCTGTTTTCGTGCCGATTGCCTGCTTGAGGCGCTGAAGGCCTGTTCCCCGGAGATCCATCGCAGGGCCCAGGAGGTCTGGTCTGAGGTGGCGGATCCGACCGGCAACGTGGAATTCCCCCTGGAATCCTTCGAGCGCATGCCATCGGATTCCATCGATTACGCGGTCATGGAGCGGGCGGGAAACCGGGCAGTGGTTCCCTGCGATATCGGCTGGAGCGATATCGGATCCTGGAAGTCCATCAGCGAGCTCTACGAGACCGACCAGGCCGGCAACCAGATCAGTGGCCAGGCCGTACTCATTGATACGCACAACAGCTTCATCCAGAGCGGCCACCGGGTGGTGGCGGCTGTCGGGGTGGACAACCTGCTTATCGTGGACACCGACGATGCCATTCTGGTCGCCAGTCGGGACCGGGACCAGGAGGTCAAGGCGGTGGTCGAGCATCTACGGAAAAGGGATCATGAGTCGGCCATCCAGCATCGTACGGTCCATCGGCCCTGGGGAACCCAGACCGTGCTGGAAGAGACTGATACCTGCAGGGTCAAACACCTTGTGGTTCGCCCCGGTGGAATACTGGGGCTGCAGCGCCATGGCCGGCGCAGCGAGCACTGGACGGTGATCACGGGCCGGGCAGAAGTCCGGATCGAGGACCGGGAGTTCGAACTCGGACCGGAACAGACCACCAGCATTGCCCCGGGACAGGTTCACCGGCTGGAGAATCCGGCGGATGAGGACCTGCACATCATCGAGGTTCAGACCGGCAATTACTTCGGTGAGGACGATATCGAACGCCTGGAAGATATCTATTGACCCGGATATTTGTGCAATAGCCGGGTTAACGACCTTGTTGGTACACTCGAAGCTGACCAATTATCAGGTTTCCGTCCGGAAATCTTGCGAACAATCGGAGGGCCGTCGTGAACAGGTGCCTGTCAATAGTCTTGTTGAGTGTTTTCCTGGTGGCAGGCTGTGAGTCTGTCACCGAGCAAAACGGCCCGTCGGAACATGAATCCGAACCGACTGCATACATCGAGCGGATCGAGCAATGGCGCGAGGACCGGGAAGAACGGCTGCGGGAACCATACGGCTGGCTCAGCCTTGCGGGTATGGCACCGGTTGACAGCGACCGATTCGATATCGGCAGCGGGCGGGACAATGATCTGGTTGTTGACCGGGGACCGGAGTTATGGGGGACCATTGTCTCCAGCGACGACCGGATCGAGTTTGTTCCGGGTCCGGAGTTTTCCGGCACGGTAAACGGTGATGCTTCCGGACCCACGGAGCTGGTTGCCGATGGGGATGATGGACCGACGAACATCGAGTCCAACGCAATCCGGGTGCACCTCATCGAGCGGGCTTCGGGCATGTTTGTCCGGGTGCGGGATCGGGAATCGACTCCCCGTCGCAATTTTGCCGGCCTTGACTGGTATCCGGTGGATCCCGAATGGGCCATCGAGGCCGAATTCGAAGAGCACCCGGAAGGGACTGTGCTGGAAATCGCCGATGTAACCGGCGAGGTTGCCGAGCGGGCCAACCCGGGGGCCGCGGTATTTTCGGTGGATGGAGCGGAATTTCGCCTGGAAGCGGTGGAAAGTGCCGCCGGAGATCAGTACTGGTTTATCCTGGCCGATCGCACCTCCGGTCGGGAAACCTACGGTCTCGGGCGCTTTCTCTACGCCGATCTGCCCGTCGATGGCACGATGACCCTGGATTTCAACAAGGCCTACAACCCGCCCTGTGCGTTCAACGAACACACCACCTGTCCCCTGCCGCCACCGGAAAACCGTCTGGATCTCAGGATCGAGGCCGGTGAGCGCTCCTACCCAGGGGAAGGCCCGTCCGGACACGAGGCCCCGCCGGAGTCCTGAGGCACGGCACCCATTCACCTGTCAGTCAGGTACCTGATTTAGACTTCCGAGGCGATGAGTTTTTCGGAACGGGAAAACGACACTGCGGTGAGCCCGGACGAGTCCGAGGTCAGTCGCCTGCTGGAAGAACTGAAAGCCGAGCCCGGGGTGTTCGATCGGATTCTGCCCCTGATCTACGAGGACATGCGCCGTCTGGCCGGCATGCAGAAGGCCAGATTCCGGGTCGGGCCCACCCTTCAGACCACGATGGTCGTTCACGAGGCTTTTCTCAAGCTTCGACAAAGCAATATTGCAGTCCCCCGGAATCAACGCCACATGATGCGGCTTGCCAATATGGTGATTCGCCAGGTCATCGTGGATCATGCCCGTCAGCGGCTGTCGGCCAAGCGTGGCAGCGGTCACGACGATGTATCCCTGAATGAGGAGCTTGCCGGCGACGAGCAGGATGCCCGGGCGGTAATCGCGGTTCATGAAGCACTGGACCGGCTGGCCGAAAGGCATCCGGACATGGCTGAACTGGTCATCGCCCGCTTCTTTGGTGGCTATACCCTGGACGAAGTGGGTGAAATCCTCGGGGTTTCCAGGCGAACCGTGGCCCGCAAGTGGCAGCGGGCCCGGGCCTGGATGCTGGTGGAGATGGGAGCCGATGAGTAATTCTTCTCCATCCCGGGCATCCGGACTTGCCCGTCTGACCCCGTGGCGCCACGAGATCCTGGACCGGTTGCTGGACCAGGCCCTGGAGCTGGAAGAGGGGGAACGGGAGGCCTTTGTCGAACGCTGTGCACGCCGGGCACCGCGAACCGGGGCCTGGCTGAAACGTCTTGTTCAGGCCAGCGCCCGTCCAACGCTGTTTGTTGAAGGCGCCGGGCAACGGCTCATGGGGTCGACCAGGGAGGCGACCCGTCAGCCGGCAGAAACCCTGCCCGAGGGGACACGACTGGGCGCGTGGAGACTGATCGAGCCGGTGGGCCGGGGTGGTATGGGCCAGGTCTACCGGGCCGAGCGGGCCGACGGAGCCTTCGAAATGCAGGTGGCCGTCAAGCTGATCCTTCATGCCCGGAAAGGACTTGCCGAGATCCTGGAGCGGGAGCGCCGGCTTCTGGCGCAACTGAATGATCCGGCCATTACCCGGCTTCTTGACGGGGGATTGACCGAGGACGGTCAGCCCTACCTGGTCATGGAATGGATCAGTGGTCAGGATCTGACCCGCTGGATTCACGAGGGCGATCGATCTACCGCTGAACGCATCAATCTTTTCCGGGAAATCGTCCGGGCTCTGGCGGCGGCCCACCGGGGGCTGGTTGTTCATGGCGACATCAAGCCGTCCAATATCCGTATCACTTCCGGTGGCCGGGTCAAGCTCCTGGACTTCGGCCTGGCCCGGCTCCAGTCCGAGGATGACCGAAATGACCAGACCCTGGCGCTGACCCCGGGATTTTCGGCACCGGAGTTATTGCAAGGCGAAAGCCCGTCCGTGGCGACGGATATCTATTCCATGGGAATGCTGCTGGCCTGGTTGATGGAAGGCAACTCCGAAAACCATGCCTTCGATCCCGAGCACGGCAGATGGTCTCGTCTCCCCCGGGGACGGGACCTGGCCGCCATTGCCCGCAAGGCGGCGGCGAAGGCTCCCGAGGCTCGTCATGCTTCCACCGAGAAGCTGCTGGATGATCTGGAACGTCTGGATACCGGATGGCCAGTCAGCGCCCGGCCGCCCGGGCCCGCGGGCCGGGCAGGGTTGTGGTTTCGCCGGAACCGCTGGCCGGTAACGGTTGGAGCGGTGCTGGCGGCAGGGATATTCCTGGCCGGTGGTCATGCCCTGTGGCAGGCCGAACAGACCCGGCTGGAAGCCGACCGGGCCTGGTTGGCATCCCGTCATGCCGAGGTCGTGAATGAATTCCTGGTCAGCCTGTTCGAGCACGCCGACCCCTTTGCAACCGGCGGTGAGGAGGTGACTGCCCGGGACCTTCTCGATCAGGGCATCGAACGGATCGCGATGCTGGAAGAGACCCCGGAAGTCCAGATCGACATGTTGCGGGAACTGTCCCGGGTAAGCAGCTTGCTGGGAGATGCCGAGGTGGCCGAGAAGCTGCTGCAAAGGGCATATGGCGTAGCTGAAGTGACTTTCGAGCCCCCTCATGAGGTCAGGGCGGAAATTCTGTCGGCACTTGGGGCGGTTGCGGAGGAGAAGGGGGAGTACGACGCGTCCCTGGACTTTTTCGACCGGGCCGATCAGGCCCGGCCACCGGACAACCAGTCCTTCCTTGCCGATTTGTTGACACACCGGGCCAACACTCTGATTGAAATGAATCGGTATGACGAGGCCGAAGAGAAACTGAGTCAGGCCATGAAAATCCAGGAGCAGGCCGATGACCAGACCTCTGCCCTTGTCCGGACCCTCAATACCCAGGGCAGGTTATACACCGTACTGGACCAGCATGACCGGGCCCTGGAGGTCTTCGAGCGGGCCCTGGAGATCAGCCGGGAACAGCTTGGAGAGTCCCATGACAAGACCCTGGCCCTGATCGGAAACATCGCCCATACCCATGGTGGCCTGGGTGACCGGACGGAAGCCGAGCGTCAATATCAGGAGCTGCTGGAAATCCGTCGGCGGTACCTGGGAGACCGGCATCCGGATCTGGCGGTCACGCTGCACCAGATCGGGATCACACGGCTGCACGATGGACGACCGGAGGATGCTCGGCCAGCGCTGGCCGAAGCGGTCGAGTTACGGGAGGAGCATTATCCGGAAGGGCATCCGTCCCTTTTCCGGTCCCAGAATGCGCTGGCTGGTGTGCTGCGCGAGACCGGAGACCTGGACGGGGCCGAAGACATGATCGAGCGGGCACTGGCCGGAAGCCGGGAGGCCCACGGAGACCATCACGTGCAGACTGCCGCCATTACCGATCATCTGGCGGTCCTGCGCATGGACCAGGGCGAATTCGACACCGCAAGACAGCTTCACAAGGAAGCACTGGAGGTCCGCAAGGACCTGCTTGGAGAGGTCCACAGCCACGTTGCCAATTCCTACCGGGGGCTGGCGCGGCTGTTCCTGGAAGCCGGAGAACCGGACAAGGCCGTGGAATGGGCCGATCGGGCGCTGGAAAACTACAAGGAGCAGCATTCCGATCCGGAGCATCCGGAAATCCGGCGGGCTCGCGAGCTTCGGGAATCCGTCATCGAAGCCATGGACTCGCCGGAACAGTAAGCCTGGCTGCCCCGGGGCAGGTCAACTGCCGCCAAACGAGGGCTTGCGCTTTTCCAGAAAGGCAGCGGTACCTTCCTTCATGTCTTCGGTAGCACAGCACAGCGCAAACCGGGCGGTTTCGAGTTCCAGGCCAGTCTGAAGGTCGGTCTCCGAGCCCCGCAGGACAGCCTGCAGGATCCCCCGCAAAGCCTCCGGTGCGCAAGCGGCCAGCCGGCCTGCCAGGGCCCGGGCGGCTCCGGCAAGCTCACTGACCGGGAAGACCTGGTTGACAATGCCGAGGTCGGCGGCCCGCTGGGCCGGGATCGGATCCCCGGTCAGAGTCATCTCCAGGGCCCGGGTTGTGCCGGCCAGGCGTGCCAGTCGCTGGGTGCCGCCGAATCCCGGCATGATGCCCAGGTTGATTTCCGGCAGCCCCAGCCGGGCGGACTCGGCAGCCAGACGCAGGTGGCAGGCCAGCGCCAGTTCCATGCCGCCACCCAGGCAGAACCCGTTGATGGCGGCGATTACCGGTTTTTCCGTTTGCTGGATTTCGAGCATCAACTGCTGGCCCCGGCGGGAAAAGGCCCGGGCCTGGACCGGGCTTTGATCCCGGATCTCGGTGATGTCGGCACCTGCGACGAAGGCCTTGTCCCCGGCACCGGTGACAATGATCGCCCGAACAGCTTCGTCATGGCCGGCCTGTTCGAAGGCCTGGCGAAGTTCGCCGATGGTCTGGTGATTAAGGGCGTTGAGCTTGGCCGGCCGATTGACCGTAATGGTCGTGACCTGGTTGGAGGTATCCACAAGAAGGCTTTCGTATTCCATGCAAGTTTCCGGCTGAAGGATTCAGGCCGGGATTCTACCCCGTTGGTCACCCCTGGTGGGCCCAGGGGGTCATCAGTGGGACTTGCTAGTGCGGCCGCGGCGGCTTGCGGCTTCCGTGATGGATCAGGTGCAGCCAGAGTGCCAGCCAGGGGGAGGAATACGTAGGCGGCAGCGGAATCGGTTGTTCCGGAGCATTCAGTTCGGGCTTGATGTTCTTGTTTTCCATCGTATTGCTCCAGGACACATTCCGCTAACCGTGCCGTCCTATCGGTTAAGTTCCCGCTCGATCTCGTACTGGCGGGAGGTTACCCAGGCCTCCATTCGCTGAAGGCGGTTCTCCAGGCCTCGCATCTGGTGGCGTACCCGACCCAGCCGGTCTGCCGGTGCCTGCTTGACTTCTTTCCAGAACTCCTCTTCTTCCGGACTCCGGTAGAGGTCTCTGGGCCGGGCCGGGATCAGGATCATCAGCGCCAGGTATCCCAGGATGACCGACAGGGTAAACGGGATGGCGGTTACGATAAGGATGATCCGCAAGGCCACCCGGTTGAAACCGAAGTAGTCTGCAAGTCCGGCGCAGACGCCTCCGAGGATTCTGTTTTCCCGGTCCCGGTATAGCCGGGACCTTTCCGAACGGCGTGGGGGCCGTCTGGTGGGGACGGACTTGTTCATGTTCGACTCCTTCTCCAGCCGGGGGTTTCCTCATCGAGAATGCGTTCGAGGGTCTGGATCCGTTCTTCCATTCGCTGGGCGCTTTCCCAGATTTCCTCGAGCATGGCTTCATCCTCGCTTGACAGGCGCTTGCTGGCCGAGGATCGGGACACGTAGTGGAAAATGATCCACAACGGTGCAACGATCACCAGGAACAGCACGGTCAGGACAAAGAGCATCCCGAAGATGTTGGTCAGCCCGGTCATGACAAATGATTCAGCCCCGTACGGCATTGTCCTGGCCTCCTCGACCCATCTTCTTTTTGAGTTCATCAAGCTCGGCGTCTACACGTTCGTCCTGCTCAAGCTTGTGGATTTCGTCGGACAAACGCTGCTGCTTGTCCCGGCCCATGTCCAGTGATTCGGACTCGGACTCGATGGAGTCGATCCGGCGCTCGGCTGAATCAAAGCGGTGCAGCATCTCGTCGATCTTCTCGTTGTGAATCTGGCGCTTGGCCTTGAGCTGGGTCGATGCGGACTTGTGGCGCATGACAATGGCTCGCTGCCGGGTCCGGGCGTCTTCCAGCTTGGCCTGGAGCTTGCCGATATCCGTGTTGTACTTGTCGAGCTGATCTTCGAGCGCCTTGAGCTCCTCTTTCACAGCGGTTACACGGTCGCCCAGGGCGGTCTTCTCGGCCAGGGCTGCCCGGGCCAGGTCTTCCCGATCCCGGTCCATGGCAAGCTCGGCCTTGCTGGCCCACTCCTGCTGCTGGCGTTCAAGTCGGCCGATGAGGCGCTGGCGCTCCTTCTTCTCGGCGATGGTCTTGGCCGCTGCCGAGCGAACCTCGACCAGGGTGTCCTCCATTTCCTGGATCATGAGCCGGATGATCTTTTCCGGATCCTCGGCCTTTTCCAGAAGTGAATTGAGATTGGCGTTGATAATGTCGCCCAGTCTTGAAAAGATTCCCATGATTTTGCTCCTTGCTGATCGGGTTTCGTTGTTGCCCCAATAAATGCAGATCTCGTGCCAGGGTCCTTCAAGTAACTGATTGTGCGCAGGTTTATCTTGAAAGGAATCGATGAGTTGGCTGAATTTGCCAGGAATCGGGGTCAATTTCGCCGGGTCGGCAAACGCTACGGTTTCATGGCGGCCCGGCATTAGGCTAGAATGCCGAGCTGGTTTCCGGCTCCCGGGCCGGGGCTGCGGAACCTGACCGTTCCGGAGAAGTCTTTGTGTGTATCAATTCAAACGGGATGGGGGCACGGACGCCTTCATCGTCTTGTTCCAGGACAATCAATCCGTTTCCTGACGGAGGAATCATGTTGAACAGATTTTTAGTGGCAACCCTTTCCCTTGGCCTGGCGGCAGGCCTGGGGGCATCCGAACCGGAGTCTGACCAGGAGCGCCTCGGTTATTCTGTCGGCTTCGATTTCGGGGCGGACATCCGCCAGATCGACGTGGACATGGAAGCGCTGATCCAGGGCATCCGGGATGCCCATGGAGGCCAGGATCCCCGGATTCCGGGCCAGGAAATGCAGGAGCGCCTGATGGCACTTCAGGAGCAGGTGCGCCAGCAGCGCATGGAGCAGTTCATGCAACTGGCCGAGGAAAACGAGGCCAGGAGCGAGGAGTTCCTGCGTCAGAACCGGGAGCGTTCCGGAATTGTCGATCTTCCCAGCGGTGTCCAGTACCGGGTCATTGATGAAGGGGAGGGGGCCCGTCCGAACCTGGATGACACGGTCACCGTCCACTACCGGGGATCAAACATGGAAGGAAGGGAGTTCGACAGTTCCTTTGCCCGGGGCGTGCCCGTTGTATTCGAGGTAAATTCCGTGCTGGAAGGCTGGCAGGAAGTCCTTCCTTTGATGCGCGAAGGCGCCACCTGGCAGATTTTCCTGCCACCTGAACTGGCATTCGGAAGCCGGGGAGAGCCGCCCCATATCGGGCCGAACGAAGCCCTGACCTTCGATATCCGCCTGGTCAAGATCGGAGTTCCCGAAGACCAGGAAGTCCAGGAAGGCGCTCCCGCACCGGGCAATTAAGTTGACTGAGCCGGCATCGAACCTGCCCGAAATCGAGTCACCGTGCATCGGTCTGTGTTCGCTCAACGAAGACGATGTGTGCATCGGCTGTTATCGAACGGCCACCGAGATTGCCGGCTGGATCAGTTATACGCCGGACAGGCGCAAGTCCATCATTGAAATGCTGCCCGAACGAGGGCAGCGCTATTTTGATGGAGTCTGATCCGGCATTCGGAGTCCCGGAAGACAATCCGGGATCCGTCCGGTTCGACAAGGGATTTCTCGCCCGGCTGACCGATGGACTGCATTCCCTTGATACGCCACCGTCAAGCCTGCCCGTCTTTGGCTACCAGCCCGGTGGCGACGACTGGCAACCCCGTCCGGCGGCGGTGCTTGTCCCGATCATTGCCGGTCACGAACCCGGTATTCTGCTGACGGTTCGCAGCCAGGAACTTCCTCATCATGCCGGTCAGGTGGCCTTCCCCGGGGGAGGCCGTTCTTTTCCAGGGGAGTCTCCAGTCCAGACGGCCCTGCGTGAGGCCCGGGAAGAGGTGGGCCTGGATGGCGGCCGGATTCAGGTCATTGGCCTGCTTGACCGGTTCGATACCATCAGCGCATTTCGGGTGGTGCCGGTTGTCGCGCTGGTCCAGCCGCCGAAGGAATACCGGCTGGATCCTTCTGAAGTCAGCGAGATTTTCACTGTTCCTTTCGCCCGGATCATGGATGCGGATTCCTACCAGGAACACCAGGTCGAGTTCCAGGGCCGGTCTCATTCCGTTCTCAGCCTCCGGGAGTGCCATCCGCTGGTCTGGGGAGCAACGGCGGCCATTCTGCACCTCCTGTGCCAGCGGGTGAACGGGGCTGCAGGCCAGCGCCATGACAGTGATTAGGGCAGGTTGGCGGATGCCCGAAGCGGCAGGTTTGCCGCCCCTGCGACTTGACCTGAAATTGCCACTGGCTCTCCTGGTCGTTTTCGCGGCCCTGGTCCTGCTGACCGCCTGTAGCCGGGATGAACCCGATGCCATGCACCAGGTTTCAGATCCCTTGACCGGCCGGTTTTCCGGTGACCTGGATGAAATGATCGAGCAGCGCCGCATCCGGGCCCTGGTCCCGTATGGCCGGACTTTCTTCTTTGTTGATGAACACGGCACGCCCCGTGGCTTGAGTCATTCATTCATGGAAGCCTTCGAGGACCATGTCAATGAGCAGCTCGACCGGGGCTTGCTGCGGGTCCGGGTGGAGTTCGTTCCGGTAACCCGGGAACGGCTGATTCCCTGGTTGCTTGAAGGCCGCGGGGATGTGATTGCGGCAGACCTGACCATTACCGGATCCCGCCGAAGCGATGTCCTGTTTACCCGACCACTGGTTACCAATGTGCGCGAACTGCTGGTCTCCGGGCCGTCCGCGGATCCCCTTGAATCACTGGACCAGATGGCTGGACGCAGCGTGCTGGTGCGGCCCCATACCAGCTACTACGAGAGCCTGGTTGGACTCAATTCAAGGCTTCGTCCGAACATGCGCTTTCAATCGGCACCATCCCATTTCGAGGTCGAGGACATGCTGGAAATGGTCAATGCCGGGCTGGCCGACCACGCCGTGGCCGATGAGTACCTGGCCGATTTCTGGGAACAGATCTTCGACGAGATCGAAGTCCACCGGGATCTGCCATTGCGGGAAGGGGCAGAAGTCGCGTTCGCCGTCCGGCCCGAAAGCGTGGAGCTCAAGGCCTTGCTTGATGACTTCCTGGAGACCCACAGGGCCGGCACTCTGTTTGGAAACGTGACGTTTCAGCGTTTTCTGCAGGATACCCGCTGGGTGGACAGCCCGGCCGACCGGGAAGAACGCAGTCGCTTCCGGCGCTACGCGGATACCTTCCGGCACTTCGGTGAAAAATACGACCTGGACTGGCTCATGCTCATGGCCCTGGCCTACCAGGAGTCCGGGCTTGATCATTCAGCCCGTTCCCCGGCCGGTGCGGTCGGTTTGATGCAGTTGCTGCCGGCAACCGGTGCCCAGATGGGTGTCGGGGATATCGCCGAGATGGAAAACAACGTCCATGCCGGGGCACGCTACATTCGCTGGATGATCGATCGCTACTATGCCGACGAGCCGATGGATGAATCAGAGCGCCTGCTGTTTGCCCTGGCCTCCTACAACGCAGGTCCACGCCGGGTCCGGCAGCTTCGCAATGAGGCCGAAGAACTGGGTCTGGATCCGGATTTGTGGTTCGACAATGTGGAAGTCATTGCAGCCAGCCGGATCGGCCGGGAGACGGTCTCTTACGTCAGCAATATCTACAAGTACTATGTGGCCTACCGGCTGATTGCCGAGCGGGACCGAATGATATCCGAGGAATTGGTTGTCCCGGACTATTCTCCGTAGCTTCAGTCCTCTTCGCGCAGCCCGAACAGCAATTCCACCGAGCGCTTGTCCTTCGGATTGACCAGCACATGTACGTGATCTTCGGGTTGCAAGATGGTGTCATCCCTGACCGGGATGATCGCCTTTTCCCGGATGATCAGCAGGATATCCGCACCTTCCGGCATGGGCAGAGTACCGGCCGGCTGACCGGTCACCAGGGCGGCCGGCTCCAGGCGAAACGACAGGATCTGAACCGGCATGGCATCCATGGCATTGATTTCAAGCACCGGCCTGGGGCGGGGCAGGGTGCCGCCTTCCATACCCAGAAGCCGGGCTGCCCAGCGAATGGTGGCACCGGGAATGAGGGCATTGACCACGACGACGAAAAAGACCAGGTGAAACAGCTCGTGGGCGGCTCCGAATCCGGCCAGCACCGGATAGGTGGCAAGCAGGATGGGGACTGCACCGCGCAATCCGACCCAGGAGACAAAGGCGGTCTCCCGGGGACTGAAACGAAATGGCAGCAGGCACAGGGTGACCATCAATGGCCGGGCGACAAGGGCAAGGCTCAGCGCGATCAGCAGCCCCTGCCAGCCCCACTGGAGCAGCATCTCGGGAACGGCAAGCAGGCCGAGAACCAGGAACATGGAGATCTGGGCCAGCCAGGCAAGGGCATCGTGGACCCTGAGGATCCCGGATCGGTAGGGCAGTTTCTGGTCATCGAGTACCAGGGCTGCCAGGTAGACGGCCAGGAACCCCGAGCCCAGGAACAGGGTCGGCAGCCCGAAGGCCAGGAGGGCCAGGGCCACGGTCAGTACCGGGTAGAGGCCGGCCGCCGGCACCCGGACCCGGATCATGAGAGTGCGCCCCAGCAATCCAATGGATATGCCGGCGAGTACGCCCACGGCCAGTTGAAGCAGCACTTCTCCACCGAATGCCGGCAGGTTGAAACCCTCGCCGGCGATCAGGACATGGGTCAGGGTCAGGGTGAGGATCACCGCCATGGGGTCGTTCATGCCCGACTCGAGCTCGAGCGTGCTGCTGACACGCTGCTTGAGCTGTACACCGGAGCCGCGCAGGGCGGAGAAGACGGCGGCGGCGTCGGTGGATGAAACGATGGCTCCCAGCAGTAACGCCTCGATCCATCCAAGCCCGAGCAACCAGGCAAACCCGGCCACGATTACCGCGGTTCCGGCTACCGCAAGTGTGGCCAGAAGGGATGCCGGGACCAGGTGCTTGCGGGCAGTCGCCAGGGGCGTGTTGAGACCCCCGTCGAACAGGATCAGGACCAGGCCGGCAGTGCCGATTCGAAAAGCCAGCTCGAAATCGTCAAAGCTTTCGGGCAGGTAGGCGCCGGCAACTAGGCCGATGACCAGAAAGACCAGGACCACGGGAATGCCGATCCGCTCGGACGGGCGGGAAAAAAGAACACTGATGATCAGCAACAGACCTACTGCACTGAACAGCAGTGCCGTGGTCATCGGCTCGGTTTCAAACATCCGGTTCCAGGTCTGGCAGGTGGCCCGGCCACCATCTTAACCCCTCAGCAAGTACTCCGGTGGCCGCCTTCCCGCGGCAGCCGAATCATTTACGGGGCGCCTGGCGGGTGATGGAACGGGCTCCATTGACCTGCCAACGCGCAGCCGGAAACCGCCTTTGACCCGGGAACATTCTTACCCCCGTCCCTGTCTGATTCTTTGCACCAGAGACTGGTTGCACAGGGCAGCTGGCCCTCCGGTGCCAGCACCCTGCCGGTGGCCTTGGATGGCTGGCGGCAGTTGGAGAAAACCCGGAAGCTGCCCGTGTCGGGCGATGTGCTCCAAACTGAAGGGTTACTCCCATTTATCCTTCACCTCCCTATCTGGTTCGGGACTGCTTTATCGGGCATTCCCGAACCAGACTTCTTTCCTCAAGCCTGTCTTTGATCCGTTCCCCTGGATGGCTTAATCTCTTGTTACAAGTGACCACGACAAGGAATTTCCCGATGCTTCCACCGATTGACTTCAAGGGCTGGATCGAAGAGAACCGGAGCCTGCTAAAGCCTCCCGTTGGCAACAAGTGTGTCTACGACGGGGATTTCATCGTAATGGTGGTCGGCGGGCCCAACCAGCGAACCGATTATCACCACGACGAGGGTCCGGAATTTTTCTACCAGCTCGAAGGCGACATGATTCTCAAGGTCATGGAAGACGACGGCCCCAGGGACATCCGGATTCGGGAGGGGGAAATCTTCCTTCTGCCACCCCGGGTGCCTCACTCCCCCCAGCGTATGGAAAATACCGTGGGGCTGGTTATCGAGCGCAAACGGCTGGACCATGAAATGGACGGGTTGATGTGGTTCTGTCCGGAATGCAACAACAAGCTCTACGAGGAGTATTTTCCCCTGGAGAACATCGAGACCCAGTTTCCCCCGGTGATCGAGCGTTTCATGTCCAGCGAGGAAAACCGCACCTGTGACCGGTGCGGGGCCGTTCATCCGGCCGGTTGACCCGGCTGTTGCCTGTCAAGCCTCGTCGAATGCGGCGATGCACTTGAATTCCACGGCAATGGGCGTTGGCAGGGCGCCGATTTCCAGCGTGGTGCGGCAGGGCCGGGCCTCGGCAAAGTATTCCGCGTAAACTGAATTGAACCGGGAAAAGTCCCGTTTCATGTCCGTCAGGTAAACGGTGATATCCACCAGGTGGCTGCGGTCGGCACCGGCGGCTTCCAGCACCCGGTCGAGGTTGGAAACAAGCTGCCGGGTCTGGGCCTCGATATCCCAGGCCACCAGGCGGCCTTCATCGTCGTATTCGTTGCCGGGAATGGCATCGGAGCCGGGAATTCTCGGTCCAAGCCCGGACAGAAACAGCAGGTTGCCTACCCGGCGGGCATGGGGGTAGGCCCCAACGGGTTTCGGTGCCTTTCCGGCGTCAATCGGGTCAGTCATAGACAATGCACACGTTGCGGGTTTCGGTAAAGAATTCCAGTGAGCGAAAACCTCCCTCCCGGCCGACCCCGGAGGCTTTCATGCCGCCAAAGGGGGTGCGAAGGTCCCGAACCAGCCAGCCATTGACCCAGACGATACCCGCCTCCAGCCTGCCGGCCACCCGGTGGGCCCGGTTCAGGTCTTTAGTCCAGACCGTGGCGGCCAGGCCGTACTCGGTCTGATTGGCCAGTTCGATGGCCTGGTCTTCGTCGGCAAACGGTTGCAGGGTCACCACGGGGCCGAAGATTTCCTCGGCGATGACCCGGCTGTCTGCCGGCAGATCCTCGATGACCGCCGGGGAGACAAACCAGCCGTTCTCACACCGTCCGGGCGGTTGCACCGGCTCGCCACCACATAGTATTCGACCGCCGTCCCGGCGCGCCTGGTCGATATAGCCCAGGACCTTTTCCCGGTGGGCGGCGGAAACCAGGGCACCCTGGTCGGTATCCGGTGACCGGGGATCACCGACTTTCAGGTCACCGACCCGCTGGGCGAGCCGGTCGCGGACGGCAGAGTAAATCGACTCGTGGATCAGGATCCGGGAACTGCAAAGGCAGACCTGGCCCTGGTTGGTGAATCCGGCCCGTACCAGGCCTTCAGCCACCTTGTCCGGGTCGGCATCATCGAAGACTACGGCCGGATTCTTTCCCCCCAGTTCCAGTGAAAGGCGTACCAGTCGGCCGGCGGCATTTCGGGCCAGGTTGCGTCCGGTGACCGTCCCGCCGGTAAAGGAAATGCCGCGAATGTCCGGATGGTCCACCAGGGCCTGCCCGGCCGTGGGGCCGGCGCCGTGAACCAGGTTGAATACCCCCGGGGGAAAACCGGTTTCGGTTGCCGCCCGGGCAAGGGCGCTGGCCGTTGAGGGGGTCAGCTCCGAAGGCTTGGCCACTACCGTGTTACCTGCGGCAAGCGCCGGGGCGATCTTCCAGGTCAACAGGTAGAGGGGCAGGTTCCAGGGGGTGATGCAGGCCACCACGCCCAGCGGCGTGGTCTGGCTGTAGTTCAATCCGGCCGATCCCATGTCGTGGGACTGCCCGGACCAGTGAGTCACTGCGCCTGCAAAAAACCGCAGATTGGCCTCGGCCCGGGCCATGTCCACGTCACGAGCCAGGGCAAGGGGTTTGCCCGTGTCGGCGGATTCCAGCCCGGCGAGCCAGTCAGCATGGGCGGCAATGTAGTCGGCCAGCCCCTCCAGCAGTCGGGCGCGCTCGGCCACCGGCCGGGCGGCCCAATCCGGCTGCGCCTGCCCGGCCGCCGCCACCGCTCGTGCGATGTCTTTTTCGCCGGAATCGGGAACCCGGCCGATCACTGCCCCGGTGGCCGGCTCCAGGTTTTCCAGCCAGTTACCCGATGCCGGCGGAAGGTCTTCACCCCGGATGTGATTGGCAAGGTCGCGACTCATGGTCTCAGATCGACTGCAGCCGGCCACCGTCGACGGCCAGGCTCTGCCCGGAGATATACGAGCCTGCCGGAGAGGCCAGAAAGGCCAGGGCGTCTGCGACTTCCCCGGGTTTCGCAAATCGCCCCATGGGCACGCTTGCGCGCATGCCGGCTGCAATTTCGTCTTCCGGCACCCCGGCCTTTTCCGCCCGGCCCCGGATCAGCCCATCGAGCCGGTCGGTGGCGGTAAATCCGGGCAGCACGTTGTTGACGGTAATGCCTTCCGGGGCCAGTTCCCGGGACAGGGTCTTGGCCCAGGCGGCAACTGCCGCCCGCACGGTGTTGGAAACCCCCAGGCCGACAATGGGCTCGTAGACGGATGTGGAAATGATGTTCAGGATGCGTCCGTAGCCGCCGGCGCGCATTCCGGGCAGGGTGGCCCGGACAAGGAGCTGGTTGCAAACGAGGTGGGTCCGGAATCCGGCCAGAAAGGCCTCCGCCTCGGCTTCGGCGATGGGTCCGGGGGGCGGGCCGCCGGCATTGTTGACCAGGATCTGGGCCGGTTGGGTCTGCAGGTGGGTCGACACATCGGCAGCAGCCTTTTCCGGGCTGGAAAAATCCGTGGCCAGGGCATGGTGCTGCCGGGCGGAACCGCCGGCCAACTGACCGGCAACCACTTCCAGTTGATCCCGGCTTCGGGCCACCACCGTGACCCGGGCGCCCAGCTCTGCAAGGGCCTCGGCCGTGGCCCGCCCTATACCCCTGCTGGCTCCGCAGACCAGGGCATGTTTTCCGGTGAGATCGATGTTCATTAAAATCGTTCTCCGTTTTCAGTCGTCGGTGTTCGTTCTTTCAGAGTATCCGGCCACAGTACCGGCAAACCGGCTGTGGCGCTAGAACGCGGCATTCCCCGGTGTTCTCGGATAGGGAATCACGTCCCGGATGTTGGCCATTCCGGTGATGTAGTTGAGCAGGCGTTCGAAGCCCAGCCCGAAACCGGCATGGGGGACGGTGCCGTAGCGGCGAAGGTCCAGGAACCAGCCGTAGGTATCCAGGTCCAGATCGTGCTCGGTCATTCGCCGGGTAAGTACATCCAGCCGTTCCTCGCGCTGGCTGCCCCCGATGATCTCGCCGATCCCCGGGGCGAGCACGTCCAGTGCCGCCACGGTTTCGCCGCCGTCGTTGAGGCGCATGTAAAACGCCTTGATCTCGGTGGGGTAGTTCATCACCACCACGGGTGCCCTGCAATGCTTCTCGGTCAGGAATCGCTCGTGTTCGGTCTGGAGATCAACTCCCCAATCCACTTTGAATTCAAAGTCTTGCCCACAATTCTTGAGAATCTTTATCGCCTCGGCGTAGTCCATACGGACAAAATCGGATTCCACCACCTGGCGTAACCGGTCGATGGCGGACGGCTCGATTTGCCCGGCGAAAAACGCCATGTCATCGGCCCGGGTTTCCAGCACCCGTTCGAATACGAATTTCAGAAAGCTTTCAGCCAGGGTGGCCAGATCATCCAGGTCGGCAAAGGCCACCTCCGGTTCCACCATCCAGAATTCCGCCAGGTGCCGGGCGGTATTTGAATTCTCGGCCCGGAAGGTGGGCCCGAAGGTGTAGACCTTGCTCAGGGCCAGGCAGAAGGCTTCCACGTTGAGCTGGCCGGAAACGGTCAGGAAGGTTTCCTTGCCGAAGAAATCCTTCGAGAAATCCGGGCGGCCGGCCTCATCCCGGGGCAGGTTCATCATGTCCAGGGTGGAGACCCGGAACAACTGGCCTGCACCCTCGGCATCGCTGGCGGTGATGATCGGCGTATTGACCCAGTAGTAACCTTCCTGGTCGAAGTATTCGTGGATGGCCCGGGCTGTGGCGTGGCGCACCCGGGTCATGGCACCGAAGGTATTGGTCCGGGGTCTCAAGTGGGCGACCTGGCGCAGGAATTCGAAGCTGTGCTTCTTGGGCTGGATAGGGTAGTGGTCCGGATCCTCTACCCAGCCTGCGACTTCAACGGACTCGGCCTGGATTTCAAAGGCCTGGCCCCGGCCCCGGGAGGCCACCAGTTGGCCGCTGCAGCGAACCGCGCAGCCGGAGGTGAGCTTGCGGACCTCGGACTCGTAGTTGCCCAGGTCCGCCGGTGCCACCACCTGTATATTGTCGAAGCAGGAACCGTCATTGACGTGCAGGAAGGAGAATCCGGCCTTGGAATCCCGGCGGGTTCTTACCCAGCCCTGGACGGTTACGTTAGAATTTTCAGCGATTTGCCCCGAAAGGGCCTGGTGAATTGTTGCCACGGACATGGGATGGGATCTTTTGTTTGAGGTAAAAACCCCAAGATGATAAACCACAGCCAGTACCAAGGACTAATCTTATGAGCGAGTCCATTCGACTTTCGGAAAATGCCGCTGCCCGGGTTCGCCAGTTCATGGACGACCAGGGTGGACTCGGCCTTCGTTTCGGTGTCCATCGAACCGGCTGCTCCGGCTGGGCCTACGAGGTGGGCCTGGCCAGGGAGATTGGCGAGGGGGATCACGTGTTCGAAGACCGGGGCATCAAGGTCGTGGTCGATGGCAAGAGCTTGCCCATTGTCAGGGGGACCGAGATTGATTTCGTCGATGAGGGGCTGACCCGCAGCTTCCGGTTTTCCAATCCCCGGGTGACCGACGAGTGCGGATGTGGCGAGAGCTTTACGGTCGACGAGGAGCCGGCGCCCGCCTCGAGTTGATTCCATGCTTGGCCTGCCTGTGCGCCAGTGATATAATCCTCCGGCTGTGCTGAATTTGCGGCACACAAACCTTGCCTCACGGCGGTGCGGGTTTGAAACCTG
>SLIZ01000044.1 GCA_007135395.1 Wenzhouxiangellaceae bacterium | reverse complement strand
CCATGGGGTGCTGCGCCTGATCCTGGAAATGGAAGGCGAGGTGGTCAAGCGGGCCGACCCCCACGTGGGGTTGTTGCACCGGGCCACGGAAAAGCTGGCCGAGTCCAAGCCCTTCAACCAGTCCATTGGCTATATGGACCGGCTCGACTATGTATCCATGATGTGCAACGAGCACGCCTATGTGGGTGCCATCGAGCAGCTCCTGGGGATCGAGGTTCCCGAGCGTGCGCTGTACATCCGGACCATGTTCGACGAGATCACGCGCATCCTCAATCACCTGATGTGGCTTGGCGCCAACGGGCTGGACCTGGGAGCCATGACGGTGTTCCTGTATGCATTCCGGGAGCGTGAACAGCTCATGGATGTCTACGAGGCGGTCAGCGGTGCGCGCATGCATGCCACCTACTACCGTCCCGGGGGTGTCTATCGGGATCTGCCGGAGGAAATGCCGAAGCTGCCCGAATCCCGCTGGCGCAAGGACAAGGACGTCAAGCGCTTCAACGAATGGCGGGAAGGATCCATGCTGGATTTCCTCGATGCCTTCACCGAAGACTTCTACCACCGGGTCGACGAGTACGAGACCCTGCTGACCGACAACCGGATCTGGAAGCAGCGCACTGTCGGAATCGGCGTGGTGTCCCCGGAGCGGGCCATGCAACTGGGCTTTTCCGGACCCATGCTGCGCGGATGCGGGGTGGAGTGGGATCTTCGCAAGAAGCAGCCGTATGCCCGGTACCGGGAAATGGATTTCGATATCCCGGTTGGCACCAATGGGGATTGCTACGACCGCTACCTGGTCCGCATCGAGGAGATGCGTCAGTCGGCCGGAATCGTCCGCCA
This sequence comes from Wenzhouxiangellaceae bacterium, assembly GCA_007135395.1. GTDB lineage: Bacteria > Pseudomonadota > Gammaproteobacteria > Xanthomonadales > Wenzhouxiangellaceae > SLIZ01. The sequence continues at coordinate 15,200 of SLIZ01000044.1, read as the reverse complement.
GTGCATCAAGTGGCTGCGGGAAAATCACGGGCCGGTCATGTCGAAGAACTTCAAGGTCATCCCGCCCACGCGGGAAGAAATGAAAGACGACATGGAAGCCCTGATCCATCACTTCAAACTGTTCACCGAGGGTTACTGCGTGCCTGAAGGCGAGGCCTATTATGCTGTCGAGGCACCCAAGGGGGAATTCGGCTGCTACCTGGTCTCCGACGGGGCCAACAAGCCGTTCCGGGTCCACCTGCGTGCGCCCGGTTTTGCTCATTTGTCGGCCATGAATGAAATGGCAAAGGGACACATGCTGGCCGACGTGGTTGCCCTGATTGCCACCCAGGACATCGTTTTCGGAGAGATCGACCGCTGATGCAAGCCACCGACTCACCCGTGGCCGGAAAGGCCGAATTGCTGACCGACGAGACCCGCCAGTACATCGACCACTGGGTGGGCAAGTTTCCCGAGGGGCTGGAAGGCCGCCGCTCGGCCATCATCCAGGCCCTGTTTTCGGCTCAGCAGGACAATGGCGGCTGGATCAGCCAGGACCTGATGGATGCGGTTGCCGACTACCTCAAGGTTCCACCGGTGTGGGTCTACGAGGTGGCCACGTTCTACTCCATGCTGGAGACCGAACCGACCGGGCGCCATTCCATCTCCATCTGCACGAATATTTCCTGCATGTTGTGCGGGTCGCAGAAGATCGTCGATCACGTGGAGAGCAAGCTGGGTATCAAGACCGGCCAGTCCACCGAAGATGGCCGGGTTTTTCTCAAGCAGGAAGAGGAGTGCCTGGCTGCATGCACCGGTGCTCCAATGATGATCGTCGACGGCCACTACCACGAGAATCTCACGCCGGAAAAGGTCGATGAGATTCTGGATAAACTGGAATGAGCATCTGCCCGGCCGATAGTCCAGGCAGGCTTTCCCGGAATTGCAGGTGAGCTTGAACATGACAGACAACAAGGTTTGCTTCACCCACCTCGACGAGCCCGAGTGCTGGTCCCTGGACGCCTACAAGCGTCACGGGGGCTACCAGGCATGGGAAAAGATTCTCCGGGAGAAAATGCCCCGGGAAGACATCATCGAGCAGGTCAAGCAGTCGTCCCTTCGAGGTCGCGGCGGTGCGGGTTTTCCCACGGGCCTGAAGTGGTCGTTCATGCCCCGCTCGGCGCCGGTCCAGAAATACCTGCTGTGTAATTCCGATGAATCCGAGCCGGGCACCTGTCACGACCGGGATATCCTGCGCTACAACCCCCATTCGGTTATCGAAGGCATGGCCATTGGCGCCTACGCCATGGGTGCCGACAAGGCCTACAATTATCTGCGTGGTGAGTTTCATCACGAGCCCTGGGAGCGCTTCGAGGCCGCCCTGGCTGAGGCCTACGAGGCCGGTTACCTGGGCGAGAACGTGCTCGATTCGGGCGAGAACATGGATATCTGGGGGGTCCTGGGAGCCGGGGCCTACATCTGCGGCGAGGAAACTGCGCTGATGGAATCCCTGGAGGGCAAGAAGGGCCAGCCGCGATTCAAGCCCCCGTTTCCGGCCAACTTCGGTATCTACGGCAAACCCACGACCATCAATAACACCGAGACCCTGGCTTCGGTTCCGGCAATCATTCGCAACGGGGCCGACTGGTTTCTCGAAATCGGCAAGCCCAACAACGGCGGCCCCAAGATCTTCTCCGTGTCCGGCCATGTCAACAAGCCGGGCAATTTCGAGATTCCCCTTGGAACACCGTTTTCCGAATTGCTGGAAATGGCCGGCGGGATGCGAGACGGCAACGAACTCAAGGGGGTAATCCCCGGCGGATCGTCCATGCCCGTGCTCCCGGCGGAGATCATGCAGGATGTCACGATGGACTACGATGCCCTGCAAAAGGCCGGCTCCGGGCTGGGATCGGGGGCAGTGATCGTCATGGACGAGACCACCTGCATGGTGGCGGCCTGTACCCGGATCGCCCGATTCTACTATGCCGAGTCCTGCGGCCAGTGCACCCCCTGCCGGGAAGGTACGGGCTGGATGTACCGGGTGCTCAAGCGGATCATGGCCGGCCAGGGTCGCACGGAGGATCTGGAACTGCTCAAGTCCGCTGCCGGCCAGATCGAGGGTCACACGATCTGCGCCTTCGGCGAAGCCGCCGCCTGGCCGGTGCAGGGTTTCCTGCGCCATTTCTCGCACGAATTCGAATATTTCATCGAGCACGGTCGCTCCATCGTCGAAGACAAGATCGGAGCGGCCGCGTAAAGCGGCCCAAACCCGCTGGTTGACTGGCATTAATTTATGACTACGACTGAACAAGCTCAGACCGACCTGGTAACCCTTGAAGTCGACGGACAGGAACTGACCGGCCGCAAGGGAGAGATGATCATCCAGGTGACCGACCGGGCCGGGATCGATATTCCACGGTTCTGCTACCACCACAAGCTGTCCATTGCGGCCAATTGCCGCATGTGCCTGGTGGATGTGGAGAAGGCACCCAAGCCCCTGCCGGCCTGCGCTACACCCATTGCCGAGGGCATGAAGGTATTTACCGAATCCCGACGGGCCATGGATGCCCAGCACGGGGTGATGGAATTCCTGCTGATCAACCATCCGCTGGACTGTCCGATCTGCGACCAGGGCGGGGAATGCGAACTCCAGGACCTTGCCATGGGCTATGGCCGCTCCGTATCCCGCTTTACCGAGCGCAAGCGGGTGGTCAAGGACGAAAACCTCGGTTCGCTGATTTCAACCGACATGACCCGTTGCATCCACTGTACCCGGTGTGTGCGGTTCCTCGAAGAGATTGCCGGCACGGCCGAACTCGGCGGCATGGGCCGGGGTGAGAACCTGGAGATTTCCACGTTCATGGGCCGACATATCCAGTCCGAGCTGTCGGGCAATGTGATCGACCTGTGCCCGGTCGGCGCGCTGACCAACAAGCCCTTCCGGTTTTCCGCCCGGGCCTGGGAGATGTCGGCTCGTTCGTCGATCGGTGTACATGACTGCCTGGGATCGAACCTTTATTACCATGTCCGCGGCGGCCGTATCATGCGCTGCGTACCTGATGAAAACGAACAGATCAACGAATGCTGGTTGTCCGACCGTGACCGGTACAGCCACTTCGGCTTCCGGGCCGAAGACCGGGTCGAGTCACCGCGAATCAAGGTCGATGGCAAGTGGCAGGACACCGACTGGGATACCGCCCTGGCTGAGGCCGGGAAAGCCCTTGGCTCGGTCCGGGATGCCAGCGGTGGGCAGTCCCTGGGCTTTCTGACCTCGCCCCGGGCAACCACCGAAGACCATCTGCTGGTCGCGGCACTGGGCCGGGCGCTTGGCTCGGAAAATACCGACCACCGCCTGAGGGTTTCCGACTTCAGCCATCCCCTGGCCGGCCGGGCCCGGATGGATGTGACCAGCGACCAGTGGTCGAAAGCCGATGCGATCTTCCTGGTCGGCAGCAATATCCGCCACGACCAGCCCCTGCTTGGCCACCGGGTTCGTACCGCCTGGCGGCTCAACAATGCCCGGGTGATGGACCTGAACCCGGTTGCCTGGAAATTCCATTTCGACCTGGCCGAACGATTGATCGTCCCGCCCCAGAACATGGTCGAGACCCTGGCCCGGGTTGCCGCTGCTGCACTGGAGATTGCCGGCAAGTCGGCGCCGGATGGAAAACTGGGGGCGCTGATCGAAAATCGGGAGCCGGAACCGGCTGCCAGCAATGCAGCCCGGAACCTTCGGGATGCGGAAAACGCCGTGATCGTTCTCGGGGATGTGGCGCTCAATCACCCCCAGGGTGCCTGGCTGCGGTCGCTGGCCCAGGTCATTGCCGATGCCCTGGATGTTGCTCTTTGCGTGCTGCCCGGGCCGGCCAACAGCCAGGGCGCCTGGCTGGCCGGCAATGTGCCCGGCGAAAAGGGCCTGGATGCCCGGGCCATGCTTGAGGAGCCCCGGAAGGGATATGTTCTTTTCGACCTGGAGCCGGAATTCGATTGTGCCGATCCGGCGCTTGCCATGAAGTCCCTCGGAAATGCCGAGAAGGTCGTGGCCATAGCCAGCTTTGCCGGCCGGGACCTGCTTGAAGTCGCCGATGTGCTGCTTCCCCTGGCGTCGGTACCGGAAACCGATGGCAGCTTCGTCAACCTGGACAATCGCCGCCAGTGGCTAAAGGCGGCAGCCCGTCCGCCGGAGAACGCCCGCCCGGGCTGGAAGATTCTCCGGATGCTCGGTCACGGTCTGGGCCTGGAAGGATTCGATTTTGTCAACCTCAACCAGGTTGCCGGGCGTTTCGACGAGGACCAGCTCTCGGCATCGCAAACCGAACCCATGCTGACTGATCTGGACGATCCGGTCACCGGCCAGAGCAAGACACTTTGGCGTATCGGGGATGTACCGTTATACGCTGGCGACAACCTGGTGCGCCGGTCGGCACCGCTCCAGGAGTCGGCTCACGCCGAGCAGTCCCGGATCGGGATGCATCCGTCGGATGCCGAGCGCCTCGGGGTAACCGATGCTGACAGGCTTCGGGTCTCCCAGGGCGGGGAGGCTGTGGAATTGTCCGTGGAACTGGATGCGGGCATTCCACCAGGTGCTGTCCGCGTCCCCATGGCCACCTGTCACAGCCGGGTGCTGGGCCAGGCATTTGCCCCGATCGAGGTTGAAGGGGGCCAGTCATGAGCGAACAGATGGTCACCCTCATGTGGACCTGGGCCAAGATCATGGCCATCATCCTTCCGTTGACGATTGCGGTTGCCTTTTTCACCTATTTCGAACGCAAGGTCATCGGCTACATGCAGGCCCGCCGGGGCCCCAATCGCATCGGTCCCTTCGGTTTGCTCCAGGCCTTTGCCGATGTGTTCAAGCTGCTGTTCAAGGAAGTGGTGGTGCCCACCAATTCCAGCCGCTTCCTTTTCCTGCTCGCACCCGTACTTTCCCTGGCCCCGGCGTTTGCCGCCTGGGCGGTGATTCCGTTCGATTCCTGGATGGTATTGGCCGATATCGATGCCGGCCTGCTCTACCTTCTGGCCATGACTTCCATGGGGGTCTACGGCATCATCGTGGCTGGCTGGGCATCGAATTCCAAGTACGCGTTCCTTGGCGCCATGCGGGCAGCCGCCCAGATCGTGTCCTATGAGATCGCCATGGGCTTTGCGCTGGTCGGGGTCATCGTGCTGGCCGGGACGCTGAACCTGAGCCAGATCGTCATGGGCCAGGACGGCGGGATTTTGAGCTGGTACTGGCTGCCGCTGCTGCCGCTTTTCGTCATTTTCTTTGTCTCCGGTGTGGCCGAGACCAACCGGGCACCGTTCGACGTGGCCGAAGGTGAATCGGAAATCGTGGCCGGCTTCCACGTCGAGTATTCCGGCTCGGCCTTTGCCATATTCTTCCTGGCCGAGTACGCCAACATCATTCTGGTTTCGGTGCTCACCGCGACGCTGTTCATGGGTGGCTGGCTCTCGCCGTTCCAGGGGGTCCCGGTTCTTGGCGATACGATACTGGGCCAGGGCGGCATCCACTGGTTGCTGCTCAAGTCCGCGTTTTTCATGTTCCTGTTCCTGTGGTTCCGGGCGACCTTCCCCCGTTACCGTTACGACCAGATCATGCGCCTGGGGTGGAAGGTATTCATTCCGATCACCATTGTCTGGATCCTGGTGGCCGGAGTCTTCAAGGTTACCGGGTTGTACTAGAGGTTGATGATGCAGACAGTGACACGCTATCTCCGCTCCCTGATGCTGCTTGAGCTGTTCAAGGGACTGAATCTGACCTTCCGGTATTTCAGGCAGCCGAAGTTTACCCTGAAGTACCCGGAGGAGAAGACCCCGAAGTCCGGTCGCTTCCGGGGGCTGCACGCTCTTCGCCGTTATCCCAATGGCGAGGAGCGGTGTATTGCCTGCAAACTTTGCGAGGCGGTGTGTCCGGCGCTGGCAATCACGATTGATTCGACTCAACGCGAAGACGGTACGCGACGTACAACCCGTTACGATATTGACCTGTTCAAGTGCATTTATTGCGGATTTTGCGAGGAATCCTGCCCGGTGGATTCGATTGTGGAGACCGAAATATCCGAGTACCACTTTGAAAACCGGGGAGAGAATATTGTCGATAAACAGCAATTGCTGGCCATTGGTGACCGCTACGAAAAGCAGATCGCCGAGGCACGCCGCCGGGACGCGGCATTTCGCTAGGAACCAACAAGTAATCGAGAACCAGGGATGCCATTAACTGAAATCGTTTTCTACCTCTTCGGGGGCATACTGATACTGGCCGCGCTCAGCGTTGTTACCGTGCGTAACCCGGTGTTTGCAGCCCTGTTCCTGGTGCTGGCCTTCTTTTCAGCGGCCTGCATCTGGCTGCTTCTGGAAGCGGAGTTTCTGGCCATCGTGCTGGTCCTTGTCTACGTCGGGGCGGTCATGGTGCTGTTTTTGTTCGTGGTCATGATGCTCGACATCAATGTCGCACCGCTGAAGGAAGGTTTCATGCGTTACCTCCCGGTGGGTGTACTGGTTGCACTGGCCATGGCTGTTCAGATGTTTCTGGTTTTCTGGACCCGCGGCAGTGCCGACCAACCCATGCCCGACCCGCGGCCGGAGGGCTACAGCCACACCCGGGAGCTTGGCGAGGCCTTGTTCATCGACTACCTGTATCCCTTCGAGATCGCGGCGGTCATATTGCTGGTGGCCATCATTGCAGCCATCACCCTGACCCATCGCCGGCGCCCGGATACCAAGTACCAGGACCCGGCCAAACAGGTTCAGGTACGACGGGAAGAGCGGGTGCGACTGGTGAAGATGAAAAGCGAAGGAGGGGAGAGCTGACATGCTGACCCTGGCACATTTTCTGACTCTCGGCGCACTGCTGTTTTGCATCAGCGTCGCGGGCATTTTCATCAATCGCAAGAACATCATCATCCTGCTCATGTCCATCGAGCTCATGCTGCTGGCCGTGAACATGAATTTCGTGGCCTTTTCCCGATTCCTGGACAATATGGACGGGCAGGTGTTCGTCTTTTTCATCCTGACCGTGGCGGCTGCCGAAGCGGCTATCGGTCTGGCAATCCTGGTTGTGCTGTTCAGAAACCGGAGGACCATCAACGTCTCCGAGCTCGATTCATTGAAGGGCTAGGCGTCATGGTCAACAGAGCCTACAAGGAAATAACCGGTGAATATTGAAACGATTCTGCTGCTGATTCCGTTGCTGCCCCTGGCCGGGTGCCTGGCAGCCGGTCTCCTGCGCCACCAGGTGGGCAGGGCGGGCGCACACTGGATCACGATTCTGGCCGTGGGCATTTCCTTCGCCCTGTCGGCCTATGTGGCCTGGGAGGTCTTTTACAACGACCTGCCGGTACTCAATTACAGCGTCTATGCCTGGGCCATTACCGATGGCATACGGTTCGAGATCGGGTTTCTGGTAGACAGCCTGACAGCGCTGATGATGGTGGTGGTCACCTTCGTATCGTTGATGGTGCATATCTACACCATTGGCTACATGCATGACGATGACGGCTACCAGCGGTTTTTCGCCTATATCAACCTGTTTACGTTTGCCATGCTCATGCTGGTCATGGCCAACAACTTCCTCCAGCTCTTTTTCGGCTGGGAGGCCGTGGGCGTGGTCTCCTACCTGCTCATCGGTTTCTGGTTCAAGAAGGACACGGCGGTCAAGGCCAACCTCAAGGCCTTCCTGGTCAACCGGGTGGGGGACTTTGGCTTCCTGCTGGGTATTGCCGCGGTTCTGATGTACATGGGGTCGCTGGACTACGCCGAGGTGTTTGCCGCGACCCCCGGTGTCGAGGACCAGACCATCAGCATATTCCCGGGGATCGAGTGGTCCCTGATGACCTTTATCTGTATTTGCCTGTTCATCGGCGCCATGGGCAAGTCCGCCCAGGTGCCGCTGCATGTCTGGTTGCCGGATTCCATGGAGGGCCCCACGCCGATCTCCGCCCTTATTCATGCCGCGACCATGGTGACCGCCGGCATTTTCATGGTCGCACGGCTTTCGCCCATGTTCGAAGCCAGCGACATGGCTCTGACCTTCGTGATGATCATCGGTGCGATCACCGCCCTGTTCATGGGGATGGTCGGCATTGTCCAGAACGACATCAAGCGGGTGGTGGCCTATTCCACGCTTTCCCAGCTCGGCTACATGACCGTGGCCCTGGGGGTTTCGGCCTATTCGGTGGCCATTTTCCACCTCATGACCCATGCCTTTTTCAAGGCCCTGCTGTTCCTGGCAGCCGGCTCGGTCATCATCGCCTTGCACCACAAGCAGGACATGCGGGAAATGGGTGGCCTGGGCAGAATCATGCCGGTCACCGCGATCACCGCCTGGCTCGGATCACTGGCCCTGATCGGCTTCCCGTTTTTCTCCGGATTCTATTCCAAGGACCTGATCATCGAGGCGGCACGCTATTCCGATCGGGCCGGCAGCACCTTTGCCTGGATCTGCGTCATGCTCGGTGTGGTCATCACCGCCCTGTACACCTTCCGGATGCTTTATCTGACCTTCCACGGAAAGTCGCGCACGGATGAAGAAACCCTGTCCCATGCCCACGAGTCCCCCCTGGTGGTGACCGTGCCCCTGGTACTGCTGGCCATCCCGTCGGTCATCATCGGCTACTTCACCGTCGAGCCCCTTATCTTCGGTGGTGCGCTGGCTGACTCGATCACCATTCGAACCGTCAACGACACGATGATCGAGATTGCCGACAAGTTCCATGGTCCGGCAGCCTTCGGGTTCCACGGGTTCGTTACACCGGTGTTCTGGCTGGCCATGCTGGGTGTGGCCATAGCCACGTTTGTCTATTTGTTCCGTCCGGATATCGCGAATTGGGCAAGGACCCGGTTTCATGTCATCTGGAAGGTCCTGGACCGGAAATACGGTTTTGACGAGCTCTACCAGAACGGCTTCGCGGCCGGCGGGTTGAAGCTTGCCGACGGGCTTTCCCGGGGCGGGGATCGAACGGTGATTGACGGCTGGCTGGTCAACGGCTCGGCCCACCTGGTAGGCCGGGCTGCAGGCGTTGTACGTCGCTTCCAGTCCGGTTTTCTGTATCACTACGCCTTTGCGATGATCATTGGCCTGGTGGCCATTGTTTTCGCCTTTGTCAGTTTACGGTAAGAGACAAATGCATCACAGAAATAACACGAACAATGAATCGTCTTTCCGACCCCGAACTTCGAATTCGCTGCGATGAGTGACTGGCCGCTTCTGAGTCTTCTGGTCTGGTTCCCGCTGGTCGGGGCCGCAGTGGTGCTTGCCCTGGGTTCGGGCCGGGCAAACCTGGTGCGCGTGGTCAGTCTGCTGATCACCGGCATTTCTCTTGTTCTTGCGGTTTGCCTGTATATCGGTTTCGATGCCACTACCTCGGCCATGCAGTTCGAAGAACGGACCCTGTGGATTGCAGCCTTCGATGTGCACTATCACATGGGGATCGACGGGCTTTCCCTGCCGTTGATCCTGTTGACGGCGCTGTTCGGGGTACTGATCGTTGTCGGTGGCTGGGGCGTGACCGACCGGGTTCACCAGTACATGGCCGCATTCCTGGCCCTGCAGGGGCTCATGGTGGGCGTGTTCTCGGCCCTGGATGCACTGCTCTTCTACGTGTTTTTCGAGGCAATGCTGGTGCCCATGTTCCTTATTATCGGAATCTGGGGCGGGCCCAACCGGGTCTATGCAACGGTCAAATTCTTTCTCTATACCTTTTTCGGTTCCGTGTTCATGCTGGTCGGCCTTATCTGGCTTTACCTGCAGGCGGGAACCTTCGACATCCAGAGCCTGCATGAGCTGCCCCTGGGCCTGACCGCCCAGGTCTGGTTGTTCCTGGCCTTTTTGATCGCCTTTGCCGTCAAGATTCCCATGTGGCCGGTCCACACCTGGTTGCCTGATGCCCACGTGGAGGCACCAACCGGTGGCTCGGTGATCCTGGCGGCCATCATGCTCAAGATCGGCGGTTACGGCCTGGTCAGGTTTTCCCTGCCCATGTTTCCGGACGGGGCGGGAGCGCTGGACTGGCTGGTCATCGGCCTTTCCCTGGTTGCCATCGTCTACATCGGTTTCGTGGCCCTGGCCCAGCAGGACATGAAAAAGCTCATCGCCTACAGCTCGATTTCCCATATGGGCTTTGTAACCCTGGGGTTCTTCCTGGCCTTTGCCATTGCCCGCAATACCGGTGGTACCGAGGGCGCGGGGCTTGGAATCAGCGGCGGGATGGTTCAGATGATCTCCCACGGATTCATTTCCGGGGCCATGTTCCTGGTCGTCGGGATCCTGTATGACCGAATGCACAGCCGGGAAATCGGTGCCTATGGCGGGGTGGCCAACACCATGCCGTGGTTTGCCATGTTCGCCGTTCTGTTTTTCATGGCCAATTCCGGCCTGCCGGGCACCAGTGGATTCGTGGGCGAGTTCATGGTGATCCTGGCTGCCTTCCAGGCTAATTTCTGGTTCGCGTTCCTGGCCGGGCTGACCCTGATACTTGGTGCCGCCTACAGCCTGTGGCTGGTCAAGCGTGTGTTCTACGGCGAAATTGCCAATGAAGACGTGGGCAGACTGAAGGATCTGACCGGCCGGGAATGGATACTCATGACCAGCCTGGCAATACTGGTGCTCGGTCTTGGTATCTGGCCGTTCCCGCTGATTGAAATGATGGAAGTATCCGTGGCCAATCTTGTAGAACAGATCACGGCCTCGAAACTTCCGGTCCCGTAACCCAGGCAATCACGAGTCGGGTGGGTCCCCGGGCGAGGAAGTGTGAAACCGCGCCTTAATGATGGAATGAATTAAAGACTATGACACTTGCAGAATTACAATTGGCGTTGCCGGAAATATTCGTGCTGTCGATGGCCTGTGTGGTCCTCATGGCCGACCTGTTCATTTCCGACCAGCGACGGGGGCTGACGCATTTGCTTGCCTGTGCAACCCTGGTCTTTGCCATCATCATCACCCTGAACCTGCGGGTTGCTCCCGGGGAAGTCTTCTTCGCCTTCAGCGAAACCTTCATCCGGGATCGCTTCGGCGATGTTCTCAAGCTGTTTTCCTATCTGGTTCTGCTGGCCGTGTTTGTCTACAGCAAGCATTACCTGCGCCAGTTCAACCTGTTCAAGGGCGAGTTCTACAGCCTTTCCCTGTTCGCCCTGCTGGGCGTGATGATCATGATTTCCGCCTCCAGCATGCTGACACTGTACCTGGGCCTGGAACTGCTCTCCCTTTCCACCTATGCCCTGGTGGCACTGAACCGCAATTCCATGATCGGTTCGGAAGCCGCGATGAAGTATTTCATCCTCGGTTCCCTGGCCTCGGGCATTCTTCTTTATGGGATGAGCCTGATCTACGGGGCTACCGGCACCCTGGAGCTGGCCGCCATCAGCGAGGGCCTGACCATGGCCGCTGGCGAAAGCCTGCTGGTCAGCTTCGGGCTGGTGTTCATCGTGGTCGGCATTGCCTTCAAGCTTGGCGCTGTGCCATTTCACATGTGGATCCCGGATGTCTACCACGGCGCTCCGCTGGCCATTACCCTGTTCATCGGCTCCCTGCCGAAGCTGGCCGGGCTGGCGCTGGCTATTCGAATGCTCGACAACGGCCTGGGTGGCCTGCACGGGGACTGGCAGGGCATGTTACTGGTGCTCGCCGGCCTGTCGCTGGTGCTTGGCAACTTTGCAGCCATTGCCCAGACCAATATCAAGCGCATGCTGGCCTATTCCACCATCGCCCACATGGGCTTCATGATGCTGGGTATCCTGGCCGGCACGCCGGAAGGCTATGCCGCGGCCATGTTCTATGCCATTGTCTACTCCATCATGGCCGCCGGGGCATTTGCCATGGTCATCCTGCTTTCCCGGGCCGGCGTGGAGGCTGAAAATCTCGATGACTTCAAGGGCCTGGCCCGGCGCAGCCCCTGGTTTGCCTTCATGATGCTGATGATCATGTTCTCCCTCGCCGGCGTGCCCGTGTTCGTTGGATTCTTTGCCAAGTGGCAGGTCATCGCCGCCGTTCTCCAGGCCGGCTTTGTATGGATGGCCGTACTGGCCGTGCTTACCGCCGTGGTCGGGGCCTTCTACTACATTCGCGTGGTCAAGCTCATGTATTTCGATGAACCCGAATCCGACGAGCCGATTACCGCCCCGGTGGATTTTCGTGCCGTGCTTACGGTCAATGGCCTGGCCATGCTCGGCCTGGGGCTGTTCTCCGGGGCCCTGATCACCCTGTGCGTGAATGCGTTTGCTGCGTGAGATTGTTCACTGATTGGTTGGGGTTGGCCCCGACTACCAGAACCACGCTACGCTGAACCAGATCAGCATCAACAGCCCGATCAGAAATTTCGCCGCTGTACCCACGACAACGCCGATTGATGCCCCGACCCCGGCGCGCATGGAGTCGTCCAGGTTGGCCCGGCTGAACAGGTGTCCGGCCACGGCGCCGACAAACGGGCCGAACAGGATGCCCGGAATACCGAAGAAAAAGCCGACAATCAGTCCCAGCGTCGCTCCCAGGATGGCGTAGCGCCCGGCCCCGAAACGCCTGGCCCCTTCGGCAGTGGCCAGAAAGTCCACGATTACCGATAACAGGGCAAGAAAGCCCAGACAGAGCAGCGTCCACAGCCCGACACGCTCGAACCCGTCCAGCCAGGCAACCAGCACCAGACCCAGCAGCACCATGGGCACGCCGGGGATAACCGGCAGAATCGTACCGGCCAGCCCCACAATGATAATGAGAAAAGCGACGAACCAGACCAGGTAATACAGAAATTCCATGCCGGAGCCTCGAGCTTGCCAGGGGGTCATGATAGGGGGGGCGGGCTAAAGATTCGAGAAGAGAAGGGCTCAAGGCGCAAGGCGCAAGGTTCAATGAGCAAGGGAAAGCGGTTTCCGGTTTCCGGACAAAGCGACGAAACGACGAAACGTCAACACCCGATGTCGCGCTGAGACGCAGGGGCGCAGGGAAACAGAAAATCGGCTAAAGGCCAAGAGGTTAAGGGGTGAACGGTTTCCGGGTTCCGGTTTCCGGACAAAGCGACGAAACGACGTTCGAGACCCGAGCCGTTACAATTCCCCGATCTGCAAACCGGAGCCCCCCATGCCCCTTCTCAAGCCCCTGCCAGCCGATTCCACGCCGGAACTGGCTGATGATTTCGCCCTGTTTGAATCCATCCTGGGTTTTGTGCCCAACAGTCTGCTCACCATGCAGCGGCGGCCGACCATTGTTAAGGCCTTTGGTCAACTGACCCGGGCGGTGATGGCCCCGGATGGGGCGGTGGACCCGGGGTTCAAGCGCCTGATCGCGCATATGGCCAGCACCGGGGCCGGCTGCCGCTACTGTCAGGCTCACTCCCTGCTGGCTGCCGAAATCCAGGGAATCTCCCGGGAAAAACTGGAAGCACTGTGGGAATTTCGTACCAACCCGGAATTTTCCGACCCCGAGCGGGCGGCACTGGAATTTGCCATTGCCGCCGGCAGCGTTCCCAATGCGGTGGACGGGGAAATCATGGAAAACCTGCGCCGGAACTGGGAAGAAGACCAGATTGTGGAGATCCTGGCCGCAATCTGCCTATACGGTTTTCTCAACCGCTGGAATGACTCCATGGCCACCGAGCTCGAGCAGGGACCCGCCAGTCTGGCCCGCGATCTGCTGGGAGAAGGGCAGTGGGATGCCGGAAAACACGGGCCGGCGGAGGATTGATCGGGGTTGCCCCGGCTTGCCCGGCTGGGGCTGCTTCTGTAGTTGTGTGATGGAATTCTCGAAAATAAACAGCCATTTACGACAGTAATTGACCTTGATTCAGTCATCGATAGCGTCAATATATAGTCCGAGGCAATTCAGTCCACAGCCGGCCCCCTGCGGTTTCACCTGAGAAAACCTAGAAAATCAGCAAGCTACGCGCCACGCCGGGAATTCCGGTTTACCAGGGTGGGGGCCGACAGATTCCATCCGATTGGCCTGAAATGGAACTTTTTCAGATTTCCGGGAATTTAGTGGTACGATTTCCCTACAGAATTCGTATTAGATAAGTGAGGAACACCAGAGACCGTGAGCGCGGGCACAGTCTGCGCGGTTGCAACCGCCGGCGCCCCTGCTCTATACTCGGCCTCAAATCGTGCGTGACTGGCACTAAATACAACGATCTGGCATCGAGAGTTAAGGATCTGTCGGAGTGAGTTTATCCACCGCCCGCGGCCATCAAGGCAACAGCGGGGATCTCGAAAGCCGAAAATTGACAGGAACCGGTCACGAATACAGGAATATGCGGAACAGCAGGAATGCTGGCCGCTGCAAATCTTTCTTTCAATACGCAGAAATGCGGAGGGATTAAGGTGAAAACAATGGGATCATCAACTCAACCCAACTCGCGGTTCAAGATTGCCGCCCCGGCAGTTGTACTGGCCGGCGCGCTCGGCTTTGCCGTCAGCGCCCAGGCAGGCGACTTTCCGCCGGACTGCACCATCGCCAACTGGGGCGATAACGTAGGCCTTTCCGATGACTTTACGGGCTACCAGGGCTCCGAAAACCGCCGCTACGGTGGTCCCTGCGGCCTCCGGGTACCGTTTGACGATGCCGGCGCAGCCTACCTGATCGACCCGTCACCGATGGCTGAAGCGGACTATATTGCCCGTTTCTACGCATTTCTCAACAATGCCGGCGATGAGGACATCATTATCTTCGCCGCCCAGGACGACGATGGCGAAGACCAGGTTCGCGTCTGGTACAACGTCCCGGCGGCTGGTGACATCAGCCTTCAGGTCTTTGACGCCAACGACGAAGACACCATTCTGACCTTCGAAGACGTCGGTTCAGGCTGGCACTCCATTGAGTTCTCCTGGTCCTCCGATGCCTCCGCCGAAATTGCATTTACCGTGGACGGCATGGACGACGAGGTCGCTAACGTGGATACCAGCGGAATCCTGATCGCCGAAGCCCAGTTGGGTAACGTGGAAGGCACGGACACCGGTGGCTATGTTGATTTCGATGACTTTGTCTCTAACCGGATGACACGGCCAGGGCGGCTGTTGCGTGGTGATGCGAACGATAACGGTGAGGTAAATCTCGGTGACGTGCTCGCTGTTCGAGCCGAGGCCCTGGGAACGAGTTTCGCCGCTGGGCAGCCCGACTGTAATGAGAATGGCGAAGTTAATTTGGGCGATGTCCTTTGCACCCGGTCGCTTGCCTTGAGTGGTGAGTGATCGCTAAGTGTCAACAGAATTTCAAAGCGATAAAATTTAGGAGAACAATT
>SLIZ01000130.1 GCA_007135395.1 Wenzhouxiangellaceae bacterium | reverse complement strand
GGGATGCTCACCCGGCCGGTGGAGCTCCGGCCCTGACCGGGGTGTCTGTCACTGGCCGTTGCCGATGGCCTGGCCGATAAGCGTTTCCAGGTGGCGGCAATAGCGGTCCAGGTAGTTCAGGCCCCGGTCCTTTCCGGTCAGCCAGGGGTTCATCAGGGTGTGACGAAGCAGGAAAATGCGATCGGACTGGGTCTCCGGGTCTGCCACGTTTTCGGTAAAACTGGCCGGGTCCAGGCCCAGTTCGTCGCAAAGCCTGGCGGCGGTTTCCGGGTTCAGGGCGCTGCGATCGACCAGGGTCCGGGATCCGAAGAATTCCCGGGTCCGGATATCGCCGGCACTGGTCGCGCTGATCCGCTCGTAGATCCTCCTACCGAAGGCATTCATGGCCGCCAGGCTGCGGTTTCCTTCCGGGTTGATGGCCAGGCAGACCAGGTTGCTGTCCGGCTCGAAGGGCAGGATGACCCGGGCAGTGCCCTTCAGCCGTGTACGCAGTTCATCCAGGTGTTCGAAAAAATACTCGCAGTTGTGCACGGTTCCCGCGCACAGCCGGCCGAAATGGTCCTGGTTCAGCGGCAGCACCCGGTGGGTGATCCAGGCCGCCGTAGCCGCGGCCCCCGGCTTGGAGCCTTCCAGGATGTATTGCCCGAGATTGCGGAAGCGCCGCTCGTAATTGACCGGGCCGGATTCCTCGCTGCCTTCGAACACGTAGGCGGCCTTCTGGGTGATGAAATCCGTCAGACCCCGGTTGCGGGCTACATAGGCCCCGCAACCGAAAGGCACGTAGCCAAGCTTGTGGGGGTCGACGGTGACCGAATCGCTGTGGCGCACTGCGGCGAAGGCCTTGTACACCGACTCCCCGGGGAAGTACTTGAACTTTTTCTTGAGCTCCCCGTGCCCGACAAGGCTGCCATCGGCGGCCCGGAACAGGCTGGACAGGTAACCGCCCCAGGCGGCATCCACGTGAATGGCAAAATCCAGCCCCTTCTTGCGCCAGCGCTGGCGGGCACTGACGATTTCGTGGATCGGGTCGATGGACCCGTACTCGGTCGTGCCCAGTACCCCGATGACTGCCAGTACCGGCCGGCCCTGATCATGGGCACGGGCCAGGGCGGCATGGAGTGCATCCGGGTCCATTCGCATGCGCTCGGTCACACCGACGGTCACCAGGTTGGCACTGCCCAGGCCCAGCAGCTTGAGCGCCTTTTCCCAGGAGTAATGGGCGGTGACCGGGACCATGACCACGGGCTGGCCGAGTTCCGGATGGGCATTGTGGAAACCGGCCTCTCCCAGCGACTCGATGCGCCCGGCCTCGATGGCCCGGGCCAGGGCCCTGGCTTGTGCAGGGGAAAGGCTTGTGCCCATCCACTCGTACAGTTGCCGGCGCAGCCGGATGACCTGGTCAAGGGACAGGTTGAACAACCTTGCCGGGTCGGCCTTGACGAAGGCGCCGTCCAGTCCATCCAGGACGCCGGGATCCAGTTCCGCCTCGACGGTCGCCTGCCGGGCGGTCAGGGGCCAGAACCGGGCTGCCCGGAAATACCACAGGGCCTCGTAGTTGGCCAGGGTGCCGCCGGAGGTCACATGGCCCCAGGCGCAGGGCCTGCTGGCTGGATCGGTGGAAAACCCGAACATGGCCGCCAGTTGCCGGCCAACCTCCAGTTCCATCTCCAGGGTGACGTTGGCTGCCTCGTCGGTGACGTTGTTGGGGTTGTACAAGGTGGTGATCATCTGGCCGATCAGGCCGGGCAGCAGCAGGTCGGAGGCCATGTGTCCGATGTAGCGCGGGTTGAAAAAGGGCACCGACTGCTTGAGCCGGGCGCTGAGCCCGTGGAGTTCGGATTTCATCCGGGCGACGAATTCCCGGTAGTCGGGCCCATGCTGGGCCAGCACCGAGATGGGCGGGGTATCTTCGGGATGAAAGTTGCGCCGCCAGTAGACATGGTCGCGCAGGAACTCAACCAGTACCTTTTCCAGGAGCTCGTCGTTTTCGGCGTAGGAGCCGAGAAAATAGGGGCTCAGCCAGTCCAGGGATTCGGTGGGGCCGGGAGCATTTTCAGGATCGACCGGTTTGTTCACGGAACACTCAGACCTCGTTGAGGCGTCGAAGCAGGGAGACAAAGTTGCACGGTCCGGTCCGGGAGTCCAGCTGGGGCTGGAGAATCCGGTCCCAGGCGGTCCGGCAGGCCCCGGTGGAACCGGGCAGGCCGAAGATCAGGGTGGCATTGGCCACGCCGGCAAATGCCCGGGACTGGATGGTGGAGGTGCCGATCTCCTCCAGGGAATAGTAGCGAAACAGTTCGCCGAAACCGGGAATGGGTCGGACCAGCAGGGGCTCGATGGCCTCCGGCGTACTGGCCCGGCCGGTTATGCTGGTCCCCCCGGTGATCAGTATGCAGTCGGTGGTCTCATCGGCGATCCACACCGAGACGGCCGCGCGCAACTGGAATACGTCATCGGGCAGCAGCTTGCGATCGGATACCCGGTGGCCGGCCGATTCAGCACGCTGGCAAAGGGTATCGCCGGAGGTGTCGGTCTCGGCCGTGCGCGAGTCCGAGACCGTGAGTACGGCGATGTTCAGCGGCTTGAAGGGCGTGTCGTTGCTTCCTTTTCGGGTCATTCGAGTTCAGTCCTGTACATGCGAGGGCTGCCGGCGTCGGGCTCAAGCCAGCAGGGATTCGAAGCTGAAGTATTCGAGCAGGTCGCCTTCGGCAACGCGCTTGCCTATCGGGATCCGGGCCAGGCCGTCGGCCCAGGCCACGGAGCTGAGTACCCCGGACCCCTGGTGGGGATAGGTGCGAAGCCATCCGTCTTCGGCCCGAACGCGCAGGTATTCTTCCCGCTTTGACGACTGGTCCCGAACGAACCCGGCCGGGCCTTTGAGCGGCTGGGGGAAGGGATTGGCCCGCCCCTGCATGTTTCGGATCACAGGTGCGGCAAACAGGCAGAAGGTCACGAAGACGGCAACCGGATTTCCCGGCAACCCGATAAAAGGCGTGTTATCCACCTGACCGAAGGCCAGGGGCTTGCCGGGCTTGACCGAGATTTTCCACAGGTCCAGCCGGCCCAGTTCTTCCACTGCCTGCTTGATGAAATCCGCCTCGCCCACGCTCACGCCACCGGAGGATATGACCAGGTCGGCCTCCGCGGCGGTGTCTGTCAGTGCCTTCCGGGTGGCCTCCCGGGTATCGGCCACCTGGTCGGCCGAAATGACCCGGCAGCCCAGTTTTTCCAGCAGGGCCTTCAGGACCGTGGCGTTGGAGTTGTAGATCTGTCCGGGCCGGAGTTTGCGGCCCGGCTCGACGAGTTCATCCCCGGTTGAGAGAACGGCCACCGCCAGGCGCCGGTACACGGTTGTCCGGTCGATCCCGGTGGAGGCCAGCAATCCCAGGTCCTGGGGTTGCAGGCGACGGCCGGGACCCAGGATTACCTGGCCGGCGGAGAGGTCTTCCCCGGCCCGCCGGATATTGGCCCCGGTTGCCGGTATATCGGCGACGGTGACCCGGTTGTCGGTTTCATGGCAGTTTTCCTGCATGACCACCGTGTCGGCCCCTTCGGGGATTACCGCACCGGTAAAGATTCGTACAGCGGACTTGTCGGCAAGCCGGTCCGGTGCCTGGCCGGCGTGGACCCGGGCCGATACCGGAAGGGTTCCGCCGGCAGCCTGGAGGTCCTCCATGGCAAAGGCATAGCCGTCCATGGCCGAGTTATCCGCCGGGGGGACATCCGATGCGGCGATGGCCTCTGTGGCCAGTACCCTTCCGGCAGACTCATCCAGGGCCAGGGTCTCGGTCCCGGTAACCGGCCCGGTCGCCTCCAGCAGCCGGTGGCGGGCTTCGGTCACTGTGTGAAAACGGCTCACGGCACAGTGCTCCCCGAGCGGACCAGGTCAACCGGCCGGCCGATCTCGACCGGCGTTCCCTCCCGGTCGAAAAACAGAAAGCGGCTCAGGTCGCCGCCGGTCAGCAGTGTGCGGGCCATCATCTTCAGGTTTTCGTCCACATCCACCGGGGCCGGGGGCTTGCCGTCCCGGCCCGGGAGTATGGCCACCATCATCATCGCCCAGCGATCATCCAGTTCGTCGGCCTCGCGACCCAGGCGCTCGAATTCCAGTTCCGGGGTGAGGCTGTGGGACTTGACCATGATCGGCTTGAGAACGCCCTGGCCTTCGGTAGTGCCATTCTCATCCCCGGCTTGGACGGACTCGGCCCGTATAAGGACGGTCAGCAACTGGGGCGGGTCCGGCTCCCCGAGGGCCATGGTCACCAGGTCGGAAAAGGAATGGATTTCAGGAGATGTCATGGGCGGGGCGATCCTTTCTGCAAAGTCATCATTGGACCAGCGGGCTTTCGGCCGCGTCCATGTCGAAGCCTTCGATTTCGTGACGGCCGGCCAGGATCCTGATGTACTGGCTGATGGCCTTACGCCGGACGTGTTCGCGCAGGTAGTCGGCGATTTTCTCCCGGCAGGCCTCGAAGG
>SLIZ01000251.1 GCA_007135395.1 Wenzhouxiangellaceae bacterium | reverse complement strand
ACCCGCGCGGCGGCGGGCCCGAACCCCGTCGGCCAGCTGCAGGCCCCAGTAGGTCAGTTGCGCCGCGGCCATGCCCAGCGCGCCGAAGGCCCGAACCGGGCCGAAGGGGGCAAAGGCCTGCAGCCTGTCGGGCCGGCCGGCCAGAGCCTCGGCAAGCACTTCCCCGCCCAGGGCGGTGGGCGCCATGCCGTGACCGCCGTAGCCGGTGGAGGTGTACAGGCCCGGCGCAACGGACCCGAGCAGCGGCATCTGGTGACGGGTGTATCCCATGCGCCCGCTCCAGCACGACTCGATTTCCACGTCGGCCAGCTGGGGGAAGACCCGCAGCATGTCCCGGCGAAGCCACCGCCGGACGGTTTTCTCTGCCGGCTCGCGCACGGAGATCCGCCCGCCCCACAGAAGCCGGGTGTCGGTCAGCACCCGGTAATAGTCGAAGGCAAAGCGGGTGTCGTAGACCGCCCAGGGCCCCCGGATCAGATCTTTGCCCCGGTCTCCCAGGGGCTCGGTTGTCATGGCGTAGGTCCGGATCGGGAGAATGGCACGCCGGATGCCGGCGGCGGGAAACGGCCCGTAGGCACCACCGCACAGGACCACCCGACGAGCCCGCACGCGGCCGGCGGGGGTGTGAACAATCCAGCATCCCGAATCCGGCTCGATTGCGGTCACCGGAGAATGCTCGAATACCGCCCCTCCCCTGTCGGTCACACCACGGGCCAGTCCCTGGGCATAGCGCAACGGATCGTAGTGAAACGCTCCGGATTCCAGCAGGCCATCCCCGTAGCGGGTGGTGGCAACCATACCGGCCAGTTCCTCACCGGGAATGAGTTTCCAGTCCAGGCCCATCGCCCGGCGCAACCAGTCCTGCCGTCCCTTCAGCCGGTCTCGATCACCAAACCAGTCGGCCCAGATCACTCCGCCTTCACGGATATCACAGTCGATTGCCCAGGCCCTGGCCCGGGCACGGACCCGGTTGACTCCGTCGATCGTCCAGGCCAGCATTCGGCGGGCCTGGTCCGGGCCCACCTGCCGGGCCAGGGCTTCCGGGGACAGCGAATAACCGCTGAACACGAAGCCCCCGTTACGCCCGGAGGCTCCGTGGGCCAATTCCCGGGCCTCGAGCACCATGACCGGTCCGATCCCCCTTTCCACCAGGCTTGCAGCGGTGTTCAGTCCGGCCAGTCCGCCACCGACGATAACCACTTCCGCATCCCGGTCCCCGTCAAGCCCCGGCCAGGCCGGACATTGCGGCCAGCCGGCCCGGTAGCCGGTCTCCCCTGCACTGCCGGACCCCCTCAACATGCTGTCCGTCCCGGGCAAACCCGGTGATCCTTGAACCGGCCGGACTGCATCCCGATGCTATAATTGACAGCCTGCAACACGTGGCCTTGACGCAAGCAAGGCATCCTGATCCCGAACTGTCCGAGGAGGTATTTCATGGGCAAGTCCACAAAGTATGAAGCCAAGGTTCCGGACGAAAACGGCATCATCCCATACAGCGACGAGGAGCACAGCGTCTGGAAGGATCTGTACGAGCGCCAGATCGATATCATCCAGGGTCGGGTGTGCCAGGAGTTTCTCGACGGCCTGGAAATGCTTGACCTTCCCTCCGATCGCATTCCCCAGCCAACCGAGGTCAGCGAAGTACTGATGGAAAAGACCGGCTGGCAGGTCGCCCCGGTTCCGGCCCTGATCAATTTTGACCGTTTTTTCAAGTTGTTGTCGGAGAAGAAATTTCCCGCCGCGTCATTCATTCGCAGCCGGGAAGAGATGGACTACCTGCAGGAACCCGACATCTTTCACGAGATCTTCGGTCACACGGTCATGCTGACCCACCCGGGTTTTGCCGATTTCACCCATGCCTACGGAATGGCCGGAATCCAGGCATCGAAGAAGGACCGGGTCCTGCTGGCCCGTCTTTACTGGTTTACCGTGGAGTTCGGCCTGATCAACACCGCCCGGGGGCTGCAGATCTACGGAGGCGGTATCGCTTCTTCGCCGGGCGAGACCGTGTTTTCGCTGGAAAGCGAAGAGCCCATTCGCCGGCCCTTCGACCCAATCGACGCGCTGAGAACCCCGTATCGCATTGATATCTATCAAACGGTTTATTACATCCTCGACCAGATGGACGACCTGTTCGAGCTTGCCCAGAAGGACCTGCTTGGCATGATTCGCAAGGCCCGGGCACTGGGCGAATTCGAACCCACATACCCACCCAAAGAAAAGGAAGCGGCCTGAAAATGAGTGAAGACCTGAGTCAGAAAACCTGCGTGCCCTGCGAGGGCGGTACCCGGCCGCTGGACGCCGAAGCCATCGGGGTCCTGCTTGAACAGATACCCGAGTGGAAGGCATCCAACGACAACAAGAGCATCCAGCGGCGCTTCGAGTTCAAGGGCTTTTACAAGACCATGGCCTTCATCAATGCCATGGCCTGGATTGCCAACAAGGAAAATCACCACCCGGACTTTTCGGCTGGCTACAACTTCTGTGAAGTCACTTTCACCACCCACGCAATCGGCGGGCTGAGTGAAAATGATTTCATCTGTGCTGCCAAGGTCGACGACCTGCTGGATGGCTGATCACGCCGCCCCAATCAGCCGCCAGCGGGACGCCGACGCCGACCCCATCCGATCCCTGCAAAAGGCGATTGCCTCGGTCAACACCATGGTGCTCGACAAGAGCCACCAGGTGGACCTGGCCTTCTGTGCCCTGTTGGCCGGTGGCCATCTACTCATCGAGGATCTGCCCGGTGTCGGCAAGACTACGCTGGCCCATTCAATGGCCATCATCCTGGGCGGCAACTGGCAGCGAATCCAGTTTACAAGCGACATGCTGCCGGCCGATATCGTCGGTGTCTCGCTATACCGGCCGGGAGAGGATGCCTTCGAATTCCGGCCGGGCCCGATTTTTGCCAACGTGGTTCTGGCCGATGAAATCAACCGGGCGACCCCCCGAACCCAATCGGCATTGCTCGAAGCCATGGCCGAGGGCCAGGTGACCGTGGACGGCAAGACCCATCCGTTGCCGGCCCCGTTTTTCGTTATTGCCACCCAGAACCCGGCCGACCTGGTCGGCACTTACCCCCTGCCGGACTCTCAGCTCGACCGGTTCCTGCTTCGAACCAGTATCGGCTACCCCTCCAGGGACGAGGAGCGGCGGCTGCTGCGACAGGTTGACCGCAGGATCATGATGGGCGAACTGCTTCCCGAGCTTGACGCCGGACAGCTCGAAACCCTCATGGGCCAGGTCCGGGAAGTTCATCTGTCCGACCCGGTACTCGATTACATCCAGACCCTGGTTGCAGCCACCCGTGACCACCCGGAACTGAGAAACGGGCTTTCCCCCCGGGCCGCCCTGTCGCTGGTTGCCGTCGCCCGGGCCCATGCATTCATCCGGGGGCGGGATCACTGCCTGCCCGAGGACGTCAAGGCCGTGTTTGTCGCCCTGGCCAGTCACCGCCTGCAACCTTCAACCGGCTCCGAGGTTTCACCGGAAGCAGTCATTCAGGCGCTGCTGAACGAAACCCGGGTTCCCTGACACACTCCATGGGCGAGTCCCGGGCAAGCACCGTGTCGTCAGCCGAAGGCTGGCTCGCCCGCTGGCTCAAGCGTCGGGGACCACTCTACCCGCCCCTGGAATTGCGCTATCGCCAGATCTTCATTCTTCCGACCCGGTTTGGCTGGATTCTGGGCGTACTCATGGCGGCCATGTTGCTGGGAAGCCTGAATTTCAACAACAACCTGGGCCTGCTGACCAGCTTTGTCGTTGCCGGCCTGGCCGTGCTTTCCATGTTCCAGGCCTACCGCAACCTGGCCGGGCTCCAGGTGCTCGACATTGCCGCTTCACCGGTCCATGCCGGGACGCCGCTGACACTGGAAATCACCCTGCAAAGTGCCACGGGCCAGGGTCACCGGGGCCTGGAGCTTCGCTGTGCCGACGCGGCCATCCGGGGCCATGTACCGGATGGCGGCCGGACCCGGCTGGAGCTGGGCCTGCCGACCCGGAGCCGAGGCTGGTACACCGCAGGAAGGTTGAGAATAGCCACCCAGCACCCGCTGGGACTGTTCGAAGCCTGGAGCTGGGTTTTTCCGGCCCGCCGGTTTCTGGTCTATCCCGCGCCGGCGCGCAAAGTTCCGCCCCTGCCACGTACCGGCGGGCAACAGGGCAAGCCCGACCGTCGGACCGAGGGGGAGGAATTCCACTCCCTTCGAGCCTGGCGCGCCGGCGATCCCCTGCACCGTATCGCCTGGAAGGCCAGCCAGAAACACGATCA
Source organism: Wenzhouxiangellaceae bacterium (assembly GCA_007135395.1). Classification (GTDB taxonomy): domain Bacteria; phylum Pseudomonadota; class Gammaproteobacteria; order Xanthomonadales; family Wenzhouxiangellaceae; genus SLIZ01. Next base: position 281 of record SLIZ01000251.1, on the reverse strand, counting down.
ATTGCTCTCGCGCCAGTTCCAGGCAGAAAACGACCAGGAAATTCACCTTTCCCTGGACAATGCACCCGGGGCAAATCTGGAGGAGCGCGTTGGCATTCTCACCTCCTGGGTGCTGATGGCCGCAGAGTCGGAAGTTTCCTGGACCCTGCAGCTTTCCCGGGATCAGCTTGGTCCGGGAAATGACCGGGACCACATCCATCAATGCCTCAAGGCCCTGGCCCTGGTGCAGTCATGAAGCGAATCCGAAAGCCAGGTGAACCCGCTCCTTCGCCGGCCACTGT